>NZ_JARHZJ010000076.1 GCF_029258205.1 Clostridium sp.
CTCAATTTAAAAGTTTAATCTATACTCATATTACTTATAAAAGAATTGCTGGTTTATGTTAATATCTTCTGTTTAATTTTCAAAGACCATTTCTTTGTCGCTCTCAAGCGACTTTCTTAGTTTATCATTACTTAGAAAACTTGTCAACAATTTTTTCAAAATATTTTTTATTTTTTAAATTAAATTTAATTTTGAAAGCGAATTGTTTGTATGTCTCTCAACGACGTGTTTCATCTTATCATATATACCAACATAAATTAAGATATTTTTCATAATCTTAACAAATTAAATATATTTTTCTTAGTTTTTCTAATAAATTCTTCTAAATAACTATATAGACACACTTGGATAAGTTTTCTTTAAATTTTTGTATTATTCTATAGAAAATACTACTTTTCATAAATAATAACTATAAAATAAAGTTTTTAATTTATTTCTTTTTTATAATAAATAATTATTACAGATAATTATATTCACTTACTTTTATAATTCCATCATTTATACTTAATTCATTTATTATTTCACCATCATCTATGTAATTAGGTAATTCTATTCTATATATCATTTTTATATTGTAAAACTTAATTGTTATTTCTCCTAAAAACTCTATATTTTATGCCTTTTTGAGTGAAAATCCTATCTATAAATTCTAAAACCTGTGAATTTTTCTCATATATTATTTCAAAATATTTTCTCAAGTATTAGTTATAAATTTAGATTGAAACTTCTTTAATCTTAATAATTTTAAGAATACAAATAAAAATCCTAAAACACCTAAATTATAATATCCTATATCAATAGCTAAACTAATACAAACTATATCCTTTAAAGATGCAGTTGTTGTTAATCCTTTTACTTAAACTTTATTTTTAATATTGTTCCTTACCCTAAAAAATAATACCTAAATTTATATAAAATATATTATTGAATATGAAGTGAATGCTAATCTAGTTATTAAAGTCTACATTATTAAACATTCTTCAATGCATAAAATAGTTGTTAAAATCTAAAAAATATAGGTTTAAATATACTTAGATTTTTAATTATTCTAAATATATTTAAACCTATTTACTTATTTAAAGTTCTAACTCTTATCTAAAGATATCTAATTGTAATTTATCTGCTATTTCCTTTAGAAGTTTCATACTAGCAACACTATTTCCTGGTATATCTAAAGCTGGACTAAATAATCCTATACCACACTTATTAGGAACTGAAGATAATATTCCTCCTCCTACACCACTTTTGGATGGCAATCCAATATGAACTGAAAAAGATCCTGATTCATCATATAATCCATAAGTAGTCATTAATGATTTAACAACTGTAGCTGCTTCTATTGAAAATAATCTTTCGCCATTCCAAGGCATAACACCTTCATTAGCTAATACAGCACCTAATCTTGATAAATCCTTAGCTGTAACTAAAACTGAACATTGTTTAAAGTATGAATCTAAAATATCAGTAACATCACCTTCCATGATTCCATTACCTTTCATATAATAAGCAAGAGATCTATTTATATCCCCTGTTTCTTTTTCTGATAAATATATTTCAGTATCTAAAGTAATTTCATCATCATTCATAATCTTTCTATAAAAATCTAAAATTCTTTTAAAACGTTGTTCATCACTTTTACCTTTAATTAATGATACTACTTTAATAGCTCCTGCATTAATAAATGGGTTTGATGGTTTGTTTTTATGATTTATCTGCATATTCATAATTGAATTAAAAGCAAATCCAGATGGTTCTGTCCCAACTTCTGAAAATACTTTTTCTATTCCATTATCTAATATAGCTAATATTAATGTAGGAACCTTTGATATGCTTTCAATTGCAAATCTAATATCATATTCCCCGGCTGAAAAATCTTTATTTTCTTTTAAATCATAAATACAAATACCTAATTGATTAGGATTTACCTTTGCAAGAGCTGGAATATATGTAGCTACATGTCCTTCTTTTGTGTATTTCCTATTTGATTCTACTAAAGCCTCTAAATTTATATCCATAAAAATCACCTCTTAATTTATTTTCTAAAAATATTATAAACAGTTAATAATTTCAAAATCAAAATTCAAAAATTTTACTTCATATAATTTTTCTACAAGTTCTTTACGAATTTAATTTGAAAATTAAGTTTCTTTTAAAACAAAGTAGATTTTAACTGATATACAATTATAAAAGTGTATTTTTTATGAATTAATTCACAATTTATTAACCTATAGTATTCTTTAGAGAATTTCTAAAGAATACTATAAAGTTATTTATAAAAATACTTTTATAAAAAAATAGAAAGTTAATTATTAGATTGACTATAGTTTTAATCTTTCTTTTTTTCTATATGATGCTATAGTTGAATCATTAGAAAAACTTATTAAATTACTCTTACCTACTCCTATTTTTTGAGAACTATATATCCCAGTATGACCTGAGAAAATATAACTTACTACGCACGCCATAAATAAATATGGAGCTCCTGCTGCTCCAAACATCTCTATTCCCAAAATAAAAGAAGCAATAGGCGTATTAGTAGCTCCTGCGAATACACCTACTAATCCTAGAGAAGCTAAAAATGAAGGTGATAAATTTAATATTCCTGACAATGTATTTCCTAATGTTGATCCAATTACAAATAAAGGAGTTACTTCTCCACCTTGATATCCAGCTCCTAAAGTTATAGATGTAAATATAAGCTTTCCTAAAAAATCAAAGGATGCCACATGTCCATCAAAAGATTCTGATAATAAAGGAAGACTTAAACCTAAATATTTTCTACTTCCTACTAAATAAACTAATAATATTACAATACATCCTCCCACAAAGCTTTTTAATGAGGTATTCTTAAACTTGTTAGAAAATACATCTTTTAATTTATATGTAAGTTGACTAAATAATCTACTAGCTATTCCAAAACAAATTGCTGAAATTATTACTTTTATAATGATAATAAATGAAATGCTAGGTACTCCTAAAACATTATAATGAGAATGATGTACTCCTAAATTTTTAACAACCTCATTTCCTACAATACTAGCAAAAAAACTTGGTATCAAAGCTTCATAACTCATTTTACCTAATACAGAAACTTCTAATCCAAATATAGTTCCAGCAAGTGGTGTACCAAATATAGCCGAAAATCCTCCACTTACTCCTGCAATAAGCATTATTTTTGAATCTTTTTTATTTAACTTTAATAATTTCCCTATAGTCTCTGCTATACTTGCACCAATCTGTACTCCAGTTCCTTCTCTACCTGCTGATCCTCCAAACAAATGAGTTACAACTGTTCCAAAGAAAACTAAAGGAACCATACGAAGTGGCACATCTCCACAATAATCATTTATATCTTCAATAATTAAATTATTACCTTTTACTGAATTTCTTCCAAACTTGTAGTATAAAAAGCTTACTAAAGCTCCACCAAAAGGCAGTAAAAATAAAATCCACCCATGACTAATTCTATAATTAGTTGCCCATTCTAAAGATTTTAAAAAGATAGCTATTACTACTCCTATAAAAACACCTATTAAACTTCCTATTAATGACCACTTTAAAAATGTTTTTATTAGCAGAAAATAATTTTTACTAAAAAAATCATTTAAACAACCCTTAGATTTTTCTTTCATTTATATTCTCCCTTCATTAGATATTAATAATTTTAAAATTAAAAATAACTCCTACAAAATATAAGCTATATAAACACACAACTTATATTTTGTAGGAGTCATTAGCATAAAGCATTTAACGGTGAACTCCATCACCTATAAAAATTACCTTTAAATAGTAACATAATTATGAATAATTGTCCACATTTAATTAACAAAAAATTATACATCTAATCTAAAATAATATCTTCAATAACTTTCACACCATTATCAAGCATAGAATTTAAAAATACGTAATTCATAAAATTAGCTTTATGCATAGGCATATCAAATGTGTCTACAAGTTTTCTTGGCACATATATTTCTCCATCTTTATTAATTCTATTAAACTCTGCTCTTAAGCTTATAGCCAATTGATAAATACATATATCTGTACAATCACCTACTATTATTATATTATCTATCTCTTCCTTATTTAGTATGAATTTATCCTCTAAAAATCCATTTGTTGAATTTTTCTTTATAACTTCTATACCTTCTAAATTCAATTCCTCAACAAGTTCCCATTCATCAGTATTTTTCATACAATGTTTAGGATATGATTTTAATTCTATCGAATCTTCTGTATGATAATCAGTAAAAGCTTTAACTCTTATTCCATTATTTAAAGCATACTTTCCTAAATTACTTATTGGAATTATTAAATTTTCTATCCTCTCACTGTATAAAGCCCCAGCTTTAGCAAACCCTTTATTTATATCAACTATCAAAAGCATTGTTCTGTTCTTATCTAAACTTTTAAAATTTATACTTTCTAATGATTGAAGTCTTTCATAAATTCCACTTATCATTTCATTACTTTCACTTAATAATATTTCTTTAGTATCCATGATTTAAATCCCCCTATATTTTTTATATTTATTTTATTATGTAACCAATTAATATCTTTATCAATAATTCTAAATATTTTTAACACTTAATTAAAGAATTCATTCTTAATAAATTCTTAGAACTTATATAAAATAATTTCATTTATTATATTTATGTAAAATAAACTCTCATTTGATAAATTAATTTTAAAACCATATAATCAAAGAGTAATTTATATTATAAAACTTTAAATCTTATAAAAAAGGAGGATAAATTTTGAATAAATTTTTCAAAAATAATAAATCGTATATAAAAATGGTATTAGTAATAATAGTATCTTATTTATCAATAAAGTTAATAGATAATATACCTAGTGTTATGTCTGCTGTTCATACAATTTTATCAGTACTGTTACCTTTTTTATTAGCATTTATTATTGCCTACATATTGAATCCAATTGTAAATTTATTTAGTAAAAAATTCAAATTATCAAGAGCAATTAGTATAGTAATAACTTACTTGCTATTTGTAACATCAATTTCACTAGCAGCGACTTATTTACTACCTAAATTATATACAAGTTTAATTGAGTTAATAGATAATATACCAGCCTTTACTAATTATGTGCAAAAACTACTTACAGAAATAATGGCAAGCTTTAAAGTTCCTGAAGGAATAAACTCTTATTTACCTCATGGAGATACCAATAAACTAATAACATTTATTGGTTCTATGGTTACAGTATTATCAAATTGGTTATTAGATGCTGCAATAAGCTTAACTAGCTCTATAATAAACTGGATATTTGGATTCTTAATTTCCATATATGTTTTAGTAGATAAGGACAAGTTCTTATCTCATAGTAGTAAAGTTACAAGAATTATTTTTGGTAAACATCTTGGAAATAAAATATTAGAATTTGTAAAAATACTTAATGAAAAAATAGGAACTTATGTTGGAATAAAAGCAATAGATTCATTAATAATAGGTGTACTAGCATTTATTGGATTAACAATAATGAAATCTGAATATGCACTTTTATTATCAGTAGTAGTTGGTATAACTAATATGATCCCTTACTTTGGACCATTTATAGGTATGATTGTAGGATTTTTTATAAATGTATTTATAAGTCCAATGAAAGCAGTTATTGTCTTAATATATCTTTTCATACTACAACAATTTGATGCTTGGTACTTAGATCCTAAACTTATAGGAAACAGAGTTGGACTTAGCCCATTTCTAGTAATTCTTGGAGTTACTATTGGTGGTGCCGTATATGGTCCTATAGGTATGATACTTGGAAGTCCAGTTATGTCAGTTATTAGAATCTATACCTTAAAATTAATTAAAAGATTTGAATATAGATCCGAATAAGAAAAAGAAGTTGTATTAACGCAACTTCTTTTTCTTATTTATATATTTTGCTCCTATGTAACTTAGTTTTTATATTACAATTATGCAAATTAAAGTATGTCTTAATAAACTATCTTTTTGATTTATAGTAAGTTATATAATATATAATTCGTTAAAGGATCAAACTCAATCATAAAATCTTTTATAATTTAATTTTTTGATATAATACCTTATAATTTTTGAACGATTTTTATTGATTTTGAACGATTTTGATTGTATAATCTATTTACAAGGTTTTAGGAGGTTATTATGTTAAGTGAAAAAAGACATGAAATAATATTAAACTTATTAAAACTAAAAGGTTTTGTTAGCCTAACTGAATTACTTTACGCCACTGAAAGCTCTGAGTCAACTATAAGAAGAGATCTTAGTTACTTAGAATCTATAAATCTATTAAAACGAGTTCACGGTGGCGCTAAATCAATAGCTAATGTTTCAAAAGAACTAAGTTATAATGAAAAATCATCCAAAAGCATTCATGAAAAAAGAGCTATAGCAAAATATGCATCTTCTTTAATAGATGATGGCGATTGTATTTTTGTAGATGCAGGAACTACAACATATGAACTAATCGATTACTTAGAGGGAAAGGATATACTCGTAGTAAGTAATGGATTATCTCATATAGATACATTAATCAAAAAAAATATTAAGTGCTACGTAATAGGCGGAAATATTAAAATTTCTACAAAAGCAATAACTGGATGTGATGCATTAATGTGTCTTTCAAAATTTAGATTCGATAAATGTTTTATTGGTACTAATGGAGTTCATCATACATATGGACTTACTACTCCAGATAATGAAGAAGCAATATTAAAAGAATGTGCAATAAACAACTCTAGAAAAGCTTATGTATTAGCTGATGACTCTAAATTTGGAGAAATTTCAACAGTAAAATTCTCTGATATTAACAAATGTGTAATAATAACAAACGAAAAACCTGAAGATACATATGATAAAAAAACTAATATAAAGGTGGTTGATATTTAATGATTTATACTCTTACTCTTAATCCATCTATTGACTATGTAATAGATGTAGAAAATCTAGAGCTAGGTAAAGTAAACAGAACATCTAAAGATTTTAAATTCCCTGGTGGAAAAGGAATTAATGTTTCAAGAATTTTAGGAAATCAAAAAATAGATAATATAGCTCTTGGATTCCTTGGTGGATTTACTGGTAAATTCATTGAAGATAATCTAAACTCTTTAGGAGTAAAAACAGAATTTATAAAAGTAAAAGGTGACTCAAGAATAAATGTAAAAATTAAATCTAATAAAGAAACAGAAATAAACAGTGATGGTCCAATTATATCAGCTGAAAACTTAAAATCACTGTTTAGAAGACTAGATCAGTTAGTAGAAGGAGATATCTTAGTTCTTGCAGGTAGTATCCCATCTACTCTACCTAGAGATTTATATCTTCAAATACAAAAAAGAGTCTCTCAAAACAATGTAAAGGTTGTAGTTGATACTTCTGGAAAAGCTCTTTTAGAAGCCATAAAAAATAAACCTTTTTTAATAAAACCAAATAATCATGAAATTGAAGAAATATTTAATGTAAAAATAAATTCTGAAGAAGAACTTATTAAATATGGAAAAGAGTTAGTTTCTCTTGGAGCAGAAAATGTAATAATCTCTATGGCTGGAGATGGTGCTTTATTAATAACTAAGTATGGTGTATTCAAAGGAAATGCTCCTAAAGGAGAAGTTAAAAATTCTGTAGGAGCTGGAGATTCCTTAGTAGGAGGTTTCTTAGCAAAATATGTTGAAACTAAAGATTTAATTTCTTCCTTCAAAAATGGAATAGCATCAGGAAGTGCTAGTGCATTTTCTTTAGATTTAGCTCTTGCTGAAGATGTCAATAAATTATTACCAATTATAAAAATAAAAAGATACGAGGAGGTTTAAAATATGAAAATTTCTCAATTATTAAGTCTTGATACAATAAAACTTGACCTTGCAGCATCTAATAAAAATGAAGTTATAGATCAATTAGTTGATGTTTTATGGGATGCTGGAAAGTTAACTAACAAAGCTCTTTATAAAGAAGAGATTTTAAAAAGAGAAAGCTTATCTTCTACTGGTATTGGTGAAAGAATAGCAATTCCTCATGCTAAAACAAAAGCAGTAAAAAATGCATCTTTAGCTCTTGGTATATATAAATATGGTGTAGATTATGATTCACTTGATGGTGAACCTGTTAATATAGTATTTATGATCGCTGCTCCAGATGGAGCAAATGATGAGCATTTAGAAACTCTATCTAGACTTTCAGTACTTTTAATGAATCCTGAATTCAAAAGTGGACTTTTAAATTCTAAAACACCAGAAGAAGTTATTTCTCTTATTGATAAATTTGAAGAAAATGAAGAATCTGATGAACTTAAAGATTTTAGCGAAACAAAAAATGATTCAAATAAAAAATATATCTTAGCTGTTACAGCATGTCCAACTGGTATTGCTCATACTTATATGGCTGCTGATTCACTTAACAAAACTGCTAAGGAAATGGATATACATATAAAAGTTGAAACTAACGGTTCAACAGGAGTAAAAAATAGATTAACTCAAGAAGACATAGATAAGGCTGACGGTATAATAGTTGCAGCTGATAAACAAGTTGAAATGGCTAGATTTAATGGTAAAAAGGTTATAATAGTTCCTGTAGTACAAGCTATGAAAAGACCAAAAGAATTAATAAACGAAGCCTTAAGTAGCTCTGCTCCAGTTTATTATCATTCTGGAGATTCTTCTAATCAATCTTCTGGTAAAACTGAAAGAAGAGGATTTTACAAACACTTAATGAATGGTGTTTCAAATATGTTACCATTTGTTGTTGGTGGTGGTATATTAATAGCCATATCATTTATGTTTGGTATTCACTCAGCTGAAATAAATGATCCTACTTTTAGTCCAATAGCTAAATTATTAAAAGACATTGGTGGAGGAAATGCTTTTTTCCTTATGATTCCTGTTCTTGCTGGATTCATTGGGTCAAGTATAGCTGATAGACCAGGATTTGCTCCTGCTATGGTTGGTGGTTTAATCGCTGCTAACAGTGGATCTGGTTTCCTTGGTGGACTAATCGCTGGTTTCCTTGGCGGATACGTAGTTGTATTATTAAAGAAAATATTTAGTAAATTACCACAATCATTAGAAGGTATTAAACCTGTTTTACTATATCCTCTATTTGGTATTTTAATAACTGGTGCATTAATGTACTTAGTAATTGTTGGACCTGTAACTGCTTTAAATAACAATATAGCAATATGGTTACAAAACATGGGAACTGGAAACTTAGTTCTTCTTGGAATAGTACTTGGTGGAATGATGGCTATAGATATGGGAGGTCCTATAAATAAGGCTGCATTTACTTTTGGTATAGCTATGATTGCTTCTGGAAACTACTATCCACATGCAGCTATAATGGCTGGTGGTATGGTACCTCCTTTAGCTACAGCTTTAGCAACTACTTTCTTTAAAAATAAATTTACTAAAGATGAAAGAGATGCTGGTACTACTAACTATATAATGGGATTAACTTTCATAACTGAAGGAGCTATTCCATTTGCTGCAGCAGACCCATTTAGAGTTATTCCTGCTTGCGTTATAGGTTCAGCTATAGCTGGAGGATTATCAATGATATTTAAAATAGGCTTACCTGCTCCTCATGGTGGAATATTCGTAGTTCCAGTAGTTGAAGGAAATCCTCTTTTATATATTCTATCAATATTAGTAGGCTCTGTTGTAGCAGCTCTAATAATAGGATTCTTAAAGAAACCTGTAAATGAAATAAACAAATAACATATAATTAAAGGTGAGGTATTAAACTAAGTTTTATTATTAACTTTTATACCTCACCTTTCTCTTTTTTTAATTACTTAAATTTTAACTATTAATAAATAAGTTACCTCCACCTGCATGGCAGGTGGTTTTATTTTTTCTAAATAAAAAGATTAGATATAATCCTAAAAAGAATTTCTATCTAATCTTTAATTAAAATTTTCTATTATCTTTACTTTTTTCAGACTATAATATAAATTTAAATATTTCAACTATTATAGCAGCTATACATGCACTTATTGGAATTGTTAAGATCCAAGCCCAAACTATATTCTTAGCAACTCCCCACTTAACAGCTTTAGGGTTTTTAGAAGCTCCAACTCCCATTATTGTAGTTGTTATTATGTGAGTTGTACTTACAGGTGCATGGAACATAGTAGCTATTCCTATAACACCAGCTGCCCCAGTTTGTGCTGCAAATCCATTAACAGCGTTTAATTTAGCAACTCCACTTCCCATTGTTTTAATTATTTTTTGTCCACCTATTGAAGTTCCTATTGCCATTGCAATTGCACATAAAGCTATAACCCAAGTTGGTACTTCAAAAGTAGATAAAAATCCTCCACTTAAAAGCGCCATAGTAATTATACCCATTGATTTTTGAGCATCATTTCCACCATGATTTAAAGCCATTAGTGCTCCTGAAACCACTTGTAATTTTGAGAAAATTCTATTTACAGGTCCTGGTTTACATCTTCTTAATGCCCAGTTTAATAAAACCATAAATAGGTATCCAACTATTAAACCTATAATTGGTGATAATATAAGCCAAAGAATTACTTCGTCAAAAAGAGTTCCCCAACTTATTATGTTAATTGAATGAGAATAAGCTATTCCTCCACCTATTAAAGCTCCTATTAAGGCATGAGAAGAACTACTTGGAATTCCAAAATACCAAGTAATAAGATTCCATATAATAGCTCCTAATATAACTGCTGCAATAACCCATAGAGGTATTTTACTTTGATCTACTATACCATCTCCCACAGTTTTAGCAACTTCAGTACCTAAAAATGCTCCAATAAAGTTAAATAATGCACATAAAGCTATAGCAGCCTTAGGTGAAAGAGCTCTTGTGGAAATTGATGTAGCAACAGCCGTTGCAGTATCATGAAATCCATTTATAAAATCGAAAGCTAATGTTAAGAGAATAATAACAACTGTTACAGCTAAAGTACTAGACATACTTCATCACTACTCCCTCAACTATATTGGCTACAGCCTCACAACTATCTAAAGTTAACTCTAAGAACTTATATATTTCTCTCCATTTTATTATATCAATAACTGGAGTCTTTCCATCCTCAGCAAATAATTCTGATATAATTTGTCTATAGAAAACATCTCCTTTGTTTTCTATTTTATTTATTGAAATTACTCTTTCTGTAATTTCTTTATTTTTCTTTTTCATATTCTTAAATTCTTCCATTAAATACACTAGCTCTCTTGATGCATCAACTATTAAACTTCCTAGAACTTTAGCACCTTCTTTTGATTCATTTATATTGAACATAGTGAATCTATGCATAGTGCTTTCTATTGAATCTAAAATATCATCCATTCTTTTTGTTATAGAAAATATATCTTCTCTATCAATAGGAGTTATAAAAGAGTTGTTTAGTTCTTCTATAAGTTTATGAACTATTTCATCTCCTTTATGTTCTAACTCTTCAACTCTAGCTGTGTGGCTTGTTTTATTTTCAAGATCACCTAAAGCTTCACTTAATATTACCGCTGCTTTTTCTACATTTTTTGCTTCTTCGATAAACATATCATAAAATTTATCTTCTTTAGGATTTAAGTTAAACATTCTTATTTCATCTCCTGGTCCTCATTATGAATTTTTATTGAACAAATTTAGTATATCATAATATTTTTAAAAATTTAACAATGAATTTATTAATTAACTTACACTTAACACAGAATGTATCTTTATCCATTTGTTTTGCAAATATACACGATTTTATTTAATATAATTAAATAAACCCCTTCAAAATTTATTATATTATTAATTATATGTAAATCTACTTAACATTATATTATATATAATCTAGTAATTTATTAATATTTTTTTAAACTAAAAAACATTATCATAAAATACAAAATATTTTTATATTAAGAACTCTTTTAACCTAGTGTTAATTTATATATAACTATATAAATATCTTAATAATATAATTATTTTAAAAGCCTTCCAGCTTCTAAAGCTCTTTGTATTATAGTTATAAATATTATTAATGAAAATATATTTGTCACTAAGCCTAATCTTATATATGATAATAAAATCATAAGTGAAAAACAAATAAACCCTTCTGATCTTTCTGCAAGTCCTGCTTGATATCTAAAAGATTTTATACTATTATTTTGAGCTAAGGCTCCTACTGTTAAAAATATTGTCATAGATATTAAAATCATCATTGTTAATATTAATAGCTCTAACCTATTATTCTCAAATTTTAAAGCTAAAACAAATATTATACTAAGTTCAACAATTCTATCAAAGGTTATATCTAAAAGTGTTCCAAAAGGACTGGTTAAATTCTTTTTTCTTGCCATAGCACCATCAACAGAATCTAAATATCCTGATATCCAAAGAAAAACTACTGATAAAACTAATTTATCAAAATAAAGAAGTACTGAACTCAAAACGCCTACTATTAGAGCTATTACACTAACTCCATTTGGTGTTAATCTTAAACTCAATAATGTATTAGCACCTAAATCTATTATTGGATTCACATACTTTCTTCCATAAGTATCTAACATTTTTTCTCTCCCTATATTTTAAACTTTTATTTGTTTTTATTTTTTATTAGATAAATCTCTAAAATCTCTATCAACATCTTAAGCGCTTAAAATTAATTATCTTTTCTTACTTTATTTGCTAATTTAATTCTGTTTATCCATTGATTAATTGTACTTATATTCTTTTGACTTTTAGCTTTTCCATTAATAACATCCTCATTAAAAATAAAATCTAATATGTGTAGTGCATTTTTCTCTGAAGATTTAAAAGTATTTACACAGGATTCACAATAAGAAACTATATTTTCACAATCTGTAGAATTAGCTCTTTTATTTTTCTGACTTATCCATAGCTCTTTATTAGTAACGCCTACCATCCCCCCACAGCCACAACATTCAGTTTTGTTTCTATTTTTCTCAAATTCTACTATTTTGATTCCTAAGTCTTTAAGTATGCTTCTAACAGCTTCATGGATTTGTTCTTCTTTTTTTATTGGACATGGATCATGTAAAGCAAATTCTTCTTTTAAATCTGAATATTTGTTTTTTAATTCATTTGGCACTCCAAATTCATTTATAACTTCCCAAAGTGTTATTACTTTAATATCTTTAAAAGCTGCTCCAAAAGTTTTATAACAATTTTCACAAGCTACTATTATTTCATCAACACCCTTAATTTTCAAATTATTTTCAATATCATTTAAATTACTTTCAAATAAATCTAAGTTTCCAATGTCTTTTGAAGGTTTTCCACAACATTTTAGTAATATCTCTACTTCACCTAAATTTTCTATTAAGTACTCCTTTATTTTAAAAATAATTTCATTATTATATCCACTTAAACTACATCCTGGAATAAACACTCTTTTTATTTTCTTATCATTATTTTTTGATGTTAAAAACTTAGAAAAACTACCTTTTTGATGATTTTGAATAACTTTTAAATTAAATTTTTTACTAGTATTTTTTAAATTTTCTCTATAAGATTTTATTCTTAAATTTTGAAACATCGCTTTTAAATTTATATCTTTTGGACACGCTTCAGTACATGCATTACAAAGCATACAAGAATATGCAATTTCATCATAACTTATTTTATTCTTATCTATATCTCTTAATATGTTTTTGGGACTTTCTCCAAAAGTATTCATCATTGGACACACCTTGTAGCAAAGTCCACAATTAACACAATCCTCTAAATTTTTTCTAAGTTCCTTATTTGTCATTTTTACCTCTTTTCTCATTCCAAACTTTTTTCCCTACATATATTGCTATACTTAAAGCAAATAAAATTAGAAGTCCACTCATAAGTAATTGTGCTCCCCCAGTAAGCATACCCCCAACATAGGAATATACTATTGTGGCAGGTAATTGTCCAAGACCTGTAGCAATAAAAAATGACCAAAAATTCATTGATGTAAGCCCTGCAGCATAACTAACTAAATCAAAAGATATAAAAGGTAATAACCTTGCTATTATTATAGTATGTTTACCATACTTTTCAAAGAAACTATCTATATCCTTTAAGGCAAATTTACTAGTTAATTTTTCAACTGCACCTCTTCCTAATCCTCTTGCTATATAAAAGCATAATGCTGCCCCAACCATAGCACTACTCCATGATAATATAGCACCCTTAACCCATCCAAATATAGCTGCATTACTTAATGTTATTAAAAAAGCTGGTATTGGGGCTACTACTGATTGAAGTATCATTAATAAAAATGAGGTTATAGGTGCCCATATTCCAAAAGATAATATATATTCCTTTATCATATCTAAATTCATACTACTTAAATAAAAAATCATTTGATTTACTTTGCTATTAACAACTGGAATAAATAGATATACTCCTAAAACAACTATTAAAATACATAAGGTACTAACCCATGACTTTACTATTTTTTTCAACATTTTTCCTCCATTTAATTTAAACTTTCATTGCCGTAAAACAAATAATCTATAAAAATATTTTAACTATTTTCATTTAAAAAATTATATTTGATATAAAAATTATAAATTTTAATATACTAATTAATTATATATCAAAACTTCTAAATAAATATACTTATTTTTGTGAATTTTAAAATAAGATTCTTCCTTAAACTAGAAACCAGCATTCATCTTCAATCTCAACTTAAAAATTTAATTAACTCTGAAATAATGATTACATTTATAAAGTAATAAATTCTTTCTAAAAAATTCAAATTTAAAAGGGTAAATATACTTTAAAGCATATCTACCCTTTTAATAACAATATTACTTTTTATTTTAAATTTTATCCCTTAACTCCACCAATATTCACGCCTTCTGTTAATTTTTTATGAACTAATGAGTATATAACCATTGTAGGTACCATTACTATAACCAATCCTGCAAATAATGCTCCCCAGTCAGTTGCAAACTTTTGAACTTCCATTAAATTTTGTAATCCTACTGGCAATGTTTTTTTATCTGCATCTGTTATGAAAGTCATTGCCATAGCATATTCATTCCAATAATTCATAAAGTTGAATATCATTATAGTTATAATTCCTGGTTTAGCTAATGGAACTACTATCTTTGTTAATATTTGAAGATTGGTACATCCATCTATCATTGCTGCCTCTTCATAATCCTTTGCAATTCCCTTCATAAATCCACTCATTATATAGATTGAGAAAGGTAAACTTAGCACTGCATATACAAGAGCTAGTGCAAATAAATTATTTAATAATTTCATTTTTTCTAATATTGTAAATAAAGGTACTATAATATATACTGGTTGGATAAATAATCCCGCCATGAATAAATTCTTTATAAAATTACATCCAAAAAACTTTTGTCTAGCTAAAACATAAGATGCTGGTACACTTAAGCATAGTGATAAAACCATAGCTATTATAGTAACTAATATTGAGTTGAAGAAGTAAGCTCCCATGTTAGCTTCTGTAAATGCAGTTATATAGTTGGCAAATCCAAAACTTTTTGGTAATGCCCATGGACTTTTATAGAATTCTTTGGTAGTTTTAAAAGAAGACATTATTGTCCATATGATTGGTACTATAACTAAAATAGTTGCAACTATTAATATAATCCTTAATAATGTATTAGATATTACTTTTTTAGTTTTGTTTTCAGTATCTAAACCTACATTTTTTCTCTTTTTAGTTTCTAACATGTTATCTCACTCCCCTCTGTTGTAATCTTTTTACTCTCTTTTCTTCTCTTGCATCAGAATCACTTAACTTATTAATTATTAATGCAAGGATCATAGCAAAGGCAAATATAGTTACTCCAACTGCCATAGCATATCCATATTGAGAATTTGTAAATGCTTGCTTATACATATATGTCAATAAAACTTCTGATTTTCCATTTGGTCCACCCTTAGTCATTACAGTTACAAAGATAAAGCTTAGATTAAGCGCTCCTGTAATAAAGAATGCAAAGGTTACTCTAACTACATCCCATAAAAGCGGTAATGTTACATATCTAAACTTTTGCCAAACTGAAGCCCCTTCTAAATAACATACTTCGTAAAGAGAAGGTGATATTCCATCTAATCCAGCTATATAAATTACCATATAATAACCAACAGCTTGCCATACCATAGTTATAACTAATGCCCATAGTACTAATTTTGAATCTCCAAGCCACGCTAGACCAGCTAACCTATCTAATCCTATCATTTCAAAAAATGCTTTAAGAATTCCTATTGAGGGGTCATAAACATATGTAAATAAGACCCCTATAACAACCATTGATAATATATTTGGAAAAAATAGTATAACTCTATAGAAATTTTTTTCTTTTAACTTACTTTGAGTTATTACTACTGCTAAGAATAAAGAAAGGATTATTGTTATTGCTGGAAATAAAACTATTATGAAAAATGTATTGCAGAATGCTTCCTTAAAATATCTATCATTTAAAAGTGCTTTAAAGTTATCTAACCCAACAAATACTGGCTCTCCTGAAATCCCACTCCATTCATATAAAGACATCATGAAACCTTTTCCAATTGGGTACAGCATAAATATTGTAAATAGTATAAGTGCAGGCAACACACACATTGCTAAAAATATTTTCCTTTTATTACTATTCATTAAATTTCACATCCTATAATTTTAAAGAAGGAGAAGAATATCCTCTCCTTCTCAATAAATTTTATTTTATCTTAATAATTATTCAACAACTTCTTTAGCAAGAGTTTGTGAGTCAGATTCTAAGTTATTAATCCATTCATCAACTGTTAATTCTTTATTTATTATACTTCCTACTGGTCCAAATAAACTATCTTCTCTAAAATCTAATTTAGAGTTTGTTGGTTTAAATGAAAGTGGGATTGGTTTAGCCCCTTCTTCAACAACTTTATAAGATTCATATCCTGATGCATCTAATGAAGATTTAGCTTTTTCAACTGCTCCCTTAACTGGAACTACAGCCTTAGCTATTTCAGCATTCTTTTGAACCATAGCATCTGTATATTGGAATGCTAAAAATTCTTTTGCTAATTCAACTTGATCTGATTTAGCTGGAATATACATTTGTTCTATTGTTGTAGTTACATATTGAGTATCTCCTTCTTTAAATGCTGGTGGAGCCATAAATCCAAACTCAAACCCCTCTGGTATAGCATCTTTCATTTCTCCTTCTAACCAGCTACCACATGGTAAGAATAATGCTTTTCCATTTAAGAATTCAACTTGTGCTTGAGTATGAGTCATACCAACTGTTCCATTAAGAACCATGTCCTCATCAGCCATTTTTTGGAATACATCTAATGCTTTCTTGACATTTGGATCTTTCCAAGCACCTTCTTTATAATTAAATATATTTTCTACAGCTTCTTCTCCAGCTGCACTAGCTAACATTGGGAATATTACAGCCTCATTATATCCTGGAGCTTGTCCTTGATAAGTATAAAGAGCTATTCCTTCATCTTTTGCCTTCTTACCTAATTCAAAGAACTCATCCCAAGTTTTTGGAACTTCCCATCCTTTTTCTTTGAATAAAGCTTTGTTATACCACATACCTGTAACATTATAGTAAAGTGGTGCTAGAAATACTTTTTCATCTCCATATGGAGTTGTAAGTGGTGTATCTAAAAATCCTGGTAATATTTTATCTTTTATTTTTTGACCTGGATTATCTGGATCTTCTCTATCAAATACATCACTTAAATCTACTAAAGCTTTATCCTTTATTAAAGCATTAGCTATACCTGATGGGTCATTTGTACTTAAGTATATAAAGTCAGGTGTATTTGATGATGATAATTTAGGTCTTATAATATCACCTATTTTAGGATTAGCTTCCATCTTAACTTCTACATCTGGGTGCTTAGCTTCAAAGGCATCTATACAAGCATCCCAGTAATCCTTACCAAATCCACCTTCAAAAACAGCTATTTCTAAAACCTTTTTCTCTCCTGAACCTTCTGCTTGTTCAGTTGATGGCTTTTCATTATCTTTTGGTGTCTCTTCTTTATTTCCACATCCTACAAATGAAGATGCAACTATAGCAGTAACACATGTAACAGTTAACATTTTAACTAATTTTCTTTTCATAAACTCTCTCCTCCAATACCCTTACTCGTTTCCTGTAAACATTTTCTCAACATCTTTATAATACTTCTTAATGAATTTTTTTTGAATATAAGGATTTTACTTAAACATGTACTTTTTTTACAATATCCATACAAAATAAAAATAATCTATATTTATGATAAAACTTTATTGCTATAATCCTTTTTAAACTTAGATGGACTTATCCCATAAAACTTTTTAAAAACCCTATTAAAATAAAATTGATCTGTCATTCCAATACTGTTAGCAACCTCTTTAACCAAATTATCTGGCTGTTTTAATAACTCCTTAGCCTTTTTCATCTTTACTTCATTTATAAAATACATAAGATTTTTTCCTGTTTCATTTTTAAAAACTCTACTTAAATAACTTTCATTTAAATTCACAGCATTAGCAACCATAACTAATGTTATTCTCTTATCAATATTCTTTTCTATAAATTTTATAATCTCATTAACCTCTTTTTTATAACTAAGATCTTTGCTCTTTATATATCTTTGATTAATGTAATCTATTAAGCAAGTTGAATTATTTATTAATTCCTCTATATTATCGCTCTTTAATATCTTTCCTTTTAACTCTTTTGTACTATTTAAATCTTCTTGGACATACTCATGATTCTCTATTAATTCACACATAAAATTTACATAATTTATTAAATTTGAAGGTTTTACATTCATATTAGAGCACCTTCTTGAAAATTCTTTTATAAGTTCCTTATTAGCAGAAATTTCTCCTAACTCTATATTCTCTAAGATAGCATCAGTTACTTCTTTTCTAAGCTTAATACCATCACCAAACCCCAAAAATTCTTCACTTATTATTAAAAAATTTTCCTTACCATAAAATCTCAAACTAAGAATTTCCTCAACCTTTTTAAAGCTCTCTTTCAATCCTTGTATACTTTCTATATTTCTTATTAAAACAGCGCTAACTTGAATATTCAGATAAAGCATTATTAAATTCTGTATGTTTATTGTTTTTATTTTTAAACTATTAAAATCCATTTTAGATATGAAAATATACTTATGATTATTTATTGGAACAATTTTAACCTCATTTGCACCAACTTCTTCCTTTATTATATTTTCTATAGTAATAGCCAATTTATTTTTATCCTTAATTTTTTCCTGATAAACCTTTTTATAATTATCTATATAAATACAAGCACCAGTATAATAACCACCATCATCATTTAAAAAATCAATATTTGGAAACTCATTTAAAAGTTCTTCATAAGATAGATAATCCTTTAAATATTCCTTTAATAAAGAAATTTCAGCTAATTTTTTTGTCTTATCAAATTCATTTTTAAACTGTTCTTCTTTCTCTTCTTCCTCTTTTATCTTTTCTAAACTTTCCCTAAATTTATCAATTATATCTTCTAGTTCCTTTGGTCTTAAAGTTATTTTTAATAAATAGTCATCTGCACCTTTTTTCATTGATTCTCTAACTAATTCATATTCTCCATAATTGCTAAGAACAAGTATCTTCCCTCTAAAATTTTCTTTTTTAAGCTTATCAATTAATTGAATACCATTTAAACCCTTCATTTTAAGGTCTGTTATAATAAGATCAGCACCATTCTCATTTAGTATGTTAAGAACTTCTAATCCATCTTGAGCTAATCCAACTATATTAAACCCATGAGATTCCCAGTCTATTATATTTCTCATAGCAATTCTAACTATTTTTTCATCATCAGCAATAATAACCTTGAACATAAAAAATTCCCCCTATATACTCTTCGGAATTACCATTTTGACAATAGTTCCTTTATTCACCTCACTGTAAATAGTTGTCCCATAACCTAAACCAAATGTTAACTTTATCCTTTCATAAACATTATTCCACCCAATACCTGAAAGTTTATTATCCTCAATCCTTTCTTTACTATTAAACCCTTTTCCGTTATCACTAATTGATATTAAAATATTTTCTTCCTCCGATATAATCTTAATAATAATCTTTTGATCCTCTTTATTTTCATCAATTCCATGAATTATTGAATTTTCTACTATTGGTTGTAAAATAAACTTTATCACTTTATTTTCTAATAAAAGTTCATCTACTTCATATTCAACATCAAAAGAATTTCCATACCTTATTTTTTGAATAACAACGTAATTCTTTATATTCTCTAGTTCTTCCCTAATAGTTATAAGCTCATTTTTATCTATAATTGTATTTCTTAATAATTCTGCTAAGGAACTAAGTCCTTCACTTACTGTATAATCTTGATTCATTAAAGCTGTCCACTTTAAAGAGTTTAATGTATTAAATAGAAAATGAGGATTAATTTGTGCCTGTAGCATTCTTATCTCTAAATCCCTTTTCTCAATTTCTTGTAATTTACTCTTTTCAATTAATTCATTTATTCTTTTTAACATAGAGTCAAAATTATCAGAAATAGCACCTATCTCATCTTCATAAGTATCATTTACTAAAACTTTTAGATCTCCATCAGATACTCTTTTCATCTTATTTAAAAGATTGTATAAAGGTACTTTAATACTTGAATATATAAAATATGAAAATATTAATACTACTAAAGTGAAAAGTAAACTTATTATAATCATTTCTTTCCTTAAACTATGAATATCAGAATTTATAAAAGCATAGGGTGTCATTGAAGCTATATACCAATTAAATCCATTTAATTTTCTATATGTAGCTACATAATTTTCTCCATTTACCACTATACTTCTTGCAGTGTCCTTAGAATGTTTATTTTTAAGAAACTTATTTAAATAAGGCTCCTCTAATATAAAATTACTATTTAAATTATTTTCAGAAATTATTATGTTATTTTCCTCATCTATTATAAAAATCTCGCTACCTTTCCCAATATTAAAAAGAGAAAAAGATGAAGCAAAAACTTCATTTTTTATAGCCATGAAAATATAACCCACAATGCTATTATCCTGTTTCACTGGAGTTACTATACATATATGTGGTTCATTATTTAAAAATGTAGAAAACCAAAACAGTCCACTTTCAGATTCATCAGCATACCTTTCTATATCTTCCATCTTAAAATATTTAAAACCTTGCATATAAGCAACCTCATAATCCTTTGATATTATTTCAAGTTCTACTATATTAGGTAAAAGTGAAAGTTTTTTAGATAAATAATCATTCATATACTTTAGAAATTCATCCCTTTTTTTCCCATCCATAAATTTATAATTTATAAGATTATTAGCTATTTCTTCATTCATTGACAATTCAATAGATGCTCGTTCTAAGAACTCTTTATTTTTATAAATGTCTTCACTAATTATAAAAATCATATTTTCTGAATAATTTATTGCATTATTTTTTAATGCATTAGTAGCTTTTTTATATAAAAGTATTCCTAAAATACTACTACAAAAAATTATTCCTACTGAAAATGATGCTATAAGTCTATTTTTAATAGAAGTCTTTCTAAGAAAATTTGATATTTCTCTTAAGGTATTTGTTATTCTCTTTATAATTTTTCTCACTCCTTAGTATAATTTCTATATTCTTTTCAATATTTTATCATATATGTATTTTTTTTGAAATAAAACTCTACATCAATTCTTATATTTTTCTATTTTCACAAAAATCATATAAATATTAAAAATATCCTTAGTGAAAATACACTAAGGATATTATATATAAGGGAATTAAAAGAAAAAGCTTATTTATTTATATCTAACCATCTTATTTCCATAGGAGCTAAAGTTAAAGTTCCAACCTTAACACCATTTATATATGCATCTGTAATTTTTTCTTCTTGAGTGTTATTTATTATAGCCATTTTTCCTACTTCTAAAAATGCAGCACACTCAGTATCTATATTAGTTACATAGAATTTTTTCATCTCATCTTCTTTACTTGCAGCCCAATAAATTGATCTTAATAAAATTCTACAATTCTCTGGAGTATATGGGAATCCTGCAAAATAAACACTTCTACCTTTTCCATATGTGTTTACAGCACAAGTGGTATCTCCTCTAAAGTGATTCTTTAAGCAATGTTCATTACCGAAGTCCATTCTTAAAACTTGGTAACTATCACCCTTTCCATAAACGCCTTTCATACCTTCACCAAAATCAATAGATTTTTCACCAATTTCTTCTGTTATAAAATGATGTGGATTTAATTCATTATATTTTCTAGTGCTTAAGCTAAATCCAACTTCCTTATCAACTCCTAAAACATCTGCTAACTGGAAGAATTTATTCTCATAGTGTATTGCAGTTGGTTCTCCAACTCCTATGAATCCACCACCATTGTCAACCCAATTTCTAATCATAGAAACTAATTTAGGATTTTTCCAATACTCTCCACCACTCCAAGCAGTGTAAGCATCTCCAGCATTTATAATAACTCCAATATCCTCTGGAATTCCATTTTCTAATATATAATCAAAACTAATAAATTCTACTTCTACAGGCATACCACTTAAACATTCAACAATTCCAGCATATGAATATACTTCCTTGTACCAAAGAGCATGAGCTACTTGTTGAGTTTGCCAACTTCTTAGTTTACCCCAACAGTTTAATACTCCAACCTTAAATGGAGCTACATATGCCTTAGTTCCTTTTATAGTTTCGTGAATTTCTCTAAATTCATCACATATTTTTTCAACTTGCTCAACAAACTCTGGAAATTTAACTGCAAGTGATAAATATCCACCATATCCTATTCTATCTAGAGGACTTCTTAATATAGCTCTTCTTGATTGTAACCAATTCTCTCTTGCTTCCAAAACAGGATCTCCCGTTTCATTAAATACATCTGGGAAAAAGTATGGTAAAAATCTTCCTTCTGTATACTTAACTCCCGGAATATCAGCTATCATTCTCATAGTTGTTCCATTACCTACAGAACCAACTACTGCATCTAATCCAATACTTGAAAAATATTTTCCATAAGGCTCTGTTCCTATCCAGTTATCACCTAAGAACATCATTGCTTCTTTTCCATTTTCATGACATAAATCTACTAACTCTTTAGCCATTTTTGAAACATGTTGACATTGAAAATCTATGAAGTCTTTATATTGTTTTGTTGGTACTCTGAATGTTGAATTATAGTAACCAGCATCAACTATATCTTCTGGTCTTAATTTATATCCCTTTTCTTTTTCAAACTGCTCTAAGGCCAAAGGACTAACTGATGAACTATATCCAAACCAATCAACAAATTTCTCTTTAGCAACTTCATTAAAGCATAATGTAAAATGATAGAAGAAAGTAGTAAATCTAACTACATCTACTTCTGGATTATCATCAATCCATTTCTTTAAAATTTTTTTAACATGTAAACTAGTCTTAACTTGTCTACAATCATAAGGCATTTCATGAGGCTTATCTCCCCAATCATTAGTTATATGATTATACATTTGAGTTGGATCCCAAATCATATAAACTAAGAAATTTACTGTATATTCATGATAAGGCGTAGTTTCTTCTATTGTTAAAATTTCACTTTCTTTATGAAAACTCCACTTTGAAGGTGCTATAACTTCCCCAGTTGTTCTATCTATAACTTCCCACCATTTTTTTTCATCATGAACTTTATCTATTTTAAATTGCTCAGCATAATATCCTTCTAATATTTTTATTTCAGTTTTTTCTGATTTAGCAATAACAGGTTCTGACATTAAGTAAAGTTGTTGTAATTCATCTTTATTTTCTCTAGCCCATTTTTGATCACTTCTAACTGTTAGATATGTAGAATATAACTTAACCCCTAAGTCAACAATATCCTTAGAAAGCTTAGTTCCATCACAATCTCTTAAGGCATCAGCTCCCCATCTATCTATAATACTTTTTATTTCTTCTTTCATATTAGAATCTGTTGGTATTGTAACTCTTCCTTTTAACTTACCCATAATTTTCTCCTCCATTTCCCTTGATATAGCATTTAAAGTCATGCATATAATATACCTTTTTCTTACAGTTCAATATTAACATTTGTCAATTAACGTTTACATGCAATTTATTTACTAAATCATTCAAAATTTTGAGTATATTATTTTTAATGATAGTTTATAATTAAAAATAATATACTCAAAAACAAAAAAAACTTACAAACCTATCCTAAGAACCAATAAAGTTCTATTTACACAGTTTGTAAGTTTTATCAAAAGTTATTTTTATACACGCTCTTTTATAAACTTATTAAAGGTTTAATAATTTAGCTGTTACATCTTCTAAAGAATTTAATTCATTATCTAAATTTTTTATTTCTTCCTCAGCACTTGGTGTAAGGTTTAAAAGAATAAGACCTGAAGTTGAACATGTATTTTCAGTAGCTTCATGTAAGCCTATTCTAGTATGTATTATACAACCGTATTTAGTGAGTATCTCTTGAACCATTGGTGCTGCAATAGTTCTAGGTGATATTTTTATAGCCATTATAGTGTACATATTAAATCCCTCCATAAATAATAATCTTAATTACATATTAGCATAAATTAGTAAATTTTTCTTGCATAACCTTTAATTATTATTTACAAAAGGTCATTACAATATACTCTCTTTATTAAATACTATATTTTAATGTTATTAACTTATTCCAAAGAAAACTTCTAATAAAATAAGTAATTTATAAATACATCTGTGCAAGAAACAACATTATAAAATTTCTTTCTTCTAAAAAGTTAATCTTCTTCATCTTTTTGTATTCTTTATCAAATATAAAATCAAACATACTACTTCCTCCAATATAAGTTCTTCATATGCCATTATATCCACATTTATTAATATTAAACCTAATAATATTATGTTATTTCAAATAAAAAAATATTATATAATGTTTATATAACCAAATTTAAAGGGGTGTTTTTATGAATAATTTTTTTAAACATACAATAGAAACTCATACCCCTCAAAGTATGAGTAAAATTACATCTTATATAAGAGAGGATATAAAAAATAGTAATATTGAAAATGGAATTGTGGTTGTTTATTGTCCGCATACTACTGCTGGTATAACAATAAATGAAAATGCAGACCCTGATGTTGTTAAAGATTTAATTTATGGATTTGAAAAAGTTTATCCAACTAATGATTATAAATATAGACATTTTGAGGGTAATTCACATTCACATCTTAAAAGTTCTACAGTAGGGGTATCTCAACAATTAATATTACATAAAGGTAGATTAATCTTAGGTCAATGGCAAGATGTGTACTTCTGTGACTTTGATGGTCCAAGAAACAGAACTTTTTATGTTAAGATTCTTGAAGGATAATTAGACAAATTAATTACTTTTTTTAATTATAATAATATCTATAAAATATAATAAATTAAATCTCAATATAATAGCAATTATCCAATCCTTCTCAATTCTCTTTTAGAAGGACTAAAAAATTAAAGCCCTGAGTTTTAATTAACTTAGAGCTTTAATTAATTATCTAATTAATGAAAATTTATAAAATCTAATTGTCACTTGATAATCATCACATATTTTTTATTTCCTCAATAATGCTACTTTTTATATTATCCATAGGAAAAAGTTTTCCTGGACATAAAGTATCTACAACTTCTCTATGTGGAATTATATCTTTTATTGGATATTTTAAGCTTAAATAAGTTCCTAATTTAACAAGTGAATTTTTTTGTGCCTCATTTAACCCTTCTTTTTCAAAGTTTCCCTCGATACATATTCCTAAGGTATTATAATTTGCATTTTTAGCATGAGCTCCTATTATATTTTCATCTCTTCCTTTATAAATTGTTCCATCCTCTCTTATATAAAAATGATATCCTATTCCACTCCATCCATTATCTAAATGAAATTTATGAATATCTTCTGGAGATTCTGGTGAATCTGTTGCTGAATGATGAATAATTAATCTTTTAGGTAAATTACCTTTTTTAAGCCCACTTCCCCATTTATAGTCAACTTCATTTATAGATAATTCCTGCCTCATTTTTTCTAGCTCTCTACTTGAAATATTTTTCTTATAAATATCCCTATAACTCTCATCTCTATTTATTCTAGAAAAAATAAAGAAAATACTCCCACAAATAATAACTATAATACTAAATAAAAATATAAGTCTTCTTCTAAAAATCTTT
Organism: Clostridium sp.; assembly: GCF_029258205.1. Taxonomy (GTDB): domain Bacteria; phylum Bacillota; class Clostridia; order Clostridiales; family Clostridiaceae; genus Sarcina. The sequence goes on from NZ_JARHZJ010000076.1 coordinate 26,128, forward strand.
TTTCTTCTCTCTGATAAATTGATATTCTTTATTTTATTATGATCCAACTTTGCTCTTCCCCCTTTTGTTTTTTAATATATAAGTCCAAATATTTAACTTCTTATATGACTCCCATTTTAAAATACAAAAAACACCATAACACTTAACACCTTATATGTAAATAATAAACAAAAATCTTTTCAATCTCTACCTTATTTTTAATTATTTACATTTTGTTACATCTATAATTTTTATACCACAGTTTAAATAATTTAAATACTAACTTTAAATTATTATGAATTTTACTATATGCATAAAAATAAACTTTTATTTTAAATAAGCTTTTTTTTAAATTTTATAATTAATTTCTTATTTAACTAATATTATGTATAGATAAGTTTTTTTGAAGGAGGTAATTAATATTGAAAAAATCATATAGAGATATGGCCATAATAAGAAAAAGACTTTCATTTATACTAGCATTTATTATAATTATGTGTTTTATATTAAGCATTAGATTATCTTATGTAATGATAGTTAAAGGTCCTGAATATGCAGAGCTTGCTGTTGAACAATGGACAAACGAAGTTAAAATATCTGCAAGAAGAGGAAAAATACTTGATAGAGATCTAAAAGAACTTGCTGTTAGTTCAAATGTTTATAGAGTAGACTTTAACCTAAATGCAATTAGATCTTATACAAAGAAAACTGGGAAAACTAATGAGGAATTAGCTTTAGAAATTTCTAAAGTTCTTGAAATGGATAAGGATACAGTTTTAAAAAAATTAGAATTTAAACTTCCTTCTGGAGCTCCTGCTGGTGCTGCAATACTAGCTAGAAGAATAGAAAAAGAGAAAGCTGACAAAGTTAAAGAATTAGAAATTCCAGGAGTAATGGTTTCTCCAGATACTCAAAGATACTATCCTAATGATAACTTTCTTTCTCATGTACTAGGTACTACTAACTCTGATGGTGTTGGATTAAATGGTGTTGAGCTAAAATACGATAGAGTTTTATCTGGAAGTCCTGGACTGAAAATAACTGAGATGGTTAAGGATGGTGCTGAATATCCTTACACTATTTCTAGATTCACAGCTCCTGTAGATGGTAAAGATGTAGTCTTAACAATTGATGAAAAATTACAACACTTTGCTGAACAAATCGCTGAAATAGGTTTAGTACATCATAATGCTGATGCAGCATCAGTAATAATAATGAATCCAAATAATGGTGAAATTTTAGCTATGTCTAACAAACCTGACTTTAATCCCAATAAGCCTTATGATGGAGCTGAAAATTTTTCAGGAAATACTTCCTCAGATAGAATTCAAAAAATGTGGAGAAATAGAGCTGTTTCAGACTCCTTTGAACCTGGATCTATTTTCAAAATAATAACAGCTTCCGCTGCAGTCCAAGAAGGTGTAGCTGGTAAGGATGAAACCTATACTTGTAGTGGTGGTCTCCAAAAAGGTGATAGATTCATTAAATGCTGGAAGAGAGGTGGCCATGGAACGCAAACCTTTGAAGAAATAATACAAAATTCATGTAACGTTGGATTCATGAATTTAGGAGAAAAATTAGGAGCTGAAAAATTAAATGAATATATTAAAAAATTTGGTCTTGGAAGAAAATCTGGTGTAGATTTGCCTGGTGAATCTCCTGGAATAGTTAAAAAGACAGAAAATATAACAGATATGGACTTAGCAACCATTTCTTTTGGTCAAACTAATACAGTTAACCCAATTCAATTTATGACTGCAGTCAATGCAGTTGCCAATGGTGGCACATTAATTCAGCCTCATGTTGTTAAAGAAATAAGTTATATAAATGAAAATAATAATAGAGTTATAGATGAAACCTTTGTCCCTAAAAAAACAGAAAATTTAATAAGCAAAGAAACTTCTGATCAAATAAAATTAGCTTTAGAAAACGCAGTAAAAAATGGATCAGCCAAAGGAGCTTATAAAGAAGGCTATGGAGTTGCAGGTAAAACAGGTACAGCACAAAAAGTTAACCCTGAAACTGGTGGATATGGTGGAGGATATGTTGCTTCCTTTGTTGGTTTTGCTCCTTATGATAATCCACAAATTTCTGTTATGGTATCTGTTGATAATCCTAAAAATGGAGAATATTATGGAGGTAGAGTTGCAGCACCTTTAGCTGGAATGCTATTACAAAATATATTTAACTATATAGATTTAACAGAATTCCACTTAGATCAAAAACTTCCTGAAAAAGAAACTGTTATAATTCCTGAAGTTCGTGGATTACCTATAAATGATGCTACAAGTATGCTAAAAGAATTAAGTGTATCTTACGAAATAGAAGGCGAAGGTGAATTTATAATTGAAAGTAACCCAGCCCCAGGCTATCCAATATCTCCAGATACAAAAATAACTTTAATAGCAGGTGATAGTTCAAACTTAAATAGTGATGTTATAATTCCAGACTTCACAAACTATTCTAAAGAATCTGCCGAAAAGCTTCTTAATCAGTTAGGACTTATAGGAGAATTTGTTGGTGAAGGTACATCTGTAACTAAGCAAAGTATTTTGCCTGATGAAGTTGTAAATGGAAATTCAAAAATTACATTAACCTTAGGATATTAAAAATTTGTTAATATAAAATGTATACATTACTTATTTAAATAATTATTTAATGGTTAAAATATATTTAATTTCAAAATATAGGCTTAAATATTAAAATTATTTAATTTCATTTATTTGACAATAAATACAAAGAGTTTTATAAATAATTTATAGACATTGTTAACTTTTTTTAAACTGTTTGATACTTAAGTGGCTTTCCTAAATTAGCCTTTACTACATCGAAACTTTTCCTTTGCTATTTTAAGTGTTAAACATTATTTAATTAATGAGAGTACATAAAGTTCTCTCATTTTTTTTATTCAAAATAATAAACAATTACTAATTATAAAAAAGGCATATATCAAAATAAATTTTGATATAGCCTCATCACTATTCTAAATCTATCTTCTTGCAAAATCTACAAACTTAAACTTATCTGGTCTATGTCTTGACTCTGTATATTGAAATAATTTTCTTCCTTCTAAATATGTATAGCTTTTAACCACAGCTACCATATCATACCCTCTTAAATCTAACAGCCTTTGATCTTCATCAGTAGCAGTTTGTACTGTTATCTCTTTTTCAGCATATGCTATCTTTAACCCTAACTTTTCCTCTATATATTTATATAAAGAATCCTTACATATTTCTTCTGTAAGTCTTGGAACAAACTCTGAATTTAAATAGTCCTTATCTAAAATTATCTTTTCACCATCAATATTTCTAACTCTTACTATACTCCAAATATATTTATTAGGAGAAATCTCTAATTTTTTCATAAGACTATCACTAGGACTTTTTAATGTTAATTCTTCTAGTATAGTTTCACAATCTTTTCCTAAGCTATTTTCAATCTCTTTAAAACTCTTTATACCTGACACCGGAAAATTAAATTTATTCATATCAAGTACAAAAGATCCCTTCCCTTTAGATTTTTCAATATATCCATTTTGCTCTAATAAATTTAAAGATTTTCTTACAGTATCCCTAGATACATTATATTCATCCATAAGTTGTGATTCTGATGGCAACTTAGTATTTACTTCAAAAATTCCACTATCTATTTTCCCAACAATATCATTATATATTTTTAAATACTTACTAGACATATTTTAAATTCTCCCCAATCTATTATTATAACTTTTACTACTTTTAAAACTTTCTTATAATAAATAACTTAATATTCATTATTATTTATAAACATTAAAATTCAATTATATTTTAACATAATAGTAGATTTTAAGTGAATTTTCATATAAAAAATACAAAGGACTACATCAAAAAATTAAATTTAAAATTTATATTTTGATACAACCCTTTTTTTAATTATTAATATCTTATTTTTCTAATTTGTAAACCATTGATTCATATGGTCTTAACTTTAAATTTAATAAATCTAATGTACTATCATTATAATTAGATATTAAAATACTCTTATTGTAATTTTCTAGCCCTTCAATTTCCTTTGATAAATCTACTAAGCATTCTTCACCATAAAAGTTATTTATAACAAGTAATTTTTCGCCATTATAATTTCTTTCATAAGCATACACTTGAGGATGCTCTTCTAAAAGCTGAATATAATCTCCATATGCTATTACATCTTCATTCTTTCTTAATTCAATAAGCTTCTTATAATGATAAAATACAGAATCCTTATTTTCTAAAGCTCTTTCCACATTTATTTCTCTATAATTATTGGCAATATTTATCCAAGAAGTTCCTGTAGTAAATCCAGCATTTTTTTCTTCGTTCCATTGAACAGGCGTTCTTGAATTATCTCTTGATTTATTCTTAAGGATTTCCATTATTTCTTTTTCATCAACTCCCTCTTCTTTTAAAATATTGAAATAGTTTATGGATTCTACATCCCTATACTCTTCAATACTTTCAAAACCTGGATTTGTCATTCCAATTTCTTCTCCTTGATATACATAAGGAGTTCCACTCATCATATGAATTGAGGTAGCTAACATTTTTGAAGATTCATTAAAGTATTTCTTTACATCTCCAAATCTTGAGTTAACCCTTGGTTGATCATGATTACACCAGAAAACAGCATTCCATCCTCTCCCCTTAATCATTCCTCTTTGCCAATTATTAAAAAGTCTTTTTAATTCAATAAAATCAAAATCCATTAAAGACCATTTTTGTCCATCTTTATAATCCACCTTTAAATGATGAAAATTAAATACCATTGATAATTCTTTTTCATTAGGATTAGAATACTTTATACAGTTTTCTATAGTTGTTGATGACATTTCACCAACAGTTACTATTTCTACATCTTTGCCAAAAGTTCTTTTATTAAGCTCTTTTAAATACTCATGTATTCTATGCCCATCAGTATAAAATCTTCTTCCATCACCTTCATAATCATTTTCAAATTTTTCTGGTTTAGAAATAAGATTTATAACATCTAATCTAAATCCTTTAACACCTTTATCTATCCAGAAATTCACCACTTTATAAATCTCTTCTCTTAACTCTTTATTATCCCAGTTTAAATCAGCCTGTGAAACATCAAATAAATGTAGGTAATACTCTCCCATTTCTTCAATATACTCCCAAGCACTTCCTCCAAATTTTGAAATCCAATTTGTTGGTGGTTCTCCTTTTTTTCCTTCTTTAAAAATATAATAATTTTTATATTTTTCTTCGCCTTTCAAAGCTCTTTTGAACCATTCATGCTCTGTGGAAGTATGATTAAAAACCATATCAAGCATAATATCTATATTTCTACTCTTAGCTTCTTTAACCAAATCTTCAAAATCTTCCATAGTTCCATATCTAGAATCAATTTTATAATAATCAGCTATATCATATCCATTATCTTTTTGAGGAGATACATAAAATGGAGTCATCCAAATATAATCTACTCCTAAATTTTTAAGATAATCTAATTTTTCAATTACTCCTCTTAAATCTCCAAGACCATCTCCATTTGAATCATTAAATGATTTTGGATATATCTGATAAACAACACTTTTCTTAAAATCTTTCATAATTCACACCTCACACAACTTGTACGTATAAGTTATCTTAAATATATTCTAATTCACTCTTTCTGTCAATGCTTGTTAAATTCTAAGCATAATTTATAATTATATTTAAATTCTTGGTTTAATAAATCTTAACTATTAATTCAGATATTATTTTTCTAAAAAGCTAAATAAGCAAAAGGTGGAGTTACCCCCACCTTTTTATATTATTTTGAAGCCATGTTAGCTAACTTTGTCTTTGAGAACACTATTGTTAATATGAATGGTACAACTATTGCTATTCCCATTGCAACTAAATACATTAACATACTAGATGATTGCATTGATAAGATTGCTGGTAATCCACCAACTCCTACTGAATTTGCCATACATCCCATTACCATTGAGAACATACCTGCTAACCCTGCTCCAATCATAGATGCTATGAATGGATATAAATATTTTAAGTTAATCCCAAACATTGCAGGTTCAGTTACCCCTAAATATCCTGAAATACATGCTGGTATTGATATTTGTTTTTCATCTTCATCTTTTCTATTTACATATATCATGGCTAAAACTGCTGATGCTTGAGCTATATTTGATAATGCAATTATTGGCCATAAGAATGTTCCACCTATATCACTTATAAGTTGTAAATCAACTGGTAATAAAGTATGGTGTAATCCTGTTATAACTAATGGTGCATAAATCATTCCAAAAATTCCTGCAAATAACCATCCAAATGATGATGTTAAGCCTACCACTATAACTCCTGATATTACGCTACCTATTTTCCAACCTATAGGTCCTAAAACAGTGTGTGCTAATAATACTGTTGGAATTACTGAGAAAAATGGTACTATTATCATTTGTATAGGTCCTGGTGTAATCTTCTTAAATAATCTTTCTAAGTAAACAAAAGTGAATCCAACCATGATTGCTGGTAAAACTTGTGCTTGATATCCTACCATTGGAACTTGAGCAAATCCAAAGTCCCAAACTGGAGCAACTGCTCCATTGCCTGCACTATATGCATTTAATAATTGTGGAGATACTAAAGTTATACCAATAACTATTCCTAGCATTTGATCTGCTCCCATTTTCTTAGCAATTGACCAAACAACTCCTACAGGTAAGAAGTGAAATATTGCCTCACCTATTAACCATAAGAAACTATGTGTTCCTGCCCAGAATTGAGAAACTTCAACCAAAGTCTTAGTTCCATCTTCAAATAATTTCATATCTCCGATTACATTACGGAATCCTAATATAAGACCTCCAACTATGATAGCTGGTATTAATGGAGCAAATATTTCTGCTAAGCCTGCAACTGCTCTCTGAACTATATTCATATTCTTCTTGGCAGCCTTCTTGACTTCTTCCTTACTTTCTCCAGATACTCCAGTCTGTCCAACAAAATCATTATAGAAAATAGCAACTTCTGGTCCAATTATTACTTGAAACTGTCCTGCTTGAGTAAATGTCCCTTTTACACAAGAAATAGATTTTATTTTTTCAACATCTGCTTTGCTCGTATCATTTAAGACGAATCTCATTCTTGTAGCACAGTGAGTAACTGCAGCTACGTTTTCTTTTCCGCCTATGTACTCTGTTAGTAACTTTGCATCTTTTTCAAACTTACTCATCTTTTCTCCTCCATAACTTGTACGTATATCTTATATTTTTATACTAACATATACGTATATGTTGTGTCAACCTTTTCATTAATCCTTTTCAAAAGTTTTTATTTACTATTTTTATCATTAAATAATAAAATATTTAACTATATGATTAGTAGTTTAAAAATAGTTAATATACAAGCAGCTAAAATATTTATAATAGGAAATTAAACTTTAAAATTTAAAACTATCAGAAATAAAAAAGAAGTCAATGAAAATTACTATAAACTCTCATTCAACTTCTTCTCTATAAAACTATTTTAGGTTAATATATTTTTTATTTTAAACTTAATAAATTAATATTATAAGCCTTGTTTATTCTAAATTTATTTCCTTAGAATATAATATAGTTTCTCTAGGATCATGAAAATAATCTTTTCCATTTTCATCTACAAATGGTTTATAAATTTCAACTTTTATTTTTTTAATATCTTCACCTTCCTTAGCAATAGTTGATAAGTATTCTCCATAACTAGATAATTCTTCTCCACTGCTTGTTCTTAATATATTTCCTTTTTCATCATAAACTCTTACCCAGTAATCATTTTTTTCTCTGTCATAGCCAGTAGTAACCACTTTTAATTTAATTGGAGTTGCTATTACTTCTTTAATACCAATGCCATCATTATTAATAGCATTAACTTCTATATTCTTAGATAATAATTTATCAACTTTTACTGGCACTTTAAAGTTCCAAGTTCCTTCTAATACATTATCTTTCTCTCTCTCACTATTCCATCCTTCATCAACTATTGAATTAAAATTTATTGTAAATTCAAATTCATCTGGAATCTTCATGTTTAAGCTTGTTAAATTGTACTCCTCTACTCCAACAAAAGTATGATCATCTATGAATCTTCCTTCTAATCCAGAAACTCCACTATTATCTAGCTCACTATCTGTAAAACTTACTTTAGCTTTAGCTCCGTAATCTAATTGCATTTTTTCAATTTTTTCTGCTTCTTCTTTAGTCATGTCATCATCTTTCACAGGATCATATTTATATTTTATATATTTAAAAGGTTCTTTGCTTTTAATTACATAGCTTACATACAAATTCTGTCCATCACAAATAATCTCTGACAAAGTTATTCCTACCCCATTATTAGAGACAGTCTGATTAACTTCTGTTGCATATTTTGAGTAATCCCCTTTATTCCATATTTCATTTTGTATTCTTTCAAAAGCATTCTTTATTACTGGCACTCCATACGCCAAGGTAGTTGTACCAACACCAATTCCAGTAATTATTGCAAGTCCTGCTGCAATACTTTTAAACATTTTCTTATATCCCTTATTTATTTTATTTTTCTTTTTATCCTCATGAGCCATATTTATTGCCTCATCTATAATATTATCTAAATTATTGGGTAAATTTATCTTATCTAAATCTTTTTTATTCATTTAAATAGCCCTCCTTTAAAACCTCACCTAAAGCTTGTTTTGCTCTTCTCAAATAAGTTTTAACTGTGTTTTCTGGAATTTCCATAACCTTTGCAATATCTTTTATTTTCATATCATTAAAGTACATCATGATTATTACTGTTTTATAATTATCATTTAATAAATCTATTGCATTATATAAATCTAACTTTTCCTCTGTTGATATTTCACATCTTTCTTTTCTTATTGGTGTACTTTCATCCAACATTTCAATTTTTCCTTTTTTCTTTAAAAAATCAATTGATAAATTTATTAAAATTCTTATAATCCATGTGTTAAAAAACTTTGCTTTTTTTAATTTTTTAATATTTAAAAAAGCTCTATATACTGTTTCATGTATAACTTCAAGAGCATCTTGCTCATCTTTAACATATAAAAACGCCATTTTATATAAGTATTCTTTATTATTTTTTATAAGGATTCCAAAGGATTCTTTATTTCCTTTCATTGATTCTTTTATTAACTTAATTTCATTTAATTCATTTTTTCTATCTATATCTAGATATGATATACTCATAGTTTTTTCCATCTTTCCCCTCCTAGCAAAATTTTAACATCGATGTCTACATACATTAGTCTTTTTAAGTAGCTAAAAAGTTTCAAAATCTTTTTATTTTTTTAAGTTAGGTTTTATTAAAAAAACTTTCTAAAATAATTTTATTTAAATATACCCTCACTAAAAACTATACTAATTATAAATTAAGCAATAAAAAAAGCATATTAAGACTTATATAAATCCTAATATGCTTCTTATAATTTTTATTTAACATATAATAAATACTAACTATTATTCTATTAAACCTTCTTGAATTAAGAAAGCTTTAGCAACCTCTTCTGGTGATTTACCTAATACATCTACTTGATAGTTTAAGTCAATCATTTTTTCTTGATTGATTTTACTACTTAAAGAGTTTAAAACATCCTTTAATTCTGGATAATTTTCTAAAGTTTTATTGTTAACTATAGGTACTGCACTATAACTTACAAAGAATTTCTTGTCATCTTCTAAAGTTTTTAAGTCAAACTTTTTAAGAAGTCCATCTGTTGAGAAAGCATCTATAGCCTGTGATTCCCCATTTGATAATGCTGAGTATCTAAGACTTCCATCTAAAGATTTAACATTTTTGAAATCCATGCCATAGTAATTCTCTAATCCAACTAAACCATCTTGTCTATTTTGGAATTCAATAGTTGGAGATAATACAAAGTCATTACTATACTTTGCTAAATCTGATAGAGTATTTATTTTATACTTATCAGCTAATTCTTTTGATATAGCTATATTATAAGTATTATTAAATCCTAATGGCTCCATTACTGTTAATCCATGTTCATTATTCATATTTTCTTTTATGCTATTATAATAGTCTACACTATTATCAATATTATTTTCTTTCATAACATTAACAAGTAATGTTCCAGTATAATCAACATACATGTCAACATCACCTTTTTCAAGAGCTCCAAAGGCAACTGATGTTCCTCCTAGATTTAGCTTTTTTTCAACTTGTAAATCTGTTTTATTCTCAACTAAATCTGCATACATATTTCCTAAAATAAGTTGCTCAGTAAAGTTTTTTGATCCAATAACCACTTTATCTTTTTTACCTGATATAAATGATGAAATTCCCATAAATAAAATAGCTATTACCATTATTACACTTATTACTTTAAGAACAAAAGTATTTTTCTTTTTGTTATCATTACTTAATCCCTTTGGTATAACAGCTACCTCTATTTTCCCAAAAATAAAGTCAACTATTAAGGCTAAAATACAAGCTGGTATAGCTCCTGCTAAAATCATATTATTATTTACTGTTTGAACTCCTGAGAATACTAAGTATCCAAGTCCACCAGCACCAATAAAGGCAGCTAAAGTCATAAGTCCTACAGCTGTAACCGCTGATATTCTTATACCAGACATTATTATTGGCAATGCTAATGGTAATTGTATCTTAAATAAACTTTGGTTCTTAGTAAGTCCAATTCCCTTAGCAGATTCTAATACTACTGGGTCTATGCCAGAGATTCCTGTGTAAGTATTTTTAACTATTGGAAGCAATGAATATACTACAACCATAAAGATTGCAGGTGTACTTCCTATTCCTAATATTGGAATAAGCAATCCTAGTAAGGCCATAGAAGGCACAGCTTGCACTAAGTTTACAAATCCTAGTATAGGCTTTCTTAAAAACTTAACTCTTGAAACAAGAATTCCTAAGGGAACTCCTATTAATATAGCTATTCCTATAGCTGTAATTGTTAAATATATATGTTGAACTAATAAATCTAATATTTGAGTTTTCTGTGAAATTACATATTGTAATAAATTATTCAAATATATTCACCTCCATATCTAAGAATTGGTCGCTTAATATTGAAAGTAAACTACTTCTTGTTATAAGCCCTACCAATTTTTCTTCTGAGTTAACAACAGGTATAAATCCTACTGAATTTTCATTCATTACAGTTAAAATATCAACTAAACTATCATCTTCATTAACTCTTAGTGGATTTTCACTCATAATTTCTGAAAGTGCTCTTGATTTTTCATTTGTAGTTTTTATATCTTTAAAAGTGACAATACCTTTAAGTACATTTTCTTTGTCAATAACTAATAAACTATCCACCTTATTACTTCTCATTATTTCTATTCCTTGCAATATGGTTCTAGCTCCTTTAACAGATATAGGATTTTTTATCATTATATCCTTTGCTTTTATGAAATCAGGATTATTCCAAACCCTATCTGATCCTATAAAATCTCTAACAAAATCATTTGCTGGATTTCTAAGTATATTTTCTGGAGTATCATATTGAGCTATTTTTCCTCCATTCATTATGCATATTTTATCCGCTATCTTTAAAGCTTCATCCATATCATGAGTAACAAAAATAATTGTCTTTTTAAGTTCCTCTTGAATATTAAAAAGCTCTTCTTGAAGTGAAGTACGAGTTATTGGATCTAAAGCACTAAAAGGCTCGTCCATTAAGATTATCTCAGCATCTGTAGCAAAGGCTCTTGCAAATCCTACCCTCTGTTGCTGTCCTCCACTAAGCTCTGATGGATACTTATTTAAATAAATTTCAGGATCTAATCCAACCATATTTAAAAGGTCTAAAGTTGTCTTCTCTATTTTTTCAACATCTTTACCCTTCTTTAATCTTGGAATAAGCTCTATATTTTCCTTTATTGTTAAATGTGGAAACAATCCATTATTTTGAATTACATAACCAATATTTCTTCTTAACTCAATAGTGTTTTCATCTGCTAAAGATTTTCCATTTATAAATATTTCACCAGAAGTAGGTGTTATTAACTTATTTATAAGTTTTAAAGTTGTTGTTTTACCACATCCACTAGATCCTATTAAAACAACTAAACTTCCTTTATCAATAGTTAAAGAAATATTATCTAGTATCTTTCTGTCTCCTATTTGTTTAGATACATTTTTTATTTCTATCATACAAATCCCCCTTTTCTTCTGACAACTTTTATAATTTAAAAAGTTGCTAGTTTATTGTAACATAATTTTAAGTTAAATTCAAATTTTAATTTATTTAACCCAAAACTAATTTAATATAATTTATTAAATAATAAATACTATATTAATCTATTTTAGCCTCTATATTACTGTCTTTATAAGCTTTTTAAATAGTATTTAAATAAAAAAACACTATTATATAAAACAGTGCTCTACATAATAAAATCTATTTATTTTTTGCCTCCTTTAAAATATTCTTTACATCTTTTCTTGTTCTTCTTTTATTTTTTTTACTTTTACTAAATTCATTACAAATATTATATATTAACAAATTTGTATCCTCCTTTTAATTTATACTTTAATTAATTCTCAATATATTGAGAATTTAACTTTCACTTAAATTATGGACATAATTTAATATTTATATATCAAAATTTTTATTTTTTCCATTTATTTCACAACTTTAATTATAAGTATTAAAAATCATCTAGTTTCTCTTTTGAGTTAACAACTAGTTATGAATATATTCTATTTTTTTACAAAATTTAAATTAATCAAATAATTATTCTAAATAAAGTTTAATTAGTTATAACATATGAAAATATATATTATTAATTTTTCACGTAGTACCTTTTTATAAATCTTAAATAAATAGTACTATGATGTAAAACTATCCTGAATTAATGATATACTTTTAAATTTTTTACTGGATTTATTAAGAATATTTTAGGTGTTATGTTTTTATACTATTTATCATGTTTTTAAAAATTTTAAAACATTAGTATAAAATAATTTTTTACCTATTGAAGTGAAAATCCTCTTTACGAAGTGAATTACAATTTACCATATTATAAATTTAATATTTTATCTCTCTTCTATACCTTTTTAAACCTGAGAATAAACTCTAAATCTTATTTTATTATAAAAAAAATTTATTTCTATATTCTAGTTTCAGCATTAATATCCACAAAGCTGAGAGTTAAGTATAACATATAAAAGAAACAGATGCAAACATTCGTTCTACTTTGACTTTATAAATCTTGCTTAAAAATATTTTTTATTATGTTTAAAATAAAAGAATTTATCAAAGCTCATTAATAAAACTTATAATTTCTATGTTATGTACTCTACTAAGTTTTGTTAATGAATTACTTTAATAAATTCTCTTAAAACTATTAATAGCCCTAAAAATCAATATTTAAATATAACCAAATTAAATTTTTATGTAAAATTTTATTAACTAAATATAAAACTTTTTATTTTAACCTTTATTGCTAAAATGTATGTCTTTTATTACATTATCTATTTTTTCAACAGCCTTATCTTCAGCCTTAAATTTTTCTTCTATGCTAAAACCTGTTCCATCCACTAATAATTGGTGGAATTTTTTTATTCCTAAGAATTTCATTACATCTTCAACATAATTTAATCCTTTATTAAATATACCTCTAGTAAGCAAAGAAATTTCTCCACCTGAAGATTGTATATAAACCATTTCTCTTTGTTTATCATCTAACAACCCTTTAATTTCTTCTGGTGTTACTTTAATTGTTATTTTATTTTGAACAACGCAATCTATATATTCCTTTAATGGTGATGGGAAAGATAATGTCCATAAAGGGGTTGCTATTACGTATAAATCTGCATTTTTAAATTGTTCACTTAACTCTATTATTCTTTTTATTTCTTTTCTTGTCTTTTCATCTATACTAGCATCCTCAAAATCTACCAAACAACTTCTTCCTGAAAAATGTTTAGCCTCTAATCTAGGAATAAAATCTTTGTATAAATCAATTTCCTCTATTTCAAACTCTGGATTTAATTCTACAAACCTAC
>NZ_JARHZJ010000085.1 GCF_029258205.1 Clostridium sp.
AATATTCTTAATGTAAAATAAGAGCATAGCTTTTTAATTAAAGCTATGCCCACATTTTTAAGAATGGAGGTGGAGCTTAAATGGCAGGTGCAGGACTTTTAGAAATTAAAAGAAGAATAAAAAGTATCAAAAACACAAGAAAAATAACAAAAGCTATGGGACTTGTTGCCACTTCTAAGTTAAGAAAAGCTAGACAAAAACTAACTGAAAACAATCAATACTTTAGTAGTCTAGATGAAATTGCTAGAGAATTAATCGGATCATTAAATAGCAATAATAATCCTTTACTTAAACCAAATGATAATCCTAAAAAGTTAATAATATTATTAGCATCAGATTCAGGATTATGCGGTGGATTTAATGGTAATACTGCGGCTTTTGTAAGAGATAAATATGAAGATAATCTTGAAAACATAGAAGCAGTAGTAGTAGGAAAAAAAGGTATCCATTATGTTAAGAAAAACAAGATTTCTACTTTAGCAGAATATGTTGATTTAGGAGATACACCAAACGTTGGTGATGCATCAACTATAGTGAATAAAGCTGTTAGAGAATTTACTGATGGAAATTTTGGAGAAGTAAGTTTAGTTTACACTAAATTCTTTTCACCTGTTAAGCAAGAGGTTGTTGAAGAAAAATTATTACCATTAGACTTAACTGGAGAAAAAGGTCAAGTTTCTTTCTTAATTGAACCGGATGAGGATGAAATAATAGATTCATTAGTTTCATCATACTTAAAAGGTAAATTCATGAATGCTATGTTTAATTCAAAAGCTAGTGAACAAAGTGCTAGAATGCAGGCAATGGACGGAGCAACTAAAAATGCCGATGATTTATTAAACTCATTAGATGCTAAGTACAATAGAATAAGACAAAGTATCATAACACAAGAGATATCAGAAATTGTTGGTGGAGCAGAAGCACAAAAATAAGGAGGTACTCAAAATGTCTAATAATATAGGTAAAGTAGTTCAGGTTATTGGACCCGTTGTAGATATAAAATTTGCAAATGATGAACTTCCTAATATATTTAATGCAATACACATAAAAATGGACGATGGAAAAATCTTAGTTTGTGAGGTAGAGCAACACGTAGGAGACGATATAGTTAGAACTATAGCTATGGAGGCTACTGAAGGACTAAGAAGAGGTGTAGAGGCTGTTGATACAGGAGCACCTATATCAGTACCAGTTGGTGAATGCGTATTAGGAAGAATATTTAACGTATTAGGTAAACCACTAGATAGTGGAGCTGAAGTTAAAAATGAAGAAAAATATCCAATTCATAGACCAGCTCCATCATTTGAAGAGCAATCAGTTGTTCCTCAAATGTTTGAGACAGGAATAAAGGTTATTGACCTTTTAGCACCTTACCAAAGAGGAGGAAAAATCGGTCTATTTGGAGGTGCTGGTGTTGGTAAAACAGTTCTTATTCAAGAGCTTATAAACAACATAGCTAAAGAGCACGGTGGACTTTCTGTATTCACAGGAGTTGGAGAAAGATCAAGAGAAGGCAATGACCTTTACTATGAAATGATGGAATCAGGAGTTATAAAGAATACAGCATTAGTATTTGGACAAATGAACGAACCACCTGGAGCGAGAATGAGAGTTGCTTTAACAGGACTTACAATGGCTGAGTACTTCAGAGACCAAGGTCAAGACGTGTTATTATTTATAGATAACATATTCAGATTCTCACAAGCTGGATCAGAAGTTTCAGCTTTATTAGGAAGAATACCATCAGCTGTTGGTTACCAACCAACTCTTGCTACAGAGATGGGAGCTCTTCAAGAGAGAATCACATCAACTACTCATGGATCAATTACATCAGTTCAGGCGGTATACGTACCAGCCGATGACTTAACTGACCCAGCTCCAGCTACAACATTTAACCATCTTGATGCTAAGACAGTTTTATCAAGAAGTATAGCTGAAATAGGTATTTATCCAGCTGTTGATCCACTAGATTCTTCATCAAGAATATTAGATCCAAGAGTTGTTGGAGAAGAACACTATGAAGTTGCTTCAAAAGTTAAGCATATATTAGAAAGATATAAAGAACTTCAAGATATAATAGCTATACTTGGTGTTGATGAGCTTGCAGATGAAGATAAATTAATCGTTGCTAGAGCGAGAAGAATACAAAAATTCTTATCACAACCATTCACAGTAGCAGAGCAATTTACTGGAATGCAAGGTAGATATGTTCCAATAAAAGAAACTATAAGAGGTTTCAAAGAAATATTGGAGGGTAGACATGATAATGTTCCTGAATCAGCTTTCTTATTTGCTGGAACAATAGAAGAAGTACTAGAAAAAGCTAGAGCAATGGCCCAATAAAAGGGGTGAATAAAAATGAATAAATTTAAGTTAGTTGTTACAACACCAGAAAGAGTTCTTATTTCAGGTGAAGTTTCAAGAGTCTTATGTAAAAATGCTGTTGGTGAGTTTGAAATATTAGCTGAACACGAACCTTATTTAACAGCAACTGTTCCTACTGTTACAAGAATAGATGATGAGAATGGTGAAAGTAAGTATTTATTTACTTCAACAGGGTTAATGAAGGTTCAAAACAATGAAGTTACCTTTTGTGTAAATTCAGCAGAGTGGCCTGAAGAAATAGATCAAGCAAGAGCTATGAATGCTAAGCAAAGAGCAGAGGAAAGATTAAAAAATAAGACTGATAATCTAGATGAAAAGAGAGCTAAGTTAGCCTTAGCAAGAGCTATGTTTAGATTAAAGTTAAAAGAAATGTAATTTATATAAAGCATACAGGAAACTGTATGCTTTTTTTATATTGTGATTATACTTCTTAATAAATATTTTTATGTAATTAATAGAACTTTTTCAGATTATTATAATATATTGGTAATGTAAAAGGGATTTGTTGTATAAAAATACTATCCTTGACAATAATTAAAAAGAAGGGTGGTATATTAATGAATAATAATATTTTGTTAGTAGCATTATTTTGTTTCTCTCTTATTTTTAGTACAAGTACTATTAACTTAGACAATAAAGTTTATTCAAAAGTTGAAGAAGAGATTTGCAATATAGAAGAGTATGGGATGAAAATAGAATATATTACAAATGAAAATATAAAAAATCAATTTAATAATATTAGTGATTATTTTAAATTTGAAAATTTTAATAGTATAGTTGAAAAAGAAAATGAGATATATTTAAATAGTTCAAAAGAAGACTTTAACTTAGATATTAATCTAATAGAAGAAAATTCAAAAAGTAGAGTTCAAATAGTAATTGTTTCTAAAAATAGAATTAACTTTGATAGTATTAAGAAATATTTTCAAGTTTTTGATAATAAAAACATAAAAAATATAAAGTATTATACTTATATAAAAGGTGATATTAGAGAGAATAATAATATAGATGAAATTGAAGAAAAACTTATAAAATCAATCGGTAAGAGTAAGGTAAAAGAAAAACAAAGAATAAATTTGGAGAAAGGAACTACAGGAATAATTAATCTTAAGAGTGATTACCAGTTTAATTACTCCATTATGACATATGAAGAAGGTAGGAAGTTGATTTTAGGAACTCCTATCATATTCACAACATATTAAAATAATTTTAATGGAGGATAATATGGATAAAATAGTAGTAAAAGGTGGAAATAAATTAAAAGGAGAAGTAAATATAAATACAGCTAAGAACTCAGTTTTACCAATAATCGCAGGAAGCATATTAGCTACTGATGGTGTACTAATAAATGAATTACCCATGTTACAAGATGTTTTTACAATTTGTAATGTTATGGAGCAATTAGGGTATAATTTGAAAATAGATAAGAAAGAAAATAAATTAATTGTACCACCGCTAAATAAAGATCCTTTAATTCCAAATGAGGATTTAGTTAAAAAAATGAGAGCTTCATTTTTAATAATGGGACCAATGATAGCTAAATATGGAGAGTTTAAGTTAGCTAGGCCAGGTGGATGCAATATAGGTTCTAGACCAATAGAATTACACTTGAAAGGTCTTAGAGCATTAGGCGCTGAAGATAGAAATTGTGGTAATGGATTTGTATGTATAAAAGCAAAGAAATTAATTGGAAGCAAGATATATTTAGATTTTCCATCAGTTGGGGCAACAGAGAATATAATGATGGCAGCAACTATGGCTAGAGGAACTACATTAATTGAAAATGCTGCTCAAGAGCCAGAAATAACTGATTTAATTAATTTTTTAAATTCTATGGGAGCTAAAATTTATATTGAAAAACCAGGCAAAATAATAATAGAAGGTGTGGATTCATTAACTTCAACTGAGTACACTCCTATATATGATAGAATAGAAGCTGGAACATTTATGGTTGCAGCAGCAATAACAGGATCAAAAATAAAAATAAATGGAGTAAATAAGGATCATTGTTCAGCTATAATGTCTAAATTAAAAGAAGTTGGAACAGAGTTTTTTGATGTAAATAATGAAGAAAACAGTATAATAGTAAAAGGGAATGAAGAAATAAAACCAATCAACATAAAAACAATGCCTTATCCAGGATATCCTACTGATATGCAATCACAAATGATGAGTTTATTGAGCGTAGCAAAAGGAAGTAGTATTATAACAGAAAGTGTTTTTGAGAATAGATTTATGAATGTTGATGAATTAAGACGTATGGGTGCAAATATACAAGTTGAAGGAAGATCTGCTTTAATTGAAGGAGTAAATAATCTTACTGGATGTGAAGTTAAAGCAACTGATTTAAGAGCAGGAGCTGCTTTGGTTTTAGCTGGACTTGTAGCAAAGGGAGAGACAATAGTTACTGATATATATCATATAGATAGAGGTTATGTTAAAATAGAAAATAAGTTCAGAGCTTTAGGCGCTGACATAATTAGAATATAAGTCAACAGCAATGCTGTTGACTTTTTTGATTTAAATAATTTTATTATAAGTTCGAGTTTTAGAAAACTTAGCATATACATAAAATGTATTAATAAGTTTTAGGAGGATCTATGATAAATAGAAAAATTTTAAAGTCAGCAATTTTTATTGGTGTAATTATAGTGATTATATCTTTTATACCAATATTTTTTGGTTTTTTATCTAGTTCAAGTATGAATGAAAATAATAATAAGGTAGAGAAAGTTGAAAATAAAAAGTTAGTTGATGTAGTTAACTTAAAGGAAGTTGAAGTTTACATATCTAAAGAAAATAAAGTGGAAAAAGTACCATTAGAGGAATACGTATTATCTGTAATTTCAAGTGAAATGTCAGCTACCTTTCATGAAGAGGCATTAAAAGCTCAGTCTATTTTAGCAAGAACATTTGTTATAAATAAATTAATTTCTGGATGTAGTAATATAAAAGAAGGAAATATATGTGATACTACTCATTGTCAAGTATACTTAAATATTAATGAAAGAAAAAAAACTTGGGGTGAAGATGGCGAAGAATATTTAAAAAAATTAAAAGAGGTTGTTAAAGAAACAAAAGGAAAAGTTCTAGCATATAATGATAAGTTAGTAAAATATCCTCAATATTTCTCTACAAGTTCAGGAAATACAGAGGATGCAGTTTCTGTATTTTCAGAAGACGTACCTTATTTAAAATCTGTTGAAAGCCCAGGAGAAGAAATATCGCCTAAATATGAGAGTGAGATTAGTCTTTCTTTAAGCGATTTTAAAAATAAAATTAAAAAAGATATTCCTAATAGTAATTTAGGAAAGAATATAAATGAAGAAGTTAAAATATTAAACAGGAATACTGGGGGGACTGTAGATGATATAAAAATAGGAGAAGCTGTAATTAAGGGAAAGGAGTTTAGAAAAATACTTTCATTAAATTCTGCTAATTTTACAATAGAAATTTTAGATGACAAAATAAACATAAAGTGTTTAGGATATGGACATGGTGTTGGTATGAGTCAATGGGGAGCTAATGTTATGGCTAGGGAAGGTAAGAAATATGATGAAATATTAGAACATTATTTTAAAGGAAGTAAAATTGAGGAAAGTAATAAAGTTTTAATAGATTAATAGACGAGCAAGCAAAATTTATTTGCTTGTTCTTTTTTTATAAAAAAGATTTATATATGTGTATTAATTTAGGATAAATGGACAGAATTAGAAACGGAGGTGTTGAAAATGAATAAAAAAGACCAATTTAAGAGATTTATTAAAAATGATGGATTTTATGTAGTTTTATTTGTTTGCTTATGCTTAATAGCAACAGTTGGAGTGGTAGTAGCAAATAAAAGTGCAAATAACACAGTAGATGAAAATATAGCAGAAAATACTATAGAAAATACAGAAGATAATAGTGCTACAACTGGAAATACATTTGATGATGCTGAATTAGTTGAAGGAAAAACAGAAGCAACAAATGATTCAGAAAAAACTGCATCTAATGAAGCTAACATTGAAGAAACAAAGCAAGAAGCAAATAATGCTGATGATTCAGTAGCTACTTCAAATCAAAGTAAAAGCTTTATATCACCAATTAAAGGTGGAGTTATAACAAGAGTATATAACTTAGAGCCTAGATTAAATGAATCAGGTCAAAGTGCATCCGTTTATAAAGGAATAGATATAGAAGCTGCTGAAGGTACTGAAGTTTTAGCAATTGGTGATGGTAAAGTTGTAGAGGCTGGAAAAGGTAATTCGAAAGAAGGATGTTTTGTTAAAATAGAGCATCAAAACGGTATTGTTGGTTTTTATGGAAACTTAGATCCGGAAATTAAAGTTAAAGAAGGAGATAATGTTAAAAAAGGAGATTCTATAGGAAAGATTGGGAAAACTATTCAAAATAGTCCAAGTGATAGAGTTTCTGAGAATTATTTAATGTTTCATATGGAAAATTCTAAAGAGCCAGTAGATCCACAAAAATATTTAAAAGATATTCCTGTAAAAGAATAATTTAGTACATAATCAGCTGTTTATTAAAAAACAGCTGATTAAAAATTTAAAAATATTTTTAAGGAGGTAAGGTTCTTGAAAGATTATATTGAAGAGAGAGTTTTAGAAGTAGCTCAGTACATTATTTATTCAAGGGCTACTATACGAAAAACAGCTAAAGTTTTTGGTGTAAGTAAGAGTACAATACATAAAGATATGACTGAAAGATTACCTAAGATAAATCCTGATATAGCTGAGGAAGCAAAAAGTATATTAGATTTAAATAAGGCTGAGAGGCATATAAGAGGTGGAAAAGCAACTAAGTTAAAATATAAAGTTGTTGAATGATGAAAATATTCCTTATATAATAAAAATTAGTATTTATGTATATTTTGATAGAAAATAATAATTATTATTATATATTAGGGAGTTGTAGATATGTGGTTTTGGAAAAACGGTACAGATATGGGAATAGATCTTGGAACAGCAACAGTTCTTGTCTATATGAAAGATAAAGGTATAATCTTAAAAGAGCCATCAGTAGTAGCTATAGACAAAAATAAGAATAAAGTTCTAGCTGTAGGAGAAGCTGCAAGGCAAATGATAGGAAGAACACCAGGAAATATAGTAGCATTAAGACCAATGAAAAATGGTGTTATATCAGACTATGAGATGACAGAAGCAATGTTAAAGTATTTCATTAAAAAGGGAGTTGGAAATAGAAGAATATCAGCACCAAAAGTAATGATATGTATACCTTGTCAAGCAACTGGAATTGAAAAAAGAGCAGTTATAGATGCTGCAAAGAATTCAGGAGCTAAAAACGTGTATCTTATAGAAGAACCATTAGCTGCTGCCATAGGAGCGGGATTAGATATATCAAAGGCTAGTGGACATATGGTTGTAGATATAGGTGGCGGAACTGCAGATATAGCTATAATATCCTTAGGTGGAATTGTTATAAGAGAATCTGTAAAAGTAGCTGGAGACAGATTTGATGAAGCTATAATTAAATTTGTTAGAAGTAAATATAAACTTATGATTGGTGAGAGAACAGCAGAGGAATTAAAAATAAATGTTGCCACAGCTGTTGAAGGTAATAGAAATGAGTTTATGGAAGTAAAAGGAAGGAATTTAGTGACAGGCTTACCAGGAATAATAACAGTAGATAGTGAAGAGCTTAGGATGGCCTTAAAAGGTGATGTTAGCATAATTGGTGAAGCTGTACACTCTGTTCTTGAAAAAACACCACCTGAATTAGCTGCTGATATAATAGAAGAAGGAATTCTTATGACTGGTGGAGGCTCTTTATTAAATGGATTAGACAAGTTTATTGAACAAAGGACAGGCATTAAGGTTAGAGTGGCTGATGAGGCTGTAACATGTGTAGCTGAGGGAACAGGTAAAGTTCTAAAAACATTTGAAAAATTAAATTTAGGTATGGATGATTTAGAAGTAAAATTAATTGATGAGTAAAATTAACTATATATCTCTTAATATTAAGAGATATATAGTTAATTTTTTTTGTTTTTTAAATAATAGGCATGCATTAAAGAATCTACAATAACTTTAGACATATCTAATATAAAGCTTAATCTAATAGGTCTACTTGTAAATGAATCTATGTTTTCGTAGGAATCAACTATAGCTATTATAGATATATCTCCTACACTTCTTAAAGTTTTACCAACTCCCTTTCCAGGATAAACAGGTTCGTTTCTAATATGAATTTCACCAATAGATTTAGGGTCTCCTAGGCAAGCATCTATAGCTATTATTTTATAGCCTGGATAACTTTTTAGTATTTCAGTTATTTTTTTATCTAAATTAAGAGCGTGGATAGGAGAGTCAAGTGTACCAAATACAGTTAAAGGAAAGAATTTATTTTTTAATAAAGTACCAACTAGTGGACCTAAGCAATCACCTATGCATTTATCAGTTCCTATACATACTATAATTGTTTTTTCATCTATATGATTTTTTAAAAAATTTGAAATCTCGTAATATGCTAGATAATTTTCATAGTAAGTTTTTATTCTATTCAAGGCTTCACCCCCTCATTAATTATATGAAGGAAGAATTAGAAATATTAAATTGAAGTATAAAAAAGATTTTAGGTGGTAATTATTAAAATGGAGGTGAATATGTTTATGAATAAAGGATTTTTAAGTTTTTTAGTACTCTTTTTTACCACAGTAATAATGGGAGTAATGATGTATTTTGTTAACTTAAACTATGAGCAAGTTAAATTTGAAGTAGATAGTGTAAAAAATGAAAGGAATGAAATTTTAGACTTTAATGAAGAGGAAAATGAGAGAAAGTCTATAGAAAACAATAAAGAAGATTTAAAAGAAAATAAAGATGAAGAAAATATAAGTGAGAATAATCATAAGAAAAGCAATAATTTAGATCAATCTCAATTAAAAGAAAAAAAAGAATTAGAAGGTAAAACTAAAGAAAATGTTGAAAATATCAAAAAAAATGAAAAGTACAAAGAAAAGATAGAATTAGGGAAGTCTTTAGAAGAAAGCAAAGAAGTATTTAAAGTAGATAAATATTCAATTCCTAATAAGATAAATAAAGTAGATAAGTTTAAATTAATGGCTATTGCCAAAAATTTATCTTTAACTGATTATGGAGTTTTATTAGAACATATTAAAAGAAGTGATGAGTTAGAGGCTGCTGTTGATATATTTAAAATACTTAAAGATAAATTAGGTGATAAAGAATATAGAGAAATGAAAGATATATTAAATCCATACATAAATATTGAGTTAATCGAAGAAAAAATATGAATAAAAAAGGAAGTAAATAGAAGTAATTAAGAGTATATTGAAAATAAATTAACATAATATCTTAAAATAGTCTAAAATTAAGTTTGAAATAAAAAGCATAACAATATATACTAAGTCTTGTCGATTGGCGGTGAGCCAAAACGATATAGAAAAAATAAATGCGCTGGTGTGGCTCAATTGGCAGAGCAGCTGACTTGTAATCAGCAGGTTATCGGTTCAAGTCCGATCATCAGCTCCATAAGTGGTGGAATTCCCGAGTGGCCAAAGGGGGCAGACTGTA
>NZ_JARHZJ010000003.1 GCF_029258205.1 Clostridium sp.
TTAATATGATTTTTTAATGCATTCATGGCCATAATATATCCATATTCACCAAATCCACTTATCTGCCCAATACAAGCTGGTGCTGTAACTGATTTATGTCTAAACTCTTCTCTTTTGTGAATATTACTTAAATGCACCTCAACAGTTGGTATTTCAACACCTTTTAAAGCATCATAAATAGCTATGCTATAATGTGTGTATGCTCCAGGATTTATAATTATCCCATCATATTTTTCAAAATATGCATTATGAATAAAATTAATTATTTCGCCTTCTATATTGCTTTGAAAGCAGTTTACCTCTAATCCTAACTCTATTCCTTCTTCTTTTATATAATCAATGACCTGATTAAAATCTTTAGCACCATAAATTTCTTTTTCTCTAATTCCTAAAAGATTTAAATTAGGTCCATTTATAACCATTATTTTCATACTATCTTTAACCAAACTATTAATTTTTCTTTTGGTTAAAATCCACCCACTTTCCATTTAAGATTTTTAATATAATAATACTAAAAAATCTATTCTTTCTCTTTTAAACTCCACTGAGAAATTGATTTGCCTATTGCTCTAATAGCTTCTTCAACAGTACCATCATTTATAATTTCTATATCACTATACTTTTTATATAAATCAATTCTATCTCTATATAAATTAGTAAGTCTTTCTTTACCATCCCACAAAAGCGGTCTTCCTTCTGTATCTATATCTTCCATAATTAGATCTAAAGGCCTGTTTATAAAAACAGTTATAAATTCTTTAAAATTCCCCATATTTTCTTCTTTTGTAACTATTCCTCCACCAGAAGATATAACTACATTTTTTAATGTTGATAAAAGTTCACAACTTTTATTTTCTAAATCTCTAAAAACCGATTCTCCTTGAGCGAAAAGTTCTTTTATTTCTTTTCCTGTACTTCTTTCTATGAATTCATCCATATCTAAAAAATTCATCTTTAATACCTTTGAAAGTTCTCTTCCTATAGTTGTTTTTCCTGATCCAGGCATTCCAATTAAAAGTACTCCTCTTTTTTTCATATTCTAATCCCCTTTTATGTTTTAACAAATAATGTTATGTTTGATATTATTCTAATTTTTATCATATTTTAAATTAATATTTATTTCTAATTATACCTAAAAATAAGTAACTAGTTTAAAACAAAATCTTAAATTAACATTTTCTTATTACAAAATTAAATTTAAAATCTACATTTTAATTCTTCATATATCTGTTCTTCTGTAGACTTATTTATTTTTATTCCGTTCCAA
Source organism: Clostridium sp. (assembly GCF_029258205.1). Lineage (GTDB taxonomy): Bacteria > Bacillota > Clostridia > Clostridiales > Clostridiaceae > Sarcina. The sequence goes on from NZ_JARHZJ010000003.1 coordinate 1,268, forward strand.
ATCTCTTCAGCTTTAACCCCTTGTCCAACTAACATAAATAATCCATCAACTGTTTTAAGCCCATTATCCTTAGCTGTTTTTAAAAACTTAGTTTCCAAAGGATTATAGACTATGTCCACAGCAACCTTAAATTTATTAATTATCTTTTCCGAAACAGCCACTGAATTTATATTAGGATACATTCCACAGGGAGTTGTATTGATTAAAGCAAACTCCTCATGAATTTTTTCAAGCTCACTATAACTCATAAAATCAATATTGAAATCTTTAAATTTCTCAAAAGCTTTATCTTTATCCCTAGAAACCAAAACTATTTTTTTAGCTTTGCTATCCTCTAGATATTTCAAAATACTTCTGGCTGCTCCCCCTGCTCCTAAAACAAAAAAGCTATTTCCTTCAATATTAACTTTTTCTCTTTCTAGCATCTTACCAAATCCATAATAATCAGTATTATAACCATAGGATTTTCCATCTTTTATTAAAATAGTATTTACTGCTCCTATAGCTTTTGCCTCATCTGAAATAATATCCAACTGATCCATAACTTTCTCTTTATATGGTATTGTGACATTTACTCCCTTTACTCCTAAGCATTTTAGACTTTCTACAATATTATTTTCAAAATCTTTTTTTACAGAAAAAAGATTATATAATCCATCTATATTATTATCTTTAAAAACTTTATTATGTATCTCTGGTGAAAGACTATGTCCTAACTTCTCACCTATTAATCCAAATAATTTCAAAATATCACCTCCTTAGTATTTACAATTTAATTCTAACAAAAACATTGAATAAAGATAAAACTTTTATAATATACAATAGTTAAGATTTAAGCTTTTATAATAAAATTCTATAATTAATTCATAATTCTATGATTAAATAACTGTACAAAACTTATAATAATCTTTTTGAATCCTCTTTTAAAATGTTGATAATAATTTTAAGTTTTTGTTTAAATATCCAAAACCAAATACACAAGTTCATGTAAGACACTTAGTTACCCTACTAGGTGTTTTTAAATTTTAAAGACTACAAAAAAATCCAACTTGTAGACATAAAATATTTACACTTAAATTATTTATATATTTTTCACCTTATAAAATATAATAATAAAAATCACTTCCACAACAATTAAAAAAGCTCTTATTGCAAAATTAATAGTAATTAATATATATATAATAGTTATTATCATTAATAATTTTAAAAATTTAATCAAAGTTTTAATTTCCAAATTTGATACCCTCTTTTTATAATAATTATTTATTGACAATTATTATTCTACTTTTTTATTTGTTTTCTATATTATATTTTCAAAAAAATTTACACTTTGTTAAAACAAATGGATGTCTTATTAATTTGACACCCATTATTATTAGCATTTAAAATTCCACTTTTTATAACATACTAAAATCCTATAATTACCTATTTAATCTCTTAAACTCACTAAAATATATTTATTCTCTCTAATTACAATTAAATTATGCTCTATTATTTTCTATAAGTCCTATTTTATATTCTTGATATTCTTTACTTATATCCATTAACGCATGAAGCATTTTCTCTGCATAAGGTAAAAGTTCTTTATTTTCTACTCTACTTAAATTTTTTTCTATAACTTGCTTTTCTCTATCTTTATGAAAAATCGCCATATTATTTTCTTTTTTATATATTGCAACATCTAAAACAACATTCATTCTTTCTTCAAAAACTTTCATAAGTTCTCTATCTATTTCATCAATTTTATGCCTACATTGAGCTAACTTATCACTCAAAAATTTCACCTCTTTTCTTTTAACTTATTTACTCTTTTTTAAGCCAATATTAATTTCAGTTAGAACTTTACCAGAGTGAATTTCTTGGCAATATTTTAGACCATAGTAGATAAAACTATTAATTTTAATCAATACTTAATCCTCATAAAAGTAAATTTCATTTTAAAACATAACTATTTATTTATTAACTCTAATATGGAAATAGCTGCAATGGCTTCTATAACAACTAATGCTCTTTGAACTATACAAGGATCATGTCTACCTGTTACACTTAGAACTTCATTTGTCATATTTTTTATATTTATACTTCTTTGTTCCTTAGAAATAGATGGTGTAGGTTTTATTACAACTCTGAATATAACTGGCATTCCATTTGATATTCCACCAGTTATTCCTCCATTATTATTAGAATATGTCCTAACTTTTCCATCTTCTATGAAATATTCATCATTCGCTTCTGACCCTTTCATATTTGCAAAATCAAATCCTGCTCCAAATTCAATTCCCTTCACAGCAGGCACTGAAAAGGCTAAATGAGCTATGGTACTTTCTAAGGAATCAAAAAACGGATTTCCTATACCAGCATCTAATCCAACTATAGCACACTCAACAATTCCTCCAATAGAATCTCTTTCTATTCTATTTGAAATAATTTCTTCTTTAATATTTTCTATTTTATTTGTATCTATTACTGGAAGTTCTTTAGTTAAAAGTTCTTCTAAATCTTCTTTCTTTAAATTTAACACATCAAAGGAAGAATCTTTTATCTTACCAACTTGCTTAATATGAGAACCAATAATTATGCCCTTTTCCTTAAGTATTTCCTTACATAAGGCTCCAGCAAAAACTAATGGTGCCGTTATTCTCCCTGAGAAATGACCTCCTCCTCTATAATCATTAAAGCCATTATATCTTACATACCCTGGAAAATCTGCATGACCAGGTCTCATCACATCTTTTATTTTTGAATAATCTCTAGATTTTTTATCTGTATTTCTTATTATCATTGAAATAGGAGCCCCTGTAGTGACTCCATTAAATATTCCACTTAAAATTTCTGGCTTATCTCCTTCTTTTCTTTGTGTTGATAAACTATTTCTTCCTGGCGCTCTTCTTTCCATATCTTTTTCTATGTTATCCATATTTATTTTGATTCCAGGTTCTATTCCATCTATTACTATTCCTATTCCTTCTCCATGCGATTCTCCAAATATAGATAATTTTATTTTATTACCCCAAACTCCTCCCATTTCTTTGCTTTTAAAGCCTATTATCTCTAAAAGCTCCCTCCTTTCGTCTAAATATTTTATATATTATTCTTCTCTTAAAATTCCACCTAAGTTTTTAAAATCTTCCCAAAATCCTGGATAAGATTTTTTAACACAATCTGGTTCTATTATAATAACCTCTTCCTTACATCTTGTAGAAGCAATGGCCAAACTCATAGCTATTCTATGATCTTTATGACTATTTACTTCTCCTCCTATCAACTCTTTAACTCCATTTATTATAAGTCCATCTTTTAATTCTTTTATATCTGCACCTAGTTTATTAATCTCTGTGCATATAGCATTTAATCTATCACATTCTTTTATTCTAAGTCTTTCTCCGTTTATAATCCTAGTCTCTCCTTTACTTAAAGCAGCAACAACTGTTAAAACTGGAATTATATCTGGGCATTGTGAAGCATCTATAACAGTTCCATTTAAATCTCCATGAATTATACTTAAAGACTCTAATTGATTTTCTATAAGCTTAGCTCCCATACGCTTTAATATTTCAATGCATTCCTTATCTCCTTGATAAGAACTTAAATCTAAATCAAAACAATTTATCTTTGAACCTAGAGCTCCTGCTGAAAAATAAAAAGCTGCCTGTGAGTAATCACCTTCAACTTTATAATTCATAGGCTTATAACTTTGATTTCCTTTTATTAAAAATTCCCTATAATTATTGTTTTTTATTGTAACTCCAAACTTTTCTATCATATCTAAAGTTAAATCTATATAGCCTTTAGACTGAAGTTCTGTAGTTATTATTATTTTGGAATCTTCTTTTAATAAAGGAAGAGTAAATAATAAACCACTTATAAATTGAGAGCTTATATTTCCCTTAACTTTAAATTCTCCACCTTTTAAGTTTCCTTCTATATTTAAATCAAGCTTTTCTTCCTCATAAGAATACTTAATTTCTTGCTCATCAAAAATCTCATAATAAGTTTTTAATGGTCTTTTCCCTAAATTCCCTCTACCAATAAAATTAATTTTATTATCCTCTATTAATGAAATTGGAACTAAAAATCTTAAAGTGGAACCTGATTCATTACAATCAATAACTTTATAATTAGAATCCTTTAAAATATTTTCTCCATTTATAATTAGTTTATCTTTTTCTACTTTTATATTTGCCCCTAAGACTTTCATACCTTCAATAGTCGCTATAATATCTTCTGAAAAATCTATGTTAGAAATAACACTTTCTCCTTTGCTTAAAGAAGCACAAATAATAGCTCTATGAGCAATACTTTTAGAAGGTGGTATTTTTACATTGCCATTTAACTTACTAGGAGTTATGATTACCTTTTTCACCTTTACCCACTCCCTATACTTATTTTTAAATTACACTATAAATTTTAACCTATAAAACATTACTTTTTATTCAAAAAAATCTACAGTTGTATTATATATGTAACTCTCTCCAATGTCTTTTAAAAGAATAACATTTAAATTTCCATTCAAATTCTTCTTATCTAATTTTATAGCTTCTCTAGCTAATCCATTATCTTCAATATTAATATCAGTATTTAATCCATACTTATTTAATAAACTTTCAATTCTTTTTGCTGTTCCTTTTTTAGTAAGTTCCTTTTCTTCAGCAATTTTGCTTATCATATTCATTCCTATTGCAACAGCTTCTCCATGAGAATAAGTTTCATAATTATAAATTTGCTCTATAGCGTGGCCTAGAGTGTGACCAAAGTTTAGAACCATTCTTTCTCCTAAATCTTTCTCATCATTTTCAACTACTTCTCTTTTTGTATTGCAACATTCATAAATAATTTCTCCAATATTCTCTTTTAGCTCCTCTTTATTCTCAAATCTCTCTAACTTTTCAAATAGCTCTTTACTCTTAATGCATCCATATTTTATTACCTCTCCAAGGCCATCATTAAAATATTTTTCTGGAAGTGTTCCAAGCATATTAGGATCTATTAATACTAGTTCAGGATGATAAAAGCTTCCTACTAAATTTTTACCTCTTTCTAAGTCAACAGCTACTTTACCACCAACGCTAGAATCAACTTGAGCTAATAATGATGTAGGTATTTGTATAAATCTAATTCCTCTTAGAAAAGTTGAGGCAACAAAACCTGCAAGATCTCCAACAACACCGCCACCTAGAGCTATAATTAAATCACTTCTAGTTAATTTAAAATCTAAAAGCTTATCATATATTCCTGGCAATGTATCAAAAGATTTACTCTTTTCTCCTGGTCTAATAGAAACAACTTCAACTTCAAAGCCTTCATTCTCTATATTTTTCTTTATAGACTCTCCATATATATCATTTAAATTATCATCAGTTATAATAGCTACTTTTTTACCTTCAAATACAATTTTTATGTATTCTCCAAAATAATCTTTTAAACCCTTTTGAATTACTATATCATAACTTTTTTCATTTAAATTTACTCTTAAAACTTTCATTATTATTACTCCACCCCAATTAATTTTAAGTATAAATTTAATGGGAGTTTAAACACTCCCACTAAATTAAATAATATTCTATAAATCTCTACCAACAGCCTTTGCAATAGCTCTTAAATCTTCTAAAAGCTTACCGTAATCTTCTGGTTTAATTGACTGCTGACCATCACATAATGCATTAGCAGGGTCATTATGTACTTCTATTATTAATCCATCAGCTCCTACAGCTATAGCTGCCTTTGATAATGGTTCTACCATCCATGACTTTCCTGCTGCATGGCTTGGATCAACGATTACTGGTAAATGACTTAATTTTTTTATAGCAGGTATAGCACTTAAATCTAAGGTATTTCTTGTGTAGGTTTCAAAGGTTCTAATTCCTCTTTCACAAAGAATTACATCTTCATTCCCACCAGCCATTATATACTCTGCTGACATTATTAATTCCTCTATTGTAGCTGACAATCCTCTTTTTAAAAGAATAGGTTTCTTTGTCTTTCCAAGCTCTTTTAAAAGATCAAAGTTTTGCATATTTCTTGCACCAACTTGAATAATATCAACATCATCAACAAACTTTTCTATCATACTAGTTGACATTATTTCTGTAACTATAGGAAGTCCTGTTTTTGCTTTAGCCTTTTTTAGAAGCTCCAATCCTTCAAGTTCTAGTCCTTGGAAACTGTATGGTGAAGTTCTTGGTTTAAATGCACCGCCTCTTAAGAAATTTGCCCCTAACGCCTTAACTTCTTTAGCTATTTCAGTTATTTGTTCCTCGCTCTCAACAGAACAAGGACCAGCTATTAATGCTATTTTCTTATCACCAATTTTATTTCCTAAAACATCAATTATAGAGTTATCTGGATGAAATAATCTATTTGCCTTTTTAAAAGGCTCTTGAACAGACATTATTCTCTCTACATTTTTGTTTGCTTCTACTTTAGCTGGATCTATTTTGCTTGTATCTCCAACTAAACCAATTACACACATTTCTCTTCCAGAAATTCTTTGAGTCTCAACTCCAAGTGATTCTATTTTTTTTATCAATTTTAAAATCTCCTCTTCCTTTGTTTCTGGTTTTAATATAACTATCATAATTCGCCATCCTTTTTTATTTTAACCTTTTTATTTAAAATAGTCTAAATGTAAATTAAATTGTTTAAATTATAATATTGTAAAAAAATAGAACCCAATTCAATGAGTTCTATCAAATAAATTATAATAAAATATTCCTATAATATTAATATCTATCCCGTTAATTACAAAAACCCATTAGTTAAAAGATTATTGTTTTCATTGCACATAAAATATCCAGCGCTAAAATGAAAGCCCCAGCTAGAGTAAAAGCTATAAAATTGTGCTACTAATCCTCTTACTAATAAATTTAGCATACCATCCTCCAAAATATTTATTTCTAAACTTTTTTAAATTTATTATACACTTTGTAATTTCAAAGTCAATAAAATTTAAAACAAAAGTAGTATAAGACTCTATATAAAATCTTATACTACTTGCTTAAAATTTACTTCAATCTAATTAAAACTTATTATCTTGCAGTTCTAACAGTTATTGATTGCTTAGTTGAAAGTTTACCATTAGAATATTTAGCGGCAATCTTAAAGTTATAAATAGTATGTCTATTTAATCCCTTAAATTTAAATTCAGTTTCATCAGCACTTA
>NZ_JARHZJ010000026.1 GCF_029258205.1 Clostridium sp.
TTTGATTTTGGTAATAGAGGACGGCTTAAAACCGTCCTTTTTTATTTATATATTTGTGTTGGCTAAATTCTATCGGAGGTGAACAAGATTAGTAAAAATTTTGCAATCAATCAAGAAATAAGAGAAAAAGAGGTTAGATTAATTTCTAACACAGGAGAGCAACTTGGTGTTGTATCTGGAAGAGATGCACAAAAAATAGCAGATGAGGCTGAGTTAGACTTAGTTATGATTTCGCCAAATGCTAAACCACCAGTTTGCAAAGTAATGGATTACGGTAAATTTATTTACGAGCAATCTAAAAAAGAAAAAGAAGCAAAAAAGAAGCAAAAGGTTATCAGTGTTAAGGAGATAAGAGTTAGCCCAACTATAGAAAAGCATGACTTAGAAATAAAAGCTAAGAATGCTAAAAAATTCTTACAAGCTGGAGATAAAGTCAAGATAACTGTAAGATTTAGAGGAAGAGAAGCAGAACATGCACAAGTTGTTGGTATTAAGATATTAGATAATTTCTTAGCTCAATTAGAAGAAGTATGTTCAGTAGAAAAACCTGCTAAATTAGAAGGTAGAAACATGATAATGATTTTAGCTCCTAAAAAAGCGTAACTTGAGAGGAGGATACTTACAATGCCAAAAATGAAAACTCATAGAGGTGCAGCAAAAAGATTCAAAAAAACAGGAACTGGAAAGTTAAAGAGAGCTCATGCTTTCACTAGCCATATCTTAACAAAGAAAAGTGCTAAGAGAAAAAGAAATTTAAGAAAAACTGGTTATGTTTCAACTGCACAAGAAAAAGCAATGAAGAAATTATTACCATATCTATAAGATAAAACACGGAGTAGGAGGTCTAGAAAATGGCAAGAGTTAAGAGAGCGGTAAATGCTCGTAAAAATCATAAAAAAGTTTTAAAACTTGCAAAAGGATACTATGGTGGAAAAAGCAAGTTATTCAAAACTGCTAACGAATCAGTAATAAGAGCATTAAGAAATGCTTACGTTGGAAGAAGATTAAAGAAGAGAGATTATAGAAGATTATGGATAGCTAGAATAAACGCAGCTACAAGAATGAACGGTCTTTCATATTCAAAATTCATGAACGGAATGAAATTAGCTGGTGTTGATATAAACAGAAAAATGCTTTCAGAGATAGCTATAAATGATCCAAAAGCATTTGCTGATTTAGTTGAATTAGCTAAAAAGCACTTAAACGCTTAATATCAGATGCGAGTTTATCTCGCATTTTTTTTATATATTATTTATATTTTATAAGTTTAATTTTATTCAGACTTTTATCTGAATAAAATTAAACTTATTTGCAATTACAATTAAATAAAATTGATTTTAAATTTTAAAATAAAACAACTTTACATATATAAATTAAAAATAAGATATAATAAAATTAAATGAAAATATAATATTAAATGAAAATATAATATTAGTTTAAGTTGGGGGTTTAATTATGTACATTAAACTGACAAAAAAGATAAAATTTAGTGCTGTTCAGATTTTAGCTTTAGGTTTTTCTATTGTTATTTTCTTAGGTACTATAATATTAAGTCTTCCAATATCATCTAAAAGTGGTGAGTTTACTCCTTTTTTAGATAGTTTATTTACTTCAACTTCAGCTGTATGTGTTACTGGACTTATAACATTAAATACAGCAGAACATTGGAACTATTTCGGGAAAACTGTCATAATAATCTTAATACAAATAGGTGGATTAGGATTTATGTCCTTTACAACTTTATTTGCCTTAATGGTTAAGAAAAAGATAACCTTAAGAGAAAGACTTCTTATACAAGAAGCTATGAATACTTTTGGTATACAGGGATTGGTTAGAATGATTAGATATATATTAGGATTTACATTTTCAGTAGAAATGCTAGGTGCCTTATTATTATCTACTCAATTTATACCTAAGTTTGGATTTTTAAAAGGTATATACTATAGTATTTGGCATTCTGTATCAGCTTTTTGTAATGCAGGTTTTGATTTATTTGGAGATAGTCTAGTTAGTTATTCTAATAATAAAACTGTAATATTAACACTTGCAGCCTTAATAGTGATTGGTGGTTTAGGATTTACTGTTTGGTCAGAATTATATAATTTTAAAGGATATAAGAAATTATCTTTACACTCTAAAGTTGTAATAATGATAACAGCTATTCTTTTAATTGGGGGAGCTATTCTTATGTTCATATTTGAATATAATAATCCTAATACTCTTAAATATATGAACTTTGGAGATAAGTTAACTAATGCATTTTTTGCTTCAGCAACTACAAGAACTGCTGGATTTAACTCTGTTTCCACAACTGATATGACTTTAGCTGGAAAATTCTTAACTATATTATTAATGTTTATAGGTGGATCACCAGGATCAACAGCAGGGGGAATTAAAACTGCTACCTTTGGTATAGTAGTACTTACTCTTATTTCTATAATAAGAGGAAGAGAGGATACTGAAGTATTTAAAAAGAGAATATCAAAAGAATTAGTATATAAGGCTTTTGCTGTTTTATTTATAGGCTTTGGTATAGTGGTACTTGGAACATTAATTTTAGCAGTAACAGAACCAGGATTTTCATTAGAATATATTCTATATGAAGTTACATCAGCTTTTGCTACAGTTGGATTAACACTTGGATTAACTCCATATCTTTCAGCAATAGGAAAAATAATAATAATAATAACTATGTATTTAGGAAGAGTTGGTCCTATGACTGTTGTTCTAGCTTTAGCTAATAGAAAGAAACCAAGTGCATACAAATACCCAGAAGATAAAATATTAATAGGATAAATAAGTTAGGAGTGTAAAGCTTATGTCAAGTAAACAATTTGTTATTATAGGATTAGGAAGATTTGGAGCGTCAGTAGCTAAAACTTTATATGCTTTAGGACATGATGTTTTAGCAATTGATTCTAATGAAGATTTAGTTCAAGAAATATCAGATAGTGTAACTCATGCAGTTCAAATGGATGCAACAGATGAAAATGCTTTAAGAACTTTAGGAATAAGAAATTTTGATGTGGCTGTAGTTACAATAGGAGCTAACATACAAGCAAGTGTTATGGCAACATTACTTGTAAAAGATATGGGAATAAAATATATAATAGCTAAGGGAAATAGTGATTTACATGCTAAAGTTTTATATAAAATAGGAGCAGACAGAGTAATTTTACCTGAGAAGGATATGGGAGTTAGAGTAGCTCATAACTTAGTTTCTTCAAGCATATTAGATTATATAGAATTATCACCAGATTATTCTATAATTGAAATAGAAAGTCCAAAAGAATGGTATGGAAAGTCTATGAAAGAATTAAGTTTAAGAAGTAAATATGGAATAAACGTCATGGCTATTAAGAGAAACAATGAAGTTAATATATCTCCTGATGCAGATGATGTTATTAATAAGGATGACATAGTGGTTGCTATAGGTTCTGCAGAGGATTTAACAAAATTAGAAGTGAAGATATTTAGACATTAATATCTTCTAGAAAGGATCATTTGCTTTGTTAGAAATCGAAAGTAAAAATAATAACTTATTTAAAGAGATAAAAAAGTTAAAAGAAAAAAAGTATAGAATAAAAAGTAACAAATATATAATTGAAGGTTTAAGATTTTTAGAGGAAGCTATAAAAAGTAAGGTATCAATAGATTCAATAATTTTTACAGAAAGTTTTAAGGTGAAAAATCCTGAATTATTCTTAAAAATCAATGAAAATATAAAGCTTATACAAATTAATGAATCGCTTTTAAAACAACTTTGTTCAACGGAAAATCCACAAGGAGTTGTTGGTGTTATAAATATGAAAAACAAGGAATTAAAAAGTGGAGAGTTAGTTGTTTTAGTGGATAAAGTTCAAGATCCAGGAAATATGGGAACAATAATAAGAACAGCTCATGCAGCAGGTGCCTCAGGAATAGTAATGACTAAAGGTACTGTTGACATATATAATGATAAGACTCTAAGATCAACAATGGGTTCAATATTTTATATTCCAATTGTTGAGGATGATTCTTTAGATTTTGTAAAATCATTAAAAGATGGTGGTTATAAACTTGTAGTAAGTTCTCTTCAAGGAAAAAATAATTTTTTTGAAGAAAATCTTCAAGGAAAAGTTATCATAGCTGTCGGTAACGAAGGAAATGGTGTCAGTGATGAAGTATATGATATTGCTGACATAAAAGTTAAAATTCCTATGCCTGGTGAAGCAGAATCATTAAATGTAGCTGTAGCTACTTCTATAATGATATATGAAAAAATAAGACAATCATTTAAATAGGAAAAAATAATAAATGCCTTGATTATAAATACTATTATATGTATAATATACTTTGAATTGAATAGATAAAAACATTGATAGAGAGAGTAGATATAGCAATTTCTTATCAGGGAAAAAGTGTCATTGACTGAAAGCATTTTTAGAAAACTATATTGAAGTTCACTCTGGAGTTCTAACTGTGAAATATAAAGTAGTAGTTAGCGGCATAGTCGTTATTTAAAATTAAGTGAGTACTAATTTTATTTTAGTGCTAATTAGGGTGGTACCACGGATATGAATACCCCGTCCCTTGTTTTATAGGGATGGGGTTTATTTTATTTTGGTGTAAATATGTCAATACTAGAAAATATACCATTTATATAAAGTTTAATGTTAAATAAGGACTAAAAATAGATATTAGGGTTCTAAGAGCTTTAAGATAAAATCTAATATATTAATTATATATAAGGAAAGGAGAATGAAAATGCAAGATAAGTTAAATCAAATTAAAGAGTTAGCTTTAGTAGAAATTAAAGAAGCTAAAGACAGTACTACTATTGATACAATAAAAGTTAAATATCTTGGTAAAAAAGGAGAGCTTACAAGTATATTAAGAGGTATGGGAGCTCTATCTAAAGAAGAGAGACCAATAGTTGGTAAGTTAGCTAATGAGGTAAGAGAGGTTTTAGAAGCTGAATTAGAGGCTGTAACAAAGGCTGTTAAAGAAGCTGAAAAACAAAAAAAGCTTAAAAATGAAGTAATAGATATTTCAATGCCTGGTAAAAAACAAACAATAGGAAAGAAACATCCATTAGAGCAAACTTTAGATGAAATGAAAAAAATATTTGTTTCAATGGGATTTACTATAGAAGATGGTCCAGAGGTTGAGAAAGATTACTATAACTTTGAAGCTTTAAATATTCCTAAGAATCATCCAGCTAGAAGTGAGCAAGATACATTCTACATAAATGAGAATGTAGTTTTAAGAACTCAAACTTCTCCAGTTCAAGCTAGAGTAATGGAAAAACAACAACCACCAATAAAAATGATTTCACCTGGTAAGGTGTTTAGATCAGATGCTGTTGATGCTACGCATTCACCAATATTCTACCAAATGGAAGGTCTTGTTATAGATAAAGATATAACTTTTGCAGATCTTAAGGGAACTTTAGAGTTATTTGCTAAGAAAATGTTTGGTAATAAAGTAAAGACTAAGTTTAGACCACATCATTTCCCATTCACTGAGCCATCAGCTGAAATGGATGCTACATGCTTTGTATGTAACGGAAAAGGATGTAAAGTATGTAAGGGAGAAGGTTGGATAGAAATACTAGGTTGTGGTATGGTTCACCCTCAAGTTTTAAGAAACTGTGGAATAGACCCAGAAGTTTATAGTGGATTTGCTTTCGGCTTTGGTGTAGACAGAATGGTTATGCTTAAGTATGGAATAGATGACATAAGATTATTATACGAAAGTGATATGAGATTCTTAAATCAATTCTAGTTTTAAAATAGGAGGTAAAAAAGATGAAAGTACCATTTAATTGGCTTAAAGATTACGTTGATATAGATATGACAGCAGAAGAGTTAGGCGATGCTTTAACTTTATCAGGATCAAAGGTAGAAGAGGTCGTAACTGCTGGTGCAGAAATAGAAAATATAGTTACTTGTCAAATAGATAAAATAGAACAACATCCTGATGCTGAAAAGCTTAAAATTTGTCAAGTAAACATAGGATCAGAAATGATTCAGATAGTAACAGCTGCAGATAATATGAAAGAACATGATAAAGTTCCAGTAGCTTTACATGGTGCAATATTAGCTGATGGAAGTAAAATCAAAAAAGGTAAATTAAGAGGAGAAGTTTCAAACGGAATGTTCTGTTCAGAAGAAGAGTTAGGAATTGCTGACGGAAAAGAAGTTATTGGACTTATGATTTTACCAGAAGATGCTCCAATTGGTGTTTGTATAAAAGAATATCTAGGTCTTAATAAACAAGTTTTAGATTTTGAAATAACTTCAAATAGACCTGATTGTTTAAGTGTTGTTGGTATGGCTAGAGAGACAGCAGCTACAACAAGAAAAACTTACAGAATGCCAAATACTAAGTTTGAAGTTAAATGTGATAAAAACATAAATGATGAAATAAAAGTTTCAGTTAATGATGAACTATGTAATAGATATATGGCTAGAGGAGTTAAAAATGTAAAAGTAGCTCCATCACCAACTTGGATGCAAGAAAGATTATTAGATGCTGGAGTTAGACCAATAAATAACATAGTTGATATTACTAACTTTGTTATGTTAGAGCTTGGTCAACCAATGCATGCCTTTGATAGAAGAGAATTAAAATCTTCTAACATAGTAGTTGAGAGAGCTAAAGATGGAGATAAGTTCATAACTTTAGATGAAATAGAAAGAGAATTAAATTCAGATGTTCTTTGTATAAAAGACGGAGAAGATATAGTTGCTTTAGCTGGTATAATGGGTGGCTTAAACTCAGGTGTTAAAGATGATACAACAGAGATTGTATTTGAATCAGCTAACTTTGATGGAACTAACATAAGAGTTAATTCTAAAAACTTAGGATTAAGAACTGAAAGTTCATCAAGATTTGAAAAAGACATAGATCCAAACTTAGCAGCTTTAGCTTTAGACAGAGCATGTGCTTTAGTTGAAGAACTAGGTTGTGGAGAAATTATGGAAGGAACTATAGATGTCTACAATAATGTTAAAGAAGAAAAGACTCTAGAAGTAAGTGTTAGCTGGATAAACAAATTCCTAGGAACTTCACTAGAAGCAGAAGAAATGAAGAGATGTTTAGATAGCTTAGATTTAAAAACTACTATAAATGGAGATACATTAGAAATATTAGTACCTACATTTAGAATAGATGTTGATATAAGAGAAGATGTAGCAGAAGAGGTTGCAAGAATCTATGGATATAATAATATTCCAGCTACTTTAATATCAACTAGTACAGAAAAAGAAGCTAAGGATAAAAAGCAATTATTAGATGAAAAAGTTATAGATACAATGTTAGCATCAGGTTTAAATCAATCTATAAGTTACTCATTTGTAAGTCCAAAGGTATTCGATAAAATCTGTGTGCCAGAAGATAGTGAGCTTAGAAATGTTGTTAAAATAAAGAATCCACTAGGAGAAGACTATAGTGTTATGAGAACTTCAACACTTCCTTCAATGATGGAATCTTTAGCTAGAAACTATTCAAGAAGTAATGATATAGTTAGATTATTTGAAATAGGTAAAACTTATATTCCAAATTCAGATGAAAATGAATTACCAAATGAAAGAAATATATTAACAATTGGTATTTATGGACAATGTGATTATTTTGATTTAAAAGGAATAGTTGAAAACTTATTAGATTCATTAGGTCTTAAGAGTGCATCATTCAAGAGAATGAGTGAAAATCCAAGTTATCACCCAGGAAAAACTGCTGAGTTAATATTAGGTAAAACTTCACTAGGTGTTTTAGGAGAAATTCATCCAGATGTTAATGAAAACTACGGAGTAGATGTTCCTTGCTATGTAGCTGAATTAGATTTAGATGCTATGTATAACTTCTCAAAAACAGAGAAAGCTTACAAACCATTACCTAAGTATCCAGCAATAACAAGAGATATAGCTTTACTTGTTGATGATGCAGTTCTAGTTCAAGAAATAGAAGATGCAATAAGAAAAGCTGGTGGTCAAGTAGTTGAGAAAGTTGAGTTGTTTGATGTTTATAAAGGTGCTCAAATACCAGAAGGTAAGAAGAGTATTGCATATGCTATAGCTTACAGAGATCCAAGCAAAACTTTAAAAGATAAAGACATAAATAAAGTTCATGATAAGATATTAAGAGCTTTAGAATATAAGCTAGGAGCTCAATTAAGAGAGCAATAATAGTTTTAAATATGTTATGTATATGTTAAAATGTACATAACATATTTTTTATTATAGAAGTAAGAGGTGTTTAAGAAAGTATGGCGACTGTTACTATAAAAATAAATGGAGTTGAATATAATTTAAAAGGCCATGAAGATGGAGAATATTTAAAAAAAGTAGCTGAATACGTAGAAGAAAAAACACAAGAGATGGCAACAAAAAATAATAAATTAAGTGCACTTGGAGTTTTATCTTTATCTGCATTAAACATAGCTGATGAATTATTTAAAGGAAATGATGAATACAATCAACTTATAGATTATTATGAAAAAGTAAAATCTGAATTAGAAAAGTCAAGAAAAGAAATAGAAAATCTGAAGGAACTAGAAGGAGAAAGTGTTTCTTTAAAGGAAAATCTAGATAAAATTAATTCAGAGAAAGAAACCTTAGAAAAGAATTTTAATGAATTAAAAGATAAAAAAGAAGAGATTGAAAAAAGCAGAGAAGAACTTAAGAATAAATTTAATAAGCTAAATAGTGAAAATTCTAATTTAAAAGAAGAACTTAAGACTACAAATAATAGAATGAATAATTCTAATCAAGAAATAACTAACTTAAAGAAAGAAATTGAAAGATTAAAAAATGAAAACAATAGTTTAAAATCATCTAAAGATAAAAACTTACATGAAGTTGAAAAATTAAGAAAAGAACTTAAAGAAAATAATGCTGAATTAGATAAAACTATAGAAATCTCAAGAAATAAAGAGACAAACTTAAATAATGAGATTAACAATTTAAAAAGTAAAAATAATCATGTGGAAAAAGAACTTAGAGGTCTTAAGGAAAAAAATAATAGCTTAAGCAGTATAGTTACTGAAACTAAGAAAAATTTAGAACTATTAAACAAAGAAATTAATAGTTTAAAGGAAAGAAATAAGACTCAAAAAGAAGAAAATGAAAAATTAACTTTAGAAGGAGAAAATCTAAAGATTAATTGCAAAGAAATAGAAGAAAAACTTGAAGGTTTAAATAAAGAAAATGGACAACTAAAAGAAACTTCAGAACTATTAAATAAAGAAAAAATTTGGATTAAAGACCAAAATAGTGGTTTAAAGAAGCAAATTTTAGAGTTAGAAGAAAATCTTAAATTAGCTTTAGAGGAAAAAGATGCTTTAGGTAAGAAGATTTCAGAGGATATGGAAGTTGAAATGAAATCATTAAAAGAAGAAGCAGAAGAAGTTAAAGCTGAAATGGAAATTTTAGAAGAGGAAGCTAAAAAGTTAAAAAGAGAAAAAGAACTTTTAATTGAGAATAATAAAGAGTTAAGACGTAACTGGCAAACAGTTAAGTATAAACTTTTAGACTTAGAGCAAAAATATCTAGATTCTCAAGTTAAGCTTGCTACTTCAAAAAAATCAAATAATGTCCTTTTAAAGAAAAAATAAAAAGTGAATTTAGAGACTGTAAGAGATTTATGTGAAAATAAATTTCCTTACAGTCTTTTTTATTGTTTAAATCAAATATTAATTAAAAGATAGTTTAGCTTTTAACTGATTAAATAAAGTTATTGGTGAGACTCTATGAAGCAAGGAATCAACTTTCTGTCTTTAAAGTAACAAGGCGTTAATTTTGTTTCTTCTAAGAAGTTAGAAAGCTTTTCAAAGTTTCTACCTATATGAGATATTTTGTGAGAATCTGAGCCAAGGGTTATATACTTACCTCCAAGTTCTCTATAATATGAATAGATTTCCACCATGTTTTTAAAGGAAGTTTCATTATCTAGACGAGTTGTATTAAGTTCAAGAACTTTATTTTTAGCTATTAGTGTTTTGAAAATAGCTTTGAATTTAGGTTTAAAATCAATGAGAGTCATTTCCTTATCATCATAAGTACTGTATCTACAAGGATAATCTATATGTCCTAAAGCGTCAAAAATATCATAAAATTCTATGCATTTAAGCATATTATCAAGATATTCACCATAAACAACTTCTTTAGGTCTAGTATCTTGTTTTAAAAATCTAGAAAGAGTAACATCATTTATAGAATGAATAGAACCTATTATCATATCAAATTTATCTTTGTATTTTTCATAAAAGGCAAAGTTTTTATCTATATTGTTCATTGCAAGTCCAAGTTCTACACCTTGTTGCATATTTTCTCCTCTATATTTACTGTATTCCTCTAAATAACCATCGATATCAAGATCAGCAAATTGAGGATGAGTTTTTAAATTATAATCTAAATGCTCTGTAGTTATTATTCCTAAATGATTTTTTTTAGCTATCTCTAATATATCCTTAATTTTTAACTTAGAATCAGCTGAAAATTCTGTATGTATGTGGCAATCATAAAACATTTTGTAACCTCCGCATAAATGTTATTATAATTTAATTTTATCATAATTTAGAAAAATATTAAGGGTAGCAAATATATTTTAATTTGATTTTAAAAGAGTCTAAATGAAAAGACAAATAATGAAATGTAGAATTGTATTGTGTAATTGTGTATAATACAAAGTATTGAGTAAATTAACTAATGAAAGACCTAGTTGAATTTTAGGAGAGATGAATTTTATGGAAAGAATAGAGTTACTAGCACCGGCAGGAAGCATGGAAAGTTTAATTGCTGCCATAAATAAAGGTGCTGATGCTATATATTTAGGAGGAAGCAAGTTTTCAGCAAGAGCTTATGCTTCTAACTTTGATAATGAAACAATGGAAAAAGCTGTGGATTATGCTCATACTTATGGGGTTAAGGTTTATGTCACAGTAAATACTTTAATTAAGGAAAATGAGTTTCAAGAAGCGGTAGATTACATAGGTGTTTTATATAAAATGGGAGTTGATGCTTTAATAATCCAAGATGTAGGATTAGCTAAAAGAATAAGAGAAGTATATCAAGATTTTGAATTGCATGCTTCAACTCAAATGAGCATACATAATGGAGAAGGAGCACTTTTCTTTAGAGAAAATGGATTTTTTAGAATTGTTTTATCAAGAGAACTTACTTTAGATGAAATTAAATATATTTCAAAAGACTTAGGAATAGAAACTGAGATATTTGTTCATGGTGCCTTATGTGTTTGTTATTCAGGACAATGTTTAATGAGTAGCTTAATAGGTGGAAGAAGTGGTAATAGAGGAAGATGTGCTCAAAGTTGTAGACTTCCATATACATTAATTAGAGAAAAGGATAAGAAGGAGACTAAAGGATTCCTTTTAAGCCCTAAGGATATTTGTACTATTGAAAATGTAGAAGACTTAATAAAGACAGAAACTAGATCTTTAAAAGTTGAAGGAAGAATGAAGAGACCTGAATATGTTGCTGGAGTTATAGAATCTTATAGAGAAGCTATAGATAATTCTTATAGAAATATTAAAAAGTCTCAAGAAGGAAATAAACTTAAACTTAAAAAGTTATTTAATAGAGAAGGTTTTTCTACAGCATACATGTATAAAAATGTTGGAAAAGATATGATGGCTTTTAAAACTCCAAGAAATACAGGAATTTTGCTTGGAGAAGTTTTAAAAAATGGAGAAGTAATCTTAGTAGATGATCTTTCATTAAAAGATGGAATAAGAACTAATGATGATGGATTTACTGTAAGCAAAATACTTATTGGAAATCAAGAAGTTAATGAAGCTAAAAAGGGTGATAAGGTAAAAATATTTCCTAAAAAATATAAAGCTAATGATAAGCTTTATAAAACCTCAGATACTAAGCTTTTAAATGAATTAAAGGTTGCTTATGAAAATCCATATGAAAGAAAAATAAAATTAAAGGCTTATATGAAATTTAAGGTTAATGAACCTATGGAACTTACTGTGGAGTACAATGGAAATTACTTCACAAAGATTGGTGATATGGTTCAAGTTGCAGTAAATAGACCTATGGATAAGGAAAAAGTTGAAAAGAACTTAAAGAAATCTGGAGATATTCCTTATGAAATAAGTGAAATAGAATATGTAACTTTTGAGGATGGTTTTGCAGCCGTTTCTTCTATAAATAATTTAAGAAGAGAAGTTTTAGAAGAGATAAGAAATTCTGAGATTAAAAAATACAAAAGAATTATAGAAAAACAGAATAATATGGAACTTAATGAAAAGAATGGTGAAATGCCAGAAGTTTTAGTTGTTGTAAATACTAAGGAACAATTAAAAGCTTCAATAGAGTGTGGAGTTAAAGATATTGCTTTAGATATATTTGGAAAGAATCAAAGTCAACTTAATAAAAATGCTTTAAAAGAATTCAAAGATGAGGGAATTAATCTTTATATAAAAGCACCTACAATAATAAAAGAAGAGTTTGAAACAATAAGTAATATAATAGAGGAGAATCTTAGTTTAATAAAAGGTTTAGTTACAGCTAATACCGGAATAATAAATAGATTTAAGGATAAAACAAATATTATAGGTGATTATAAACTTAACATATTTAATGCTTATGGTATGAAGTTTTATAATGAACATATTATGGGAAGCTGTTTAAGTTTAGAATTAAATAAAAAAGAGTTAAATAAAATGCTTAAGAAGTATTCTAAAGGAGCTCAAATGTTTGTTTATGGAAGACCAGAGGTTATGGTTAGTGAATACTGTCCAATAGGAAGTACCTTTGGTGGAAAATGTACTTCAAAAAATTGTGATAATCAATGTGTAAGTAGTACATTTACTTTAAGAGATAGAATGAATCAAGATTTTGTTATAAGAACTGATATATTCTGTAGATCACACATATACAATACAGTACCTGTTAACTTAATTCAGGAATTTGATGAAATAAAATCTTTAGGAGTAAATTCTTTTAGATTGGACTTTGTAGATGAAAATTATGAAGAGGTTAGACAGGTTATTGAAGCTTTAAATAAAAAAGAAGCTTTAAAATTAAAGGATTATACTAAAGGTCACTTTAAAAGAGGCGTTGAGTAAAGGGGATTAAAGTATGAATGATAGAGTTTTAAGAGTTTTAGAATTTAATAAAATTAAAGAATTGGTTAAAGGATATGCCATCACAAAATCAGCTAAAGAGATGGTTTTAGATCTTAAACCGTATGATTCTGTTTATGATGTAAAAGAACATTTGGAAGAAACAAAAGAAGCTTTAGATATTTTAATGAGAAAAGGAAACCCTCCTTTTGAAGGGCTTTATGATGTTAAAGAAGCTATAACAAGAGCTGAAAAAGGAGGAGTTTTAAGTATAGAAGGCCTACTTAGAATAGGAAATATGTTATCTGTAACAAGAAAACTATCTGATTTTTTAGCTAGAAAAGAAGAGGAAGAAGAACATAGAATTCTAGAAGGAATGAAAGATGGACTTATAGTACTTAGAGGTGTAGAAAGTGCTATATCAAAGGCCATAGTAAGTGAAGAAGAAATTGCAGATTCTGCAAGTGATAAACTTTATAGCATAAGAAGAAGCTTAAAGGAAAAGAATTCATCTATAAGAGATAAAGTTAATGCCATAGTAAGAAGTAATGCTCAATATCTTCAAGATTCCTTATACACAGTTAGAGGAGATAGATATGTTATTCCTGTAAAAGCTGAATATAAATCTCAAGTCCCAGGACTTGTTCATGATCAAAGTTCAACAGGGGCTACACTTTTTATAGAACCGACGGCTTTAGTAAATTTAAATAATGAAATAAAAGAGCTTATGCTAAAAGAAAGAGCTGAGATTGAGAGAATATTAGCAGAATTATCAGCTTTAGTATATAAAAATATTGATGTTATAAAAGTTAACTTTAATATAATAGTTGAATTAGATTTTATATTTGCAAAGGCTAAATACGGAAGTGATTTAGGTGGAACAATGCCTATAGTAAATGAACAAGGAATAATAGATTTAATGGATGCTAGACATCCACTAATTCCTAAAGATAAAGTTGTTTCTTCTGATATTTATTTAGGAAGAGAATTTTCAACATTGCTTATAACAGGACCAAATACTGGTGGTAAGACTGTAACATTAAAGACCACAGGTCTTATTGAACTTATGGGATTAAGTGGACTTTTAATACCAGCAAGTGAAAATTCAAGTATAAGTTTCTTTGAAGAAATATTTGCAGATATAGGAGATGAGCAAAGTATAGAGCAAAGCTTATCAACTTTCTCTTCTCATATGACTAATATAGTAGGAATAATGGAAAAAGCAAATAATAAGAGTTTTGTGCTTTTTGACGAGCTTGGAGCTGGGACAGATCCTACAGAAGGAGCAGCACTTGCTATTTCAATACTAGAAAACCTAAGAGCTAGAGGATGCAAAATAATGTCTACAACTCACTATAGTGAATTAAAAGCATATGCATTAAAGACTGAAAATGTTGAGAATGCTTCTGTTGAGTTTAACGTTGAAACATTAAGACCAACTTATAGACTTTTAATAGGAGTTCCAGGTAAATCAAATGCTTTTGAAATTTCAAGAAGATTAGGACTTAAAGATGATGTCATAGAAGAAGCTAAAAAGGTTATTTCTACTGAATCACTTCAATTTGAAGATTTAATACAATCACTTCAAGAAAAGAGTATAAAAGCAGAAAATGATGCTAGGGAAGCTGCTATATTAAGAAATGATGCAGAAAAATATAAGAATAGATATAAAGAAAAATTTGAAAGAATTGAAAAAGTGAGAGATAATGTTTATGCAGATGCTAGAAGAGAAGCAAAGCAAATTCTAGATTCAGCTAAGGAAGAGGCTGATTCTATACTTAAAAATATGAGAGACTTAGAAAGAATGGGTATATCTAGTGATGCAAGAAGAATGCTTGAGGTTGAAAGAGGAAAACTTAGAGATAAGATAAGTGATGCAGAAGCTAGACTTCAAAAGAAAAAAGAAGAGAAAAAGGGAGAGGAACTTAAAAAACTTGAGGTTGGAATGGAGGCTTTATTACCTTCAATAAACCAAAAGGTTATAGTTCTTTCTAAGCCAGATAATAAAGGTGAAGTTCAAGTTCAAGCTGGAATTATGAAAATAAATGTTAAAGCTAAGGATTTAAGAGTAGCCAAGGAAACTAAAGAAGAAAAGAAAATTAAGAAGAGAGAAGCAAGATTAAATTTAAGACAGGTAGATTCATCAATAGATTTAAGAGGTATGGATTCAGAAGAAGCTTGTTATACCGCAGATAAGTATTTAGATGATGCTTATGTTGCAGGAAGAGGAGAAGTAACTCTAGTTCATGGAAAAGGTACTGGAGTTTTAAGAAAAGCTATAAATGAAATGCTTAAAAAACATCCACATGTAAAATCTCACAGATTAGGTGAGTATGGAGAGGGTGGAACAGGAGTTACTGTTGTAATATTAAAATAAATTTTTGATATTATAATATGACTTAACTTAGAGTTTGATTTATAAAAATTTAATTTAATGATAAGATCAATAATAATTTAAAACGTAAAATAGTATGAGTTCATCTAAATTTTTATTAATAGGTTTAAATAAACTAAATCTTATAAAGAATTTTAGATGGACTCTTTTTATATACAATTTATTAAAAAAAGCATTGGAATATTTATGATATAATCAATTTGAAGTTTGAAAATTATGTAAAATTGGTTGGGGGTTGTTAGGTGAAAGTAAAAAAGAGAAATAAAAAAATTAAAATTGATAAAGATAGAATGATATCTTTTTTATTGGCAATAGTAATATTATTTTTAGTTCTAGTAGGTAGATTACTTTACATAGTTATATTTAGATCAAAAGATTATAAGGCTATGGCAGAGGAACAATGGATTAATGAAATACAAATAGATGCTAGAAGAGGACGGATTCTAGATAGAAATAATAGAGAGCTAGCAGTTACTGCAAACGTATTTAGAGTAGATTTAGATTTAATAACTTTAAGAAAATATATTGATAAGAAAGATACTGATAGTATCCAAATAGCAAAATTATTAGCAGAAGCCTTACAGATGGATGAAGAAAAGGTTTTATCAAGAATAGAACTTACATATCCATCAGGAAATCCAGCAAACTCTGCTACCTTAATAAGAAGAATAGAAAAGGAAAAAGCTGATAAGGTTAAGGCGTTAGATATAAAGGGTGTAATAGTATCAGAGGACACTAAAAGGTACTATCCTAATGAAGATTTTCTTTCTCATACTTTAGGAACAACTAATGCAGATGGAGAAGGATTAAGTGGATTAGAACTTTACTATAATGAAGAACTTATGGGTATTCCAGGAGTAAGAGTTAGTGAAGTTTCTGGAAATAGCGCTTCAAATCCTTATTCTGAAGTAAGTTTTACTCCACCTGTAGATGGAAAGGATATTACTTTGACAATAGATGAGAATATACAATACTTTGTTGAAAAAGTAGCCGAGGAGGCATTAAAAAAACATAAGGCAGACTCCGTAAGTATTGCAGTTATGAATCCTAATAATGGAGAAATTTTAGGAATTGTAAATAAACCAGGATTTAATCCTAATAATCCTTATGAAGGTAGTGAAGCATTTAATGGAGAAAATGAATCAGCAAAACTTCAGAATATGTGGAGAAATAAAATTGTTTCAGATTCCTTTGAGCCAGGTTCAATATTTAAAATAATAACTTCTATAGCAGCAATAGAGGAAAATATAGCAGGAAAAGATGAAGTTTATTATTGTAATGGTAGTTTAAATGTATCAGGAAGAAATATAAAGTGTTGGAAACCTGGTGGACATGGAGTACAAAATTTTAATCAAACATTAGAAAATTCATGTAATGTTGCTTTCATGGAAATGGGGACAAAATTAGGAGCAGAAAAGTTAAATGAATATATTAAACTTTTTGGATTTGGAACTCAATCAGGAGTAGATTTACCTGGAGAAGCTACAGGAATAGTTAAAAATTTAGAAGATATAAGTGCTGTAGATTTAGCAACTATATCATTTGGACAAACTAATACAATAAATGGTATTCAGTTTATGACAGCCCTAAATGCGGTTGCAAATGGAGGAGATTTAATTCAACCTCATATTATGAAAGAATTAGGTCATAAGGATGATAATGGTACAAAAATTATAGATGAAGTTTTTGTGCCTAAAATACAAGAAAATATAGTGGATGCAAAAAGTACTATGAGAGTTAAAGAGGCTTTAGAATCTACTGTTTCTAAGGGATCTTCAAAGGATGCTGGTATTGAAGGTATAAAAGTAGCTGGAAAAACTGGTACAGCAGAAAAGGTAGATACTGAAACAGGGACTTATGGAGCTGGGTATATAGCATCTTTTGCTGGATTTGCACCATATGATAATCCAAAAGTATCTTTAATAGTAATAATAGATAATCCTAAAAATGGAGAGCATTTTGGAGGAATTGTTGCAGCACCTTTTGCAGGAGAATTATTTAATAATATATTTAATTATATTTCATTAAATGAAGGTCAGTTAGAGATTGAGGAAGAAAGTGTAATAATCCCAGATTTAAGGGGAGATAGATTAACTAGTGCTGAGAAAAGTTTAAATGACTTAGGAGTTAATTGTGTAATTGAGGGAGATGGAACTTTCATTACTTCAATTAAGCCTATGCCAGGATATAAAGTTAAAAAGGGAGATAGTATAACTTTATATGCTGGAAGTAGATTTGATAGAAATGAAAAGGAAATAGTAATACCAGATTTTAGAAAATTAAACAAGAAAAAGGCAGAAGAAATTTTAAAATCATTAGACTTAATTGGTGAA
This sequence comes from Clostridium sp., assembly GCF_029258205.1. Lineage (GTDB taxonomy): Bacteria > Bacillota > Clostridia > Clostridiales > Clostridiaceae > Sarcina. The sequence goes on from NZ_JARHZJ010000026.1 coordinate 17,807, forward strand.
TTTGAAGGAGAAGGTAAAATAAAAGAACAGAGCATAAGTGCAGGGGAAATAATAAAAGGTGGAAATAAGATTAAGTTTAAATTAGAATGATAAAATTTTATAAATAAAGAGTTGTATCAAATAATTTATAATAAAGATTATAAACTTATTAATGTTTATAATCTTTATTATTAACTTTTTGATATAACTCTTTTTCTTTCTAAGATAAATACTTTTTTTATAAAGTTTTAAGGATTATAATAAAATAGAATTTTGTTAATAAATAATGGATAATTTTTCATAAAACTAATATTCAAATTGTTTTAATAAGTTTTAGGGAGGATAAATTTGTGGTTTTAATTAGTGGATGTTTATGTGGAGTTAATTGTAAATACAATGGTGAAAGTAATTTAAATGAAAATATATTAAAGCTACTTAAAGAAGGGAAAGCAGTGATTGCATGTCCAGAACAATTAGGAGGATTAAAAACTCCAAGAATACCAAGTGAAATTGTAGGAGGAACAGGAAAAGATGTTCTAAAGGGAAAGGCAAAAGTGCTTGGCAAAGATGGAACTGATGTTACAAAAGAATTTATTAAAGGAGCTTATGAAACTTTAAATATTGCAAAAAACATAAATGCAGAATATGTAATTTTAAAAGCTAAAAGTCCCTCTTGTGGTCTTGGAGCTATATATTCAGGAAATTTTAATGGAGAGAAAAAAGAAGGAAATGGAGTAACTTGTGAACTTCTACTTCAAAATGGATTTAAAGTTAAAACAGAAAATGATTTTTAGGAGGAATGTATATATGAATAAGGACATGATAGATGAAGCTAGAGAACTTTATAATGGAAGTTGTAGAGTGTGTAAGGTTTGTAATGGAGTAGCATGTGCAGGTGAAGTCCCAGGAATGGGAGGGAAAGGAACAGGAGATTATTTTATAATAAATTTCTTTAAAAAGTGAATTAAAATCAGTCATGGTATTAACAGGATGTAACTCAATAGAAAACATAGATAATAGAATTATTTATAAAGGAGAGAATTAATTTATGAAAGTTTTTGCACATAGAGGATTTAGTGGTAAATATCCAGAAAACACTTTGTTAGCATTTAAGGAGGCTTTAAAATTAGATATATATGGAATAGAGCTTGATGTTCATAAAAGTAAAGATGGAAAGTTAGTAATAATACATGATGAAGATATAAAAAGAACTTTTAATGGAAATGGAAAAGTTAAGGATTATACTTTCGAAGAGCTTATAAATTTTGAGTGCAATAAAGAAGGATTTAAAAATAATGATGAGTGTAGAATACTCTTATTAGAAGATGTATTTAATCTTATAAAAGATAGGGATGTAATTTTAAATATAGAAATTAAAAATGATGTAATAGATTATGAAAATATTGAGAAAGATGTATTAGACTTAATAAAGGAATATAATTTAGAAAGAAAAATACTTATTTCAAGTTTTAATCATAAGGCCTTAGAGAAAGTTAAAAATTTAGATAAAGATATTAAATTAGGAGTACTTTATGAAAAAGAAATTCCAAATATTATTGATATAGCTAAAAATTTAAATGCATATGCAATACATCCTGCTAAATCTCTTGTATCAGAAGAATTAGTAGAAAAAGCACATAATGAAAATATAAAAGTAAATGTTTATACAGTAAATGAAAAAGAGGATATAGATAAACTAAAAAAATATGGAGTAGATGCTATATTCACAGATCATCCTAAAATGGTTTTAGATTATTTGAAATAAAAAGTAAAATTTAAAAGTCAATTATTAATACTAAACAATAGACCTTATAAATTATTAAATTTCACTAATAATTTATAAGGTCTATTTTATAATATTACTTTTTAATATACATTGTTTTGTAAAGATAAAATTAAAAAAGTGAAAAATTTTTAATATTTATTGTAATAAATATTATGTTGTTTTAATAAATATATATAGGATAATTATAGTTAAGGAGGAAGTATGAAAGTTAGAGCTATAAAAAGTTTTTTAGCAACTACAATGGCAATGACTTTTTTAGCTAGTATGGGACAAGGTTCTGTATTAACTAAGGCAAATACTATAAATAATATGAAATATGTAACAGAAGCATTTGGAGCAATTCCAACAGAAGAACAGGTTAGCTATCAAAAAGAAGAACTTACAGCATTTATACACTTTGGAGTGAATACCTTTACAGAAAAGGAGTGGGGAGATGGAACAGAAAATCCAGAAATTTTTAACCCTACTAATTTAGATGCTGATCAATGGGTAAAAACTTTGGCAGATGCAGGGTTTGGAAGGGTTATATTAACTGCAAAACATCATGATGGATTTTGTTTATGGGATAGTGCATATACAAAGCATGATGTAGCTAGTAGTCCTTGGAAAAATGGGAATGGAGATGTAGTTAAAGAAGTGTCAGAAGCTTGTGCTAAGTATAATATAAAATTTGGAGTTTATTTGTCACCATGGGACCAAAACTCAGAGCATTATGGAGAGGGACATGGTGGTGATTATAATGAGTTTTATATGAATCAGCTAAGAGAGTTATTAACAAATTATGGACCTATATCTGAAGTTTGGATGGATGGAGCAAAGGGATCAAATGTTAAGCAAGAATATAAGTTTAAAGAATGGTTTGCTCTTATAAAAGAATTACAACCAGAATGTTTAATATTTAGTCCACAAGGACCAGACATTAGGTGGATTGGAAATGAAAAAGGATATGCAGGAGAACCTTGTTGGTCAACTATAGATATTGAAAAAATGAAAAAAAGAGAAAATCCAACATATTTGAATAATGGAGAGGAAGGTGGTCCAAATTGGGTAGTTGGAGAGTCAGATGTATCAATAAGACCAGGTTGGTTTTACCATGGCTCTCAAGATAATGAAGTTAAATCTTTAGAAAAAATGATGGATATTTACTTTAAATCCATAGGAAGAAATTCAGTATTATTATTAAATATTCCTCCTAATAAAGAAGGAAAGTTACATGAAAATGATGTTAATAGATTAAATGAGTTTGGTGAAACAATTATAGAGTTATTTAATAATGACTTAGCTTTAAATAAGGATGTAATAGTGAATAGTTTTGCTAATAATGAAGAAACATTTAGTGCAAATAAAATTGTAGATGGAAATTACGATACTTATTGGGCGCCAGATAATAATAAAACAGGTACTATTGAAATAGATTTAGATGAAAGTAAAGAATTTGATGTTATTTCTGTTCAAGAGTATATACCATTAGGTCAAAGAGTATCAAGTTTTAATGTAGAAGTGTTACAAGGAGAAAATTGGAATAAAGTTTATGAAGGAAAAACAATAGGATATAAAAGACTTATTAGAATAGCTCCAACTAAGGGTGAAAAAATAAGAATTAATATAACTGGTTCATTAGAAGTGCCACTTATAAATAATATTGGAGTTTATAAACAGCCTATAAATATAGAGCTTCCATCAGCACCACCAGCTGGATTAAAAGTTTTAAATGATGATAATAAGGGAAGTGGATTAGAACAATTTAACTTTAGTGATGGATGGACATATGAGAATATTTATGGAGATAATGATTTAGGTGGAGATGCTCATTATACAAGTAAAACTAATTCTACAGTTAATATAAAATTTAATGGAAGTAAGTTTTTCTTATCAGGAACAAAGGATTCTAGTCATGGAATAATGGAAGTTTATATAGATGGAATGAATCCTGTAGAAGTTGACTTATACTCTTCTAATAGAAAATCTAAAGAGATAGTTTTTGAAAGTGAAGATTTAAGTGATGGAGAGCATGAAGTTACAGTTAAATGCACTGGAAGAAAAAATTCAAATGCTAGAGGGGTAGCTGCTCATATAGATGGAGCTTATGTATTAGATAATGGTGGAAAAGGTATGGTTGAATTTGAGCATATTGGATATGAAGTAAGTGAAAATATAGGAACTGCTACCTTTAAGGTTATAAGAAAAGGTGGAAGTAATGGAAAGCTTGAAGTTAACTATGATACTTTAGCTGGTACAGCTTTAAATGGTGTTGATTATCAAACATGGTCTGGTACTTTAGCGTTTAATGAAGGGGAAACAGAAAAAACTTTTGATATAAATATTATTAATGATAAGGAAAAAGAAGATACTAAGGAATTTTATTTAAAATTAAGTGATCCAATAGGTGGAATATTAGGATTTAATTCAAGAGCTACAGTTACTATTAAGGATGACGAGTAAATTAAAATAGAAACAAAAGAAGGTTGGTGATGGATTGCATCAATTCAATTTTTCAGAAGGTTGGAATAAATAAACTTATGGAGCACGGACAAATAATAAGAATTCAACTTTCTCTATTAAATTTAAAGGGAAGCAAATCTCTTTAATAGGAGCAAAAGATCATATTTTAAACTTTAGGTTAAAAGGTAAAAATCAACATGGAGGTAGAACTGATTGTCAATTGAATTATGTTTTAGTAGATACTAGTGAAGATAATTTAGTTGAGCCAGAAATGCCTTCAACAGATTTAAATAAAGAAGGTAAAGTTGATATTGGTGACTTAGTATTGACTTCTAAACATTATGGGAAAATATTAAAGAGTATGATATAAATGTTGATGGAGTTATTGATAAATTTGAACTTAATTTTATAATGAATGATATATTAAAATAATTTTTATGTGCTGTATCTAATTATGTCTAAAAATTTTAAGTGTTTAATCATTTTTAAAATTTTTAGCTGAAGATACAGCTTATTTATTACATATATTATAATAAATGCAAAAATGCATTATTAAATATAATTAGTACTATATTAGGGGGAGTATTTATGAAAAGAAAATTCTTAAAGAAAATAGCATTGTTAGTTTCTTTGATGGTAGTAGGTCAATCAGTTTATACTTTTGCTAAGTCTAGTAGGTTTAATGAATTAGAAAATAGTACTTTAAATGAAAATATTGATCTAGACAAATTAGCTTTATGGTATGATGAGCCTGCTACAAAATGGGAAAATGAGGCTCTTCCAATTGGAAATGGATATATGGGGGGAATGATTTTTGGAAGTGTATCAAGTGAAAGAATACAATACAATGAAAAAACTCTATGGTCTGGTGGACCAGGAGTATGGGAAGGTTATAATGGAGGCAATAAAGAAGGTGCTTGGGAAGCTGTTAAAGAAATAAGAAAAATATTAGCTGAAGGGAAAACTCCTTCAAATGATTTATACCAAAGAGTATGTGGTAATCAAAGAGCTTATGGAGCTTATCAAAATTTTGGAGATATATTCTTAGATTTTAAGTCTCATGAAGATAACAAGGTGACTAATTATAAAAGAGAGCTTAATATAGAGGAATCTTTATCTACAGTTAAGTATAACTATAAGGGTGTTAATTATGAAAGAGAATATTTCTGTAGCTATCCTGATAATGTAATGGTTATCAAATTAAAGGCTGATAAAGCTTCTTCTTTAACTGTAGATGTTAGAAATGAAGGGGCTCATAATGGGAAAAAGCTTTCTGTAGAAAATAATACTTTGATATTAAGTGGTTCAATAGAAGATAATGGAATGAAGTATGAATCTCAAATTAAGGTTATTAATACTGGAGGATCAATTCAAGATAAAAAAGATAGAATAAGTGTTGAAAATGCAGATGAAATAACAATAGTAATGAGTGCAGGAACAGATTATATAAATGAATATCCAACTTATAAAGGCGAAGACCCACATTCAGCAGTAACTGAAAGAATTAATAATGCTGTAAATTTAGGATATGATAAGTTAAAGAGTAGGCACATAGAAGACTATAAAAATTTATTTGATAGAGTGAATTTAAATTTAGGAGAACTTAAATTAGATAAGCCTACTGATGAAATGTTAAATGAATATAAAACAAATCAATCTAATAGCTTAGAAACTTTATTCTTCCAATATGGTAGATATTTATTAATATCATCTTCAAGGGAAGGTAGTTTACCAGCTAATTTACAGGGAGTTTGGAATAATTCTAATAACCCACCTTGGAGTTCAGATTATCATTTTAATGTAAATATACAAATGAATTATTGGCCAGCAGAAGTTGCTAACTTATCTGAAACTGCTATTCCATTAGTTGAATATGTAGAAAGTTTAAGAGAACCAGGAAGAAAGACAGCACAAATGCATTGTGGAATAGAAGATGCTATTGAAAATAAAAATGGATGGACGGTAAATACAATGAATAATCCTTTTGGCTTTACAGCTATGGGATGGGAATTTGATTGGGGATGGGCTCCTACGTCTAATGCTTGGATAAGTCAGAATCTTTGGGATCATTATAAGTTTACTGATGATAAGGAATATTTAAGAGAAAATATATATCCTATTATGAAAGAAGCTGCACAATTTTGGACTCAATTTTTAGTTGAATACACTCATAGTGATGGAAAAACCTATTTAGTTTCTTCACCAAGTTATTCTCCAGAACATGGTCCTAGAACTGTAGGAACAACTTTTGACCAAGAACTTATTTGGCAATTGTTCACAGATACTATAAAAGCTAGTGAAACTTTAGGAATAGATGAAGAGTTCAGAGTAGAGCTTGAAAATAAAAAAGAGAGATTATTAAAACCTCAAATAGGTAAATATGGACAAGTTCAAGAATGGAAAGATGATATAGATACTCAAAATGATAATCATAGACATATTTCTCATCTTGTAGGACTTTATCCAGGAACTCAAATAAATCAAAAAGATACCAAAGAATTATATGAAGCAGCAAAGGTTACTATGAATAATAGAGGGGATGGAGGAACAGGATGGTCTAAAGCTAATAAAATAAATCTTTGGGCTAGATTATTAGATGGAGATAGAGCACATAGATTATTAAAAAATCAATTAACAACAAGCACTTTAGAAAATTTATTTGATACTCATCCACCTTTTCAAATTGATGGAAATATGGGAGCTGTTTCTGGAATGGCTGAAATGCTTGTGCAAAGTCATTTAGGAACAATAAATCCATTGCCAGCATTACCAACAGCATGGGAAGATGGAAGCTTTGATGGACTAAAGGCTAGAGGAAATTTTGAGATTTCAGCTAACTGGAATAATAATTCATTAAATCTTCTAAAAGTAAAATCTGGTTCAGGAAATGATTGTTATTTGGAATATCCAGGAATAAAAAAAGCTATTATAATTGATGTTAATGGAAATAAAATAACTCCAGAGGTTGTTTCAGAAAATGTAGTTAAGTTCAAAACAGAAGTTAATGGAGAATATAAAGTTGAAGGAATACCTATGGAGAAACCAGAAAAGGTTAATGGATTAAAAGCTTTAAGAAATGGAGATAACTATGTTTCATTAAAATGGAATAAGACGAAATTTGCAGAAAGTTATGATATTTATAGAAAAGGTGAAGGTGATTTTGAATTAATAGCTGAAGATATAAAAACAGAAGAATTCATTGATGAAAATGCTCCTTCAAATGATAATTATAGCTATGTATATTATTTAGTGGCAAAGAATTCAGAGGGTCTAGGAGAAGCATCAGAAAAGGTTTCAGTTGAAACAAATGTTTATTTGAGTGAATTAGAATGGAAAAGTGGATCTACTGGATATGGAGAAATACAAAAAGATGCTAGTTGTGATGGAAATATAATAACTTTAAAAGGTGAAAATGGACAGAATGTTTCTTATGATAAAGGAATAGGAACTCATGCTAACTCAGAGATAGTATATAGTTTAAAAGGATTGGATTACTATGATTATTTTGAAACATTTGTTGGAGTAGATCAAGAAATGGCTGGTACTATGGCATCTATATCTTTTGAGGTTTATTTAGATGATGAGAAGGTTTTTGATAGTGGACTAATGACAGGTGATACAACACAACAACATGTTAAGGTTCCTATAAGTGGTAAAAATATACTTAAATTAGTTGTAAAAGATGGAGGTAATGATATAGGATCGGACCATGGAAGTTTTGGAGATGCTAAGTTAACAAAAGTTCATACTAATAGTAATGCAGATCTTAAGTCTCTAAAAATCAATGGAAACTATCTAGAAGGATTTAATGGAAGTAAATATGAATATTCTTATGATCTTAAAAAGGGAGAAAACTTACAAAATCTAAATATTGAGGCAGAAACTTTTATTTCAGAGGCTAAGATTGAAATTAAAAAACCAGAAGAACTTCCAGGAGAAGCAGTAGTAAAAGTTACATCTAAGGATGAAACTATGAATAACGAATACAAAGTTTTAATAAATCCATATGTAATTGTGGAAGAAAGTGTAATTGCTGATTATAATTTTGAAGATTACTCTAACTTAGGAGAAGATAGCTCTAAAAATAGTTTTCATGGAGAAGTAAATGGTACAGTTTCTCAGGTGGATTCAAAGGATGGAAAAGCTGCTGATTTTGGTGATGGATATATAAATATTGAAAGCAATGATTTGTTAAAACTAGATGATAATATAGTTATAGAAACTGAAGTTTATTTAGATGAATACACCAATTACTGGCAAAAAATAGCTCAAAAAATAAATAATGGGACAGGAAAGGGTGGATTCTTAATAGATATATCTCCTCAAGGGAAATTAAGATTTCATGCTGAAGGAGCAATAACTCAATTTATATCTAATAAAGCAATTCCTTTAAATAAATGGACAAATATAAAAGTTATTTTTGAACATTCAAAGGGTGAAGCATCTATTTATATAAATGGAGAATTAGATAAGACAGTAAAGCCAAGTTCAGTTTTAGAAGTTAGTGATTTACCACTTATTATAGGAGCTGATGTAAATGGAAATGATAAATTGAAAGGGAAAATGAATAAGTTAACTATTTCTTCAATAAAGCGTAGAGTAGCTAGTAGTAATGCTAGTTTAAGTGATATTTCTGTCAATGGAAAAACTATTGAAAGTTTTAAAAAGGATGTATTTGACTATGAAATAGAATTAGAAGAAGGAACAAATGCTGTTCCAGAAATAACAGCTATATCAGAAGATTCAAATGCTACTATTAAAGTGAAAAATGCTGAATTTTTACCAGGAGTTGGTAAAATTAAAGTTGTAGCAGAAGATGGTACAGAAAATATATATACAATTAACCTAAATCTTAAAGTGAAAAATCCTTTAAAAGCAGATTTTAACAAGAATGGAGAAATAGATTTAGGAGATTTATCTATGGTATCAAAATACTTTGGATCAAATAATAGTGAGTTTGATCTAGATGGAGATGATTTTGTTGGAGAATATGAAATAAATTTTGTATCTACTGAACTTCTAAAATAAAAAATAGAGATAAAATTAATTTAAAGGAATATATCATTTTGATATGTTCCTTTATTTATAGAAGAAAGATTAAATATAAGAAATTAAAATTAATGAATAATAAAATAAATTTTGGAAATAATACTTAAAAGGAGGGATGATGATGGAAAATTTAAAAGTAAATCAAAGAGAAAAAAATACTAGACATTCAAGTAGAAAGTGTAGAAGAAAAGGATTAGTTCCTGGAGTTATATACGGAAAAGGAATTAATAATTTCTTATTTGAAATAGGAGAACTAGAACTTAATCATGCTCTTTCTGTAACTGGTGAACATGGACTTTTAAACATAAATTCAGAAGAGGGTTCTTTAAATACTCTTATAAAAGAAGTTCAAAGAGATCCTGTAACTAGAAAGGTATTACATATAGATTTAGAAAAGGTTGAAGGTAATGAACAAATAGAAACAGTAATTCCTATAAATTATGTTGGAGAAGAATATATAAATAAATTAGATGCAGTGTTACAAAAGAATATAGATAGCATAAAGGTAAAGTGCTCCCCGTCTAATATTCCAAAGGTAGTAAATTTAGATGTAGGAAGAGCTAAGCCAGGAGATCAATTTAAGATTGTAGATGTAGAATTTGGAAGTGAAATAACAGTAATTGATGATTTAAATTCTATAGTAGCTTCTGTAAGTTATGATCAAAAGATAATAACTCAAGATGTAGTTGATCAAGAAGTAGCTGAAAATAGAGCTAAAAAGGAAAGTTAATATAAGTTTAATATAAATTAGAGTAAAAATGGTATTATTTTGTTTACAGTTCCATTTTTACTTTTTTTGTTTTCAAATTTAAAAATATTGTAGTATAATATCTGTGAAAATAAAATATATAATCCTTATAGAGATTTAAAGGGGAGAGAGTAAAGTGTATAGAGAAATATATGAAGAATGGTTAAATTCTGATATTATTTCTGAGGAAATAAAGGCGGAATTAAGAGACATAAAAGATGATAAAGAAATAGAAGATAGATTTTATAAGGAATTAGATTTTGGTACCGGTGGATTAAGAGGTGTTATTGGTGCTGGAACTAATAGAATAAATATCTATACTGTAGGGAAGGCTACTCAAGGATTTGCAGATTATTTAAATCATAATTATTCTGGGGAAAAATCTGTTGCAATAGCTTATGACTCAAGAAATATGTCTAAAGAGTTTGCAAAAGCGGCTGCTTTAACTCTTTGTGCCAATGGAATAAAGGTTAATCTTTTTGAATCTTTAAGACCAACTCCAATGTTATCCTTTGCAGTAAGAGAATTAAATTGTAATGGAGGTATTGTTATAACAGCATCACATAATCCAAAGCAATATAATGGATATAAAGTTTATGGAGATGATGGATGTCAATTAACAGATACTCCTGCAAAAGCTGTTATTGGATATGTTAACGAAGTTACAGATTACTCTAATATAAAGACAATGAGTGAAGAAAAAGCTTTAAAAGAAGGGCTTTTAGTTTATATTGGTGAAGAAATAGATAAAAAATATATAGATGCTTTAAAAACTTTAGCTATAAGAGAAGAGTTAGTTAAAAAGTATGCTAAAGATTTAAAAATAATTTACACTCCAATTCATGGTTCAGGAAATTTACCTGTAAGAAGAATATTAAAAGAGTTAGGATATGAGAATGTCTTTGTTGTTAAAGAGCAAGAGATGCCAGATGGAAATTTCCCAACAGCTCCATATCCAAATCCAGAAGACCCAAAGGTATTTAAATTAGCTTTAGAAATGGCTAAAGAAATTCAACCTGATATAATATTTGGAACAGATCCAGACTGTGATAGAATAGGTGTTGTTGTTAAAGACAATAACGGAGAATACCAAGTATTAACTGGTAATCAAACAGGAATGTTACTAACTAACTATATATTAAGTTCATTAAAGGAAATGAATAAACTACCTGAAAATGGTGCTGTTATAAAAACTATAGTTACTACAGAGTCAGTAAGAAAAATGACTGAAGAATATGGAGTAACTTTAATAGATACATTAACAGGATTTAAATATATAGGTGAAAAGATAAAAGAATTTAAGGAATCAGGTTCAAATGAATATTTATTTGGATTTGAAGAAAGTTATGGTTACTTAGCTGGAACTTTTGCTAGAGATAAGGATGCTGTTGTAGCTTCAATGTTAATAGCTGAAATGACTCTATATTATAAAGAACAAGGAAAAACTCTTTATGATGGTTTAATAGAGCTTTATAATAAATATGGTTACTTCAAAGAAAGTTTAGTGTCAATAGAACTTGCTGGAAAAGAAGGACAAGAACAAATAGCTAAGTGCATAGATGGATTGAGAAATGATGCTTTAAAAGAAATGAATGGAGTTAAAGTTGTTACATCTTTCGATTATAAATTAAGCAAAGAAGTAAACAACTTAACTGGAGAAGAAAAAGAAATTAAACTTCCAAAATCAAATGTTTTAAAATATGTTTTAGAAGATGATTCTTGGTTTGTTGTAAGACCATCAGGTACAGAGCCTAAGATGAAGATTTACTTATCAGTAAAAGGTTTAAGTTTAGAAAATTCAAAAGAAAAAAATGAAAACTTTAAAAATGCAATAATGGAAGTAATTAATGCTAAATTAAAATAGTTTAAAGTAAACAAAGAGCTATGTTAATATAACTTATAAGTTATAAATATAGCTCTTTTTATATTTTTAGAGCTTAATACACAAAAGAGTTAATTAAAGTGTTATAATATATAACTAAATACTAAGATGAACTAATTTTTATTTTGTGATAAAATAAAGTTCGAAATTTATGATATATAATAAAATCTAGGTTTATAAATTTTATTTTTAGATAGAATTAAAATAGTTAATAAGAGTAGTTAAGGAGATAGATATATGAGTTTTAATACATTTGCAAAAGAGAAATTATCACAACTTTTATTTTTAGAAATAGATGGAGATGGATTTGTTAAAAGCTTAGGCAAAGATCCAAAAGAAGTTAATATAAAAGAGTTGTATATTCCAATAGATCCTAAACATTTATCACAGGACGTTAAGAGTGGATATAAATTAGAATCTTTACCAATAAACTATTTAGTTGAAGGAATGTTTTTGGCTTTAGGTGGAGATAAGAATTTTAAATTTAATAATGAGTATAAAAAATTAATTCCACTAATAGATGATGCTATTCCATGTGTTAAAAAGATAGTAGCCGATAAGGTTAAGGAAGAAAACATGGTTGAAGCATTTATGCTTTTAAAGGGATTAACTGAAATATCAGATGAGGCTGAAGTTTATGAAAATCTTCTTTTAATATGTGAATCTTTAAGAGAAAGAAATAAAGCTTATAATGAAACTCAACTAGAAATTTGTGATAAATGTAAAGCAAATAGAAGTGATTTAGCTTTTCCATACCTTTATTCAGCAATAGCTTACAATGACATGGGACAATATGATAAAGCTTATGTTGATATAAATGAATATTTAGCTAAAGGTGGGGAAAGAAATGAAATAGTTGAGGCTTTATATAATGAGATAAAAGATTCAGCTGATTATGAAGAAGGAAAAGAAGAGTTAATAGAAGAACCAGAGGATGCTTTAAAAAGACTTCTTCCTTTAGCAGATAAATTTCAAGATAATGCTATTTTAAGATATTATATTGCAACAGCTTATAGAAGACTTGGAAATTTTGAAAAGGCAATTTATTACTTAAATGAATGTTTATCAATTGACGATAGTATAGTTGAAGCAGTAAATGAAATGGGAATAAATTATGCATCTTTAGGAATATATGATGAAGCTGTTAAATATTTAAGAAAAGCCTTTGAAAGTACAAGAGATATAGAGGTTTGTACTAACTTAATAGTTTGTTATTTAAATGCAGGAAAAGTAGAAGAGGCAAAACAGCATTTAGATATAGCAAAGGCTATAAACAAGGATGATGAAATAGTAAAAGAAATAGAAACATTTATGAAAAATAATAATATTAAATAGCCTTAGGAGCAGAATATGTATAAGGAGTTATTAGGATACAAGATATTTTCAGATAATAAACAGGAACTTTTAAAAGAGATTGAAAATAAAAAAAGAGTTAATATAATATCTGGAAATCCAGAGGTTTTATATAATGGCATAAACAATGAGGTTTTAAAAAATAGTTTTACTAAAGAAGATGCTTTAATAATTCCAGATGGGGTAGGGACTCTTCTTGCGGCTAAGATTAATGGAATAGATATTAAAGAAAAAATAGCTGGCATTGAAGTTATGAATATGCTTTTAGAAGAAGCTAGAGATAAAAATTTAAAAGTGTTTTTATTAGGAGCTAAGGAAACGACCTTAATTAAATGCAAGGAAAAAATAAAAGAGAACTATAATGGGCTTAATATAGCTGGAAGTAATAATGGTTTTTTTGATTTAGACAATTGTGATGATTTAATAGAAAAAATCAATGAAAGTGAGTCTGACATACTTTTTGTAGCTATGGGAGCTCCTAGGCAGGAATTATTTATAGAAAAATACAAGGATAAACTTTGTTGCAAAATTTTTATGGGTGTTGGTGGAAGTTTTGATGTTATGGCTGGAAATGTAAATAGAGCTCCGCAATTTATGATTAACATAGGGATGGAGTGGCTTTATAGAGTAGCTAAAGAGCCGTGGAGAATAAAAAGATTAGGTAAAATACCAAAGTTTTTATTGTTATCAGTTAAAGAAAGAGGTAAGAAGTAATGAAAATTTTATTTATAGCTTGTTATTCTCCTATGATAAATAATTCAGCATCCATTGAAACTCTTATGTACTTAAATAATTTATGTAATATAGAGAATAATGAGGTACATCTTTTAACTGTAGATTTTCCTAAAAACTCTATATATTATGATGAGGAAATATTAAAGCTGTTAGACAGTAAGGTAAAGGTTCATGCTATTGAAGGTGGAAAATTATTTAATAATATTATGCCAAAAAAATATATAGGTACTAAAGAAGAGGAGAGGTCTTCTTCTAATAAAAAATCTAGTAGTAAAATTAAACTTATGAGAAAAATTAAAAATAAAATAATTTTTCCTGACATGTATTATAACTGGAGTTTTAAAGCCTCAAAGTATGGTGAGGAACTTATGGATAAAGAGAAGTTTGATGTTATATTTTCTATGCATGAGCCACCATCTAGTCATCTTTGTGCTTTAAGAATAAAAAGGCATTTTAAAGAGATTCCTTGGGTTTTATATTGGAGTGATCCTTGGATTAATGATCCATCAAGAGAGGATATTGGCTTTATAAGAAAATTCATAGAAGGTAGACAAGAAAAATCAGTAGTATCAAATGGTGATAGACATATATTTGTAACTGAAGAAAATAAAAAAGATTTTATGGAAAAATATAATGTAAAAGAAGATAAAATGTTTATCGTAACTAGAGGATACAATAAAGCTATATATGAAGAAATTGAAAGAGAACAAAGACCAGAACTTTTAAAGAACAATAAGATAAACTTAATTTATGCTGGAGAAATTTTTAGTAAAATTAGGGATTTAAGACCTTTTATAAAAGCTTTAAAGGAATTAGAGAAAAAAGATAAGGAACTATTTAATAGATTAAATATAATATTCTTTGGAAATATAGATGATGAAAATATTAAAGAAGAATTAAAACAATTTTCTAATGTTAGTGTTAATGGAAGAATTGATTATAAGGAAGCTTTAAGATATATGATACATGGAGATATTCTTCTTGTTTTAGGAAACAAAAACTCTAAGCAAATACCTGCTAAAATATATGATTATTTAGGAACAAAGAATCTTATTATGGTTATATTAGGAGATGAAAATGACCCTATTAAAAATGTTGTAACTAATAAGGAAAAGTGTATAGTTAGTGCAAATACTTATGAGGCTATAATAAATGATCTAAATAGGTGCAGAGATTTAATAGATTCAGGTAAGGAATTTAAGGCAAATCAAGAATATGAATGGAGTAGTATAGGTAAAAAGCTAAATAATATATTAAAATTAAAGTAGATAATAATATATGTATAATAATATATGATGGAGGGGTATTTAATGAAAAATGAAAAAATTAAAGATTTTATAGAAAATTTAGGTTCAAATTCATCAGCGCCTGGTGGTGGAGCAGCAGCAGGTATTGTTGGGGCTGTTGGAGCTGCATTAACATCAATGGTTTATAGTTTAACTGTTGGAAAAAAAGCTTATGAAGCATTAAGTGAAGAAAATAAAAATAAACTAGATGAAAATCTTGAAAATGCAAAAAAAACTTATAATGAAATGTTAGATTTTATGAACAAAGATGAAGAAGCTTTTACTGCATTAATGGATTGTTATAAGTTACCTAAGGAAACTGAAGAAGAAAAAAATTTAAGAAGTGAAAAAATAGACGAATGCACTTTAGGAGCAATGATGGTTCCATTAGAATTAAGCAGAAAAGCTTTAAATTTTTTTGAAAATGTAAAATTTGCCGCAAAGTATGGAAATAAAAATTTAATTTCAGATGCTGTAATAAGTGCTATAATGCTAAGTGCTTGTATAGATAGTTCTATAGTTAATGTAGAAATAAACTTAGGATTTTTAAAAGATAAAAACCTAGTAACAAGTGTAAAAGAGGAAATAATATATATAAGAAATGAAAGTAACAAATTAAAAGAAGAAATTTTAAAAGAGAGTGGTTTTTTACAAAACTAAGAAGAATATAAGAAATAAAATTGTTAGATAAATAATAAGGGGTCTATATAAAGATATAATAATAAAACTTACAAACATATTAAGAGAATTACTAACTTTCGCTAAGAATTTATAATTATTATTCCAAAGATATTACTAAAACTTCGAAACTTGCTACGCTTAGAATAATATAAGTTTTTACGCAATATATTCTACATAATAATTTAAGTTCTAAAGATTATCTAGATATTTTCTTTATATTGTTTGTAAGTTTTATAAAAATTTATTTTGATAAAATCCCAATAGCTTATTTACTATTATTCTTGTTTAGGAGTTAAATCATTTAAAGATTTAAATTCATAACCATTAGATTTTAACTCTTTTATAATTTCATCTAAAATGGCAGTGTTAGTATCTGATACGGCATGAAGTAAAGCTACTTCACCATTATGAACTTTACCTAATATTTTTTTCTTAGCAGCTTCTTTAGAAGGTTGTTCATCAACTAACCAATCTTTATAAGCAAAACTCCAAAAAACAGATGCATAACCAAGTTCTTCAGTATAGGCTAAGGATTGTTCACTGTATTTACCCATTGGAGGTCTAAAGAATTTAGGCATTTCTTTTCCAGTAATATTAGAATATTCCTCTTCAACTTCAGTAAACTCTTTTGTAAATTTATCTTTATCAAGTATTTTAGCCATAGATGGATGGTGAGAAGTGTGATTACATACAAGATGGCCCTCTTCATCCATTCTTTTTATAAGGTCTGGATAGTCTTTTATATATGGTCTTGTTACAAAGAAAGCAGCAGGAACTTGATTTTCTTTTAATATATCAAGTATTTTTGCTGTATTACCATTTTCATATCCTTCATCAAAAGTAAGAAAAATTTCTTTTTTTGATGTGTCTCCACAATATATAACTTTATGATTACTTATATAAGGAGTTTCTTTTGGCCCGTGAGGAACACCTTCATCTTTGTTAAAAGAATAATACCAGTTAAATTCTTTTGTGCAAGGGCTATTAAAATTTTTTGCATTTACTTTTGTGTTTAAAGCAATAGATAAAATCATCATTATTGAAAATAATAATGAAAAAATTTTCTTAATCATAAAATATCACCTCAAATTTATTATGTGTTATATATTAGTATTAATTTGTATTTTTAAGTGGATAATTAGGAAACATAATACAGTTGTTGAAATATATATTAAGCTAGAGTATAATCATTAAGTATGAAATTAAATATAAGAAAGGGACGTGTACATAGATGAAATTAGGAATGGTTGGATTACCGAATGTTGGTAAAAGTACGTTATTCAATGCTATCACAAAAGCAGGAGCTGAATCAGCAAACTATCCTTTCTGTACAATAGAACCAAATGTAGGTGTTGTAAGTGTACCAGATAAGAGATTAGATGTTTTAGAAAAAATATATAATACAAAGAAAAAAGTATATACTGCAATAGAGTTTTATGATATAGCAGGATTAGTTAAAGGTGCTAGTAAAGGTGAAGGATTAGGAAATAAATTCTTATCACACATAAGAGAAGTTGCAGCTATCGTTCATGTTGTAAGATGTTTTGATGACGAAAATGTTGTTCACGTAGAAGGTTCTGTAGATCCAATAAGAGATATAGAAACTATAAACTTAGAGCTTATCTTTGCAGACTTAGATGTTCTTGAAAGAAGAATGGAAAAGACTATGAAGTTAGTAAGATCAGGTGATAAAAATGCTAAGTTTGAGTATGATGTAATGGAAAGATTAAAAGCTCACTTAGAAGCAAATAAACCTGCTAGAACTTTAGAAGCTACTGAAGATGAAGAAGCTTTCGTAAAAAGCTTATTCTTAATAACTTCAAAACCAGTTTTATATGCTTGTAACATATCAGAAGATGATATGATGGAAGGAAACTTAGATAATGAGTATGTTCAAAAAGTTAGAGCATATGCTGAAACTGAAAATTCAGGAATAATGGTTGTTTGTGCTAAACTTGAAGAAGAATTATCAGGATTAGATGAAGAAGAAAAAGCTGAAATGTTATCTGAGTATGGATTAGAAGAATCAGGTCTTGATAAACTTATACAAGCAAGTTATAAATTATTAGGATTAATGAGTTACTTAACTGCAGGTGTACAAGAGGTTAGAGCTTGGACAATTAAACAAGGAACTAAAGCTCCACAAGCAGCAGGTAAAATTCACTCTGATATAGAAAGAGGATTCATAAGAGCTGAGGTAGTTTCTTATGATGATTTAGTAGAATGTGGTTCAGAAGCAGCTGCTAAAGAAAAAGGTGTTTATAGATTAGAAGGTAAAGAATACGTGATGAAAGATGGAGATATAGTTAATTTCAGATTCAACGTATAAACGTATAATATAAAAGAAAAAAATTATCGTCAAATTTAACCAACATTTTTAGATGAAAAAAGAGCTATTTGAAGTTTTCTTCAGATAGCTCTTTTCTTTGTGGCGGGAATATGTGGGAATCGAACCCACCAATGATGGTATTAGCACCACAACTAGGTTTTGAAGACCTGTAGAGACACCAGCCCCTATCTACTCCCATAATATTTTTAATTTTACATCAAAATAAATATAATGTCAAATTTTTTTCTAATGATACTTTAATTATATAAACTCATAAATAATGAATATTGAAAGGAATTTTTAATTTTTTATAGAATAATGTATAATAAAATATAATATATAATAGGAAAATGGTTGCAATAGAATTAGATTGTAGTGTAAATTAGTAAGAGGCATAATAATTTACATATTGTTTATAATAAATATGTTTAAAAATGTTTATTAATAAAATTAAGCATGATAAATTAAAGCTATTAAGCTATATTATACAGTATATAATATGATTAAGAAAATCAAATGATGATAAGGAATTAAATTTTTAAGGAGTATTTATATGGAATTTAAACATGTTTCGGTTTTGCTAGATGAATGCATAAATGCTTTAAATATAAAAGAAGATGGTATATATGTAGACTGCACATTAGGTGGTGCAGGACATTCAAGTGAAATAGTAAAAAGGTTATCAAGTGATGGTAGACTAATAGGATTCGATCAAGACAAAGATGCTTTGAAAGCTGCTGGAGAAAGATTGAAAGAGTATAAAAATGTTACATATGTTCATAGTAATTTCTATGATATATATGATGTATTAACAGACTTAGGAATAGAAGGAGTAGATGGTATTCTTATGGACTTAGGAGTTTCTTCTTATCAATTAGATAATGGAGAAAGAGGATTTAGTTATATGCAAGATGCTCCTTTAGATATGAGAATGAATAGAGAAAATGAATTTTCAGCATATGAAATAGTTAATACATATTCAGAAGAGGAATTATATAGAATAATCAAGGAGTATGGGGAAGAAAAATTTGCTAAAAGAATAGCAAGTTTCATAGTTAAAAATAGAGAAGAGAAAAATATAGAAACTACTTTAGAATTAGTTGAAATAATTAAAGCCGCAATTCCAGCAAAGGCTAGAAGAGAAGGTCCACATCCAGCTAAAAGAACATTCCAAGCTATAAGAATAGAAGTTAATAAGGAACTTGAAATTATAAGTAAGACTATTTTAGATGGAGTTAAGAAACTTAATAAAGGTGGAAGAATGGCAATAATAACATTCCACTCATTAGAAGATAGAATTGTTAAAAATACATTTAAAGAATTAGCTAATCCATGTACATGTCCAAGTGAGTTTCCAGTATGTGTTTGCAATAGAAAACCAGAAGTTAAACTTATAAGTAGAAAACCTATAGAGGCTAGCAAGGAAGAGTTAGAATTTAATCCAAGAAGTAGAAGTGCTAAGTTGAGAATAATAGAAAAATTATAAGATTATATATTTAAAAAGCTTTATTACATTTTTAAGTAAAGGGAATAAAAATTAATTGGAGAGGTATTGTAGATGATTGTAAAAGAGTTTGATTATAATGGTAGTTCAGCACTTAAACCACAAAGAAAAAAACAAACTATACCAAGTAAAGAAACTTATGACAAGAAAAAGAAAAAAATCGAACAACAAAGAAGAAAAAAACAAAAAGATAAAAAAATAAGAAAAAGTGTATATCAAATAGTACTTCTAATATTAGTTGTTGGTGGGATAACAATAAGCAGAGATGTAAAAGTTTATAAAACCCAGCAGCAATTGGACTCATTAAATAAAGAAATAAATTCTGTTATAACAGAAAATGAAGCTTTGAAGGTTCAAATATTAAAGGCAAGTTCTTTAGATAAAATAGAGAATATTGCTAAAAATAAATTAAAAATGATATTACCAACTAAGGAAAATATGATTAAGTTAGGCGAAAGCCAAGCTACTGAAGGTAAGCAATAGGGAAATAAATTAGGATGTACTTTTATTACTATTTTAAGAGTGCATCCATAATTTTTTATAAGGGCTACAAATTTATTAATTTAATTTTAAGTAGATAATATGATAAATTTAGTGGGAATCTTAAATTTTCATAAAGTGAATTTTAAAAATAAAACTCATTTTATTTAACTTACTACGGAGGGCTAATGGTGGAAAAAAAGAAAAACAAAGGATTTAAAGATTATAAAATAACAAAATCACTTATGGTTGGAAGAACATATTGGATTATGATAATAGTATGGGGTCTACTAGGAGTATTAACCTTAAGATTATCATATATAATGATTTTTAAGCATAAAGAATATGGTTCTATGGCAGAAGAACAATGGAAAAATGAAATAAAAATAGGTGCTAAAAGAGGAGATATATTAGATAGAAATGGATCTCAATTAGCCGTTAGTGCTAATGTTTATAGGGTAGATTTAGATCTTAAAACTCTAAGAGAAGATACGTTTACTAAAGAAGATACTGATGATACAAAAAAAGAAAAACTTAATAAAATTGCAGGAGAGCTCAGTACTGCTTTAGATATGCCGAAAGAAGAGGTGTATGATAAGATAAATACTACTTTGCCCTCAGGATTGCCAGCGACATCTGTTACTTTAGTTAGAAAGATAGAAAAGGATAAAGCGGATAGTGTTAAAAATTTAAAGATAAGAGGAGTAATAGTTTCACAGGATACAAAGAGATATTACCCAGATAATAATTTTTTAGCTCAAGTATTAGGAAGAGTTGATGCAGATGGTATAGGTCAAGGTGGTATAGAGCGTGAATATAATTCGGAATTATCAGGATTGCCGGGAGTGAGAATATCAGAAGTTGCAAGAAATAGCAGTGGTATACCTTATTCAAGTTCTGAATTTGCAAAGCCTGTTGATGGTAAAGATGTTAAATTAACTGTTGACGAAACTATACAGTATTTTGCAGAAAAGGTTGCAGAGAAAGGTAAAGAAGAATATAAAGCAGATGGAGTTAGTATAATAGTTATGAACCCTAAAAATGGAGAAATATTAGCTCTGGCTAATAAACCAGACTATAATCCTAATCAACCTTATAAAGGTTATGAAAATTTCCCAGGTAAAGATAAAACTGAGAAAATGGAAAATATGTGGAAAAATGATGCTGTATCAAATGCATTTGAGCCAGGATCTATATTTAAAATGGTAACAGCTTCAGCTGCTGTACAAGAAGGATTAGCAGGAGGAAATGAAACTTATTTTTGTCCAGGTGGAAAAAATGTAGCTGGAACTTATATAAAATGTTGGAAGCCAGAGGGACATGGAACTGAAAATTTTGATCAAATATTAGAGAACTCTTGTAACGTAGGGTTTATGGATATAGGTCAAAAACTTGGAAAAGAAAAATTAAATGAATATATAGAGAAGTTTGGATTTGGTAAACAGACAGGAATAGATTTGCCAGGAGAAACACCAGGTATAGTATTGCCAAATAATAAAATAGGTCCAGTAGAACTTGCAACTATATCATTTGGGCAAACAGATAGTGCTAGTTCAGTTCAAATGATGGCAGCTATGAATACAATTGCTAATGGTGGAACATGGATACAACCTCATATAATGAAGGAAATAAGCCATGAAGACGAAAGTGGTGCAAGAGTAGTGGATAAAACTTTTGAACCTAAAAAGATTAATAATATAATAGATCAGAAAACAGCTATGAGGGTTTCAGAAGCATTAGAAAGAACTGTTCATTTTGGATCTCCTAAGAGAGCTTATATAGAAGGATATGGAATAGCAGGTAAAACTGGTACAGCTGAAAAGGTTAAGGCTAGTGGTGGATATGGAGCAGGATATGTAGCATCTTTTGCTGGATTTGCTCCATACAATAATCCACAGATTTCAGTTTTAATATCTGTAGACAATCCAAAGGGAGAATACTTTGGTGGATTAGTAGCAGCACCATTAGCTCATGATTTATTTAGTGATATATTTAACTATATGGAGTTAGATAGTTCAAATATGGATAAAAATAAGGTGAAAGAAGAGACTGTACCAGATGTTAGAGGAATGAGCTTAGATAAAGCCAAAAATATTTTAAATCAAAATAATATAAAATATTCTATAGAAGATGGGGGAAACTCTGTACTTGATATGAATCCTAAACCAGGATATACAATTAAAGAAGGAGAGGAAATTAAACTTTACACTAAAACTACTTCAAATTATAATAAAGATGTTATAGTGCCAGATTTCAATGGGCTTTCAATGGAAAAAACAAAGGAAATTTTAAATAAAATTGGTTTGAAAGGTACATTTACAGGAGAAGGAGTTATTAAGGAACAAAGTATAGCTCAAGGTGATGTAGTTAAAAGTGGTACATCAATAGAATTTAAGTTAGATAAGAAATAATGATAGTTAAAAACTAGCATGTGAGTAAACTCACATGCTAGTATTTTGTGAATTTAACGATTGTTTAGTGCATAGTATTTAAGGAGTGAGAAAAATGATTCTTAAAAGTTTATTAAAGGGCTTAGATTATGAAGTTATAAAAGGTAATGAAGAGTCAAAAGTACAAAATATAAGATATGATAACAGAAAAATAGAGCAGGGAGATGCCTTTGTTTGTATAAAAGGCTTTAAGGTGGATGGACATTCCTTTGTTAGTGATGCTATTAAAAAAGGGGCTAAGGTGTTGATAGTTCAAGATGAAGTAAATGTTCGAGAAGACATAACAATAATAAAGGTTAGAGATACTAGAAAAGCTTTAGCAATAATGTCTTCAAATTATTTTGGAAATCCAAAAGATAAACTTAAAATAATAGGGATAACAGGAACTAATGGTAAAACTACTTCAGCTTTTATTATTAAATCTATTTTAGAAAAAGCAGGATTAATGACAGGTTTAATAGGAACTATAGCAAACTATATAGGAAATAAAAAAGTAGATGCAGTAAGAACTACACCAGAATCTTATGAACTTCATGAACTATTTAAAAATATGGTTGATGCTGGAGTAGAATATTGTGTTATGGAAGTTTCATCACATTCTCTAGATTTAGATAGAGTATATGGAATTCAATTTGAAGAAGGAGTTTTTACTAATTTAACTAGAGATCATTTAGATTTTCATAAAACCTTTGAAAACTATTATAATGCTAAATTTAAGCTTTTTGAAAGAAGTAATCATAGTATCATAAACTTAGATGATCTATATGGAGCTAATATAGTTAAGGATATAGAAGAAAGAGGAGTAAAGACTAAGGTTTCTACTTTTTCAATTGAAAAAGAGTCAGACTTTAAGGCTTTTGAGATTAAAAGTCACTCAAATGGTTCAGAATTTAAGGTGAATTTAGAGAATGTAGAAGAATTTTCTATAAATATTCCTGGAGAATACAATATATACAATTCATTAGGTTGTATAATATGTGCACATAACTTAAATATTTCAATTGACAAAATTAAGAAAGGATTAAGTGATGTGTTGATACCAGGAAGATGTGAATTAGTAGCAAAGGAGAAAAATTTACCTTATAGCATAATAATAGATTATGCACACACACCAGATGGATTAGAAAATATTTTAAGTACAGTAAAAGCCTTTACTAAAAATAGAATGATATCTGTATTTGGTTGTGGAGGAGATAGAGATAAGGTTAAGCGTCCTCAAATGGGTAAAATAGGATGTGAATTATCAGATATTGCAATAATTACTTCAGATAATCCAAGAAGTGAAGATCCAATGGATATAATTAATGACATAGTAAAACCACTTACTTATGATAACTTTGTTATTGAAGTTAATAGAAAAGATGCTATAAGAAAAGCAATGGATATAGCTTTAGAGGGAGATGTTATTGTTATAGCTGGTAAAGGACATGAAACATATCAAATACTAAAAGATGAAACAATACACTTTGATGAAAGAGAAGTTGTATATGATATTTTAGAAGGCAAGTAGAGGTGTTAAAAAATGCTAGAGTTAAATTTACAAGAGATTGTAAAAGCTACTAATGGAGCTTTATTAAAAGAAGCCGATGTGAAAGAAATAAAGGCTGTATCAACAGATACAAGAAAAATAGAAGAAGGAACTATGTTCATTGCTTTAAAAGGTGAAAATTTTAATGGAAATAACTATGTTTTAGATGCGTTTAATAAAGGAGCTAAAATTGCTATAGTTGATGAAGTTAAATGTGACTTAAATGAGTTAAAAGATAATGTAGCTTTAATTAAGGTGGAGAATACTGGAAGAGCTTTGATGGATTTAGCTAAGTTTTATAGAGAAAAATTAGGATTAAAGGTTGTTGGTATTACTGGTTCAGCAGGAAAAACATCTACTAAGGATTTAGTGGCTGCTGTTTTAAGTGATAAATATAAAGTTTTCAAAACAAAGGGAAACTTTAATAACGAAATAGGATTACCTCTAATGATATTAGAATTAGATAGCACATATGATGTTGCTATTTTAGAAATGGGAATGAGAGGGCTTGGACAAATTAGAGAACTTGCAGAAATAGCATCCCCTGATTTAGGTATTATAACTAATATAGGTATTTCTCACATAGAAATATTAAAAACTAGAGAAAATATATTAAAAGCTAAAATGGAAATAGCAACTTTCTTTGATAAAAATAATACTCTTGTTGTTTGTGGAAATGATGACTTTTTAGAAGCTTTACCTAATGCTGAATATAAAATAGTTAAAACTGGAGTTGGAGAAAATTTTGAAATAGGAGCTAAAAATGTATCTTTAGAAGAACTTTCATCTAAATTTACAGTTTATGATGGAGAAATAGAAGAGGAGTTTTCTTTAGATATGCCAGGAGAACATAATATAAGTAATCTTATGTTAGGGGTTGCTATATCAAAAGAGTTAGGGGTTTCCTTTGAAGAAATGAAAAAGGGCTTAAATAATATTGAAGCTACTTCAATGAGATTAGAGCTTATAAAAAAAGATGGATTTTCAATTTTAAATGATTGTTATAATTCAAGTCCAGTAGCTGTTAAATCAGCTATAGATGTTATGAAAAATATAGAAGGAAAAAGAAGAATAGCAGTTTTAGGGACAATGAGAGAACTAGGACATAAATCAGAGGAAGCTCATGAGGAAATAGGTAAATATGCAAAGGAAAATGGAATAGAAAAAGTACTTTGTTTTGGTGACTTCTCAGAAAATATTAAAGAAGGATATGGAGAAGGATGTACTGTATATGAAAATAAAGAAGAACTAATAAATGATTTACTTAACATTATATGTGATGGCGATATTATATTAGTTAAGGCATCTAGAAGTTTAAAATTTGAAGAAATAACTAAAGCATTATTAGAGAAGTAAATGGAACTAAGGAGGTGAAGCTGCTTAATAGTTTAAGTAGCAGAATTTTATGGAAATTTTAAAGTCAATGATAGATCCAAAGATAGTAATGGCAATAGTAATAAGTTTTATAGTAGCATCAATATTAGGACCTATTATAATTCCACTACTACATAAACTTAAATTTGGACAAAATATAAGAGAAGAGGGACCAAAGAGTCACTTAAAAAAAGCTGGAACTCCAACTATAGGTGGATTAATATTTATTTTCGCAACTATTATAACAATGTTTATTATGGTTGGAAATCCAACAGATGAAGCTATGATAGCCTTATATTCATTTATAGGATTTGGTTTTGTAGGATTTTTAGACGATTTACTAAAGATAATAAAGAAGAAAAATGAAGGATTAACATCAGGACAAAAAATGATTTTATTATTAATCGTATCAGGATTTTTAACTTGGTATGCTTATAAGTATATAGGAACTAGCATTAATATACCATTCTTAAATGGGCAAATTAACTTAGGATTATTTTATATACCAGCGGCAATGTTCTACTTTGCAGGAGTAACAAATGCGGTAAACTTAACAGATGGATTAGATGGATTAGCTACATCAGTTACTGTTTTAGTAACTACATTTTTAGGGATAATTAGTTATAATTTAGGACACATAAGTTTAGCAATATTCTGTGTTGCTTTAGCAGGTGCATTACTTGCTTTCTTAAGATTTAATGCATTCCCAGCTAGAGTATTTATGGGAGATACAGGTTCTCTTGCTTTAGGAGGGGCTGTAGCAATGGTGGCATTAATATTAAAAATGCCTTTAATACTAGTGTTAATAGGAATTATTTATGTAATAGAAACACTTTCCGTTATATTACAGGTTGCTTCATTTAAGCTTACAGGTAAGAGAATATTCAAAATGGCTCCTATACATCACCATTTTGAACAATTAGGTTGGAGTGAGACTAAGATAGTTTCTGTATTTTCTATAATAACAGTAGTATTTTGCTTCATTGCCTTTGCTTCACTTTAGAAAATTCCTAAATAGGAGGTTTTTAAATGAAGAAAAAAAAGACTACTAAAAAGCGTAATATTAAACAATTGGATTATGGACTTTTATATACAATAGTTATTTTATTAGCTATTGGGGTGGTGATGGTTTATAGTGCAAGTTCATATTTTGCTATGGTTAACTATAATGATAGTACAGCTTTTTTTAAAAAACAGGCTTTCTTTGCAATAGTTGGATTTATAGCCATGATATTTATATCAAGATGTGATTACCATAAACTTAAAAAATTAACTGGGCCACTTCTTTTTATAACACCGATATTATTAGTTGCGGTTTACGCATTCCCAGAAACAAAAGGAGCGCAAAGATGGATAAAGTTAGGACCACTTTCTTTCCAACCATCAGAACTTGCTAAATATGCAGTAGTTATAATATTAGCTCATATGATTACAAATAAAGGTGAGCGTATTAAGGAGTTTTGGAAGGGGATAGTTCCTTGCTTTGTAATAGGGGGAGGATTTGCAGCTCTTATACTTGCACAGAAAAATCTTAGTATAGCTGCTGTAACTGGTTTTGTTACTTTCATAATGGTTTTTGTTGCAGGAGCAAGAAAAATATTTATGTTTGGAGTAATAACGCCACTAATTTTATTTGCAGGCTCATTTTTTACATTATTTGAGGACTATAGAAGAAGAAGACTTTTAAACTTTATTAATCCTTGGAAAGATCCAGCTGGTGATGGATATCAGCTTATACAATCATTTTATGCTTTAGGAGCAGGTGGAGTTACTGGACTTGGAATAGGACAATCAAGACAAAAAACTCTATATATGCCAGAGCCACATAATGACTTTATATTCTCAATAATAGGAGAAGAATTGGGGTTAATAGGATGTACAGTAGTAATAATATTATTTGTAATATTTGTTTATAGAGGAATAAAAATAGCAATGAGTGCTAAAGATGAATATGGAACTTTATTAGCAGTAGGAATTACTTCAATTATAGGATTACAAGCTATAATTAATATTGCCGTTGTAACAGGTTCGATGCCAGTTACAGGAGTTCCACTTCCATTCATAAGTTATGGAGGAACTGCTTTAGTATTTAACTTAATGGCTATGGGAATTCTTCTTAATATATCAAGACAAAAAAATAAAAATATTGATTAAAGGCGTTTTATACGCCTTTATTTTTTATTAAATTATAAGTAGAATTTTAATAGTAATTTTTTACTATTAGTAATATTTTCTTAAAAATTTAATGAAAAAAATCTAGTAAAATGATATTATTGTTATTGAAATGCAAAATAAAGAAATAAGGAGTAATATGAGCACGAATATAAATGAATATATACAAAAAAAGAAAAGAAAAAAGACAAGAAAGAAAATTATATTAATTAGTATAATACTTGTTGTTATATTAGGATTAATTTTAATTAAGACACCTTATTTTAATATAAAAAAAGTTAATGTTAATAATAATAATGTTATAACTAAAGAGAGTGTAATAGGAAAAAATGATATTTTAAATAAAAATATATTCTTGATTAATACTGCAGCTTTGAAGAAAAAAATATTAAGTAATCCATATGTTAAGAGTGTTAAAATATCAAGAAAGCTTCCAGATCAATTAAGTATAAATATAGTTGAAAGAAATGCTACATTTATTGTTAATGATGGTGCTGATTTTTATGTTTTAAATGAAAATTTAGTAATAATGGAAAAGAAAAATTCAGATGAAGGCTTGCAGTTACCTATAGTAACTGGATTAACTGTAGAAAATAGATTTTTAGGAGAACCTATGAGTACAGATAAGGATAAAGTTGAGGTTTTAAAAGAGATTGGAGAAGCTTTAAATAAAAGTAAAATAAAAGTAAACTCTGTAGATATATCTAATCTTAATAATATTGTTATAAATAAGGGTGAAGTTAAAATATTTTTAGGAAATTCAGAGAAATTAAGTGATAAGTTAACTAAGATGGTTAATATATTAAATGATCCAGCAGGAAATTTTGAAAAGGGATATATAAACATAAGCTTTAATGGTAATCCTGTAATATATAAAGAAAAGTAAGGAGGAGTGCTTTTTGAAGAAGTTGTCTTCACAAATTATTATAGGTATAGTTTGTGCTTTGTTAGGGTTTTTATTAACCTATCAATTTAAAATAATAAATAATAAAGAGAAAAATATAATAGAAAATTATAACCAAAATGACATAATGGCAGAAATAGACGGACTTAAAAAGGAAAAAGAAGAGCTTCAAAAGAATAATGATTCTTTAAATAAGAGGCTTAAAGAAATGGAGGAAGCAGCAGCTTCTAAAGGAGATGTAAATAATAAAATAAAAGAGCAATTAGATAAAACAAGAATGATTTTAGGAACTGAAGAGGTTAAGGGACCGGGAATAATTTTATCCATAACACCTAAATCACCATTGCTTACTTCAAAGGATCCTCAATATATAAGTGAAAATGAAATTGTTCATATATTAAATTTATTATCTTTTTCTGGAGCAGAAGCTATTGCTATTAATGATATTAGAATAACTCCACAAACAGGAATAAAGAATGCAAGTAACTTTATATGGATAGGAAATAATGAAAGAATTTCTCCTAAGGAGAACTTGACAATAAAAGTTATTGGTAACCAAGATAACTTAATAAAAGGAATTGATTTCCCAGGAGAAATGGACTATGGAGTATTAGGCGGTAATTATGACTATAAATATGAGAAAAAAGATTCAATTACAATACCTAAGACTACTCAAAACCTATCTTCTGAATATTTAAAAAAGGTTGATTAAGAAGGTGATTAAATGATAGTATTTATTGGGCTTTTAGTAGGTATAATAATAGGAGTTATATTTCCAGGAAGCATACCAGACAAGTTTTCTCCATATTTATCTATAGCAATAGTTGCATGTTTAGATTCTGTTTTTGGAGCAATAAAGGCTAGTTTAAAGAAAGAATTTCAAGCAGATGTTTTTATATCGGGATTTTTTGGGAATGCAGCTTTAGCAGCTTTACTAGCATATCTAGGTGATAAACTTGGTATACCACTATACTTTGCAGCAGTAATAGTATTTGGTAGTAGAATATTTAATAACTTTGCAGCTATACGAAGGATATTATTAGATAAAAGTAAAGAACGATAAAGAGGTGATGCTTTGAAAAATAGAGAATTTACTATTTTTATATTTATAGCTTCTGTTATAGTTGGACTTTTAATATCTATGAACATAAGTTTGGATGGAATAGAAACTACAAAGGTGTTAAATGTTAGAGAATATCAAGAGGCATACAATAAACGTAACAATCTTTATAATGAAATATCAAAGTTAAAGGAAAGTAATAAGGAATTGCATGAAAAAATAAATAATTATTCAAAGAATGATGAGACTAGCAATAAAATTTCAAATGATATGATAGAAGAGGTAAATAATAATTTAATGCTTTCTGGATTAGCAGATGTTAAAGGACCAGGTTTGAAAATAGTTTTAGAAGATGGTGGAGAAGCTTTTAGTGGAGAAGTAGTTGATGATTTTATGAGACTTTTAAGAACTATTCATGATGATGATATGATAAAAGTTATAAATGAACTTAAAGCTGCAGGCGCAGAGGCCATATCTATAAATAATCAAAGAATAATATATAATACAGAGATATATTGTGGAGGACAGTTTTTAAGAATGAATGGAGTTAAGATACCAGCCCCGTTTTATGTTAATGCTATAGGTAATCCAGAAAAAATGGAAAATCAACTTATGAGAGATGGAAGTTATATTAAAACTCTTATGAATAGAGGAATAAAGGTACAGATAACTAAGAGTGATGATATAACAATGCCTTCATATATTAGTGATATGAATTCGAAATATATGGAACCTAATATAAAGTAAGAACTATGCCTTGCGAAAAATTTGTACAAAAAAGAAGGATTTTCTATTCCTATAAAGAAGAATATAATGTAATATATAATTAAAGGAGACAGTAAAAGTGGATATAAAAGAAAATTTAATAAGATTTACAGAAAAAATTCCAAGTAACGTTCAACTTATTGCTGTATCTAAAACAAGAACTATTGAAGAAATGGAAGAGGCCTATGAATTTGGTATTAGAAAATTTGGTGAAAATAAGGTCCAAGAAATAATAAAAAAGTTTGATGAGTTTCACCAAGATGTAGAATGGCATTTAATAGGACATCTTCAAACCAATAAGGTGAAGTATATAGTTGATAAAGTTCATCTTATACAATCATTAGATAGTATTAAATTATTAAAAGAAATAGAAAAGGTGTATGGTAAACATAATAAAATTGCCAATACTTTAATTCAAGTTAACATAGGAAGAGAAGAACAAAAGTATGGTATCTTGGAAGACGAGTTAGATGAACTTATAGAAGCAATAGAAGCTTGTAACAATGTTAATGTTTTAGGTATTATGACTATAATTCCAAAAGGAACAGAAGAAGAATGTAGAAAGTATTTCAGTAAAACTCATAAGCTTTTTTGTGAATTAAAAGAGAAAAAGTTTAAGAATATAAAAATGGAAATACTTTCAATGGGAATGTCAGGTGATTATGAGATTGCTATTGAAGAAGGAAGCAATATGGTTAGAATTGGTCAAGGAATTTTTGGCAAAAGATTATATAAATAGAATTAGGAGGATATGTATATGTCAAAAGTAGTTAGTAAAATGAAAAGTTTTTTAGGGTTTGATGAATTTGAAGATGAAGATGAAGTAATGGAAGAAGAAGAGGTAATGGAAGAAGAAGAATCATTTGCTCCAGTATTATCTTCTAAAAAAAGTAGTAAGGTTGTAAATATTCATACAGCTAATACAGCTAAATTAATGATAACTAAACCATTAGTTTATGATGATGCAACTGAAATTTGTACTGCATTAAAAAATAGAAAGATTGTTGTTATAAACACAACTTCATTAGAACTTAGAACAGCTCAAAGATTAATAGACTTTGTTGGTGGAGCTTGCTATGCATTATGTGGAGAACTTCAAGAAGTTGAAAAAGGCGTATTTATAGTATCACCTTCAAATGTTGAAGTAAGCAATGAATTAAAGAGTGAATTAAGTAATAAAGGAATGTTTAACTGGGCTTCAAAATAGTATGAATAAGAAAGATTTTATTAATTTATTAAATTTAGAAGAGTTTGAAGCATTAAAACTTTTTGAAAGGTTTAATTTAGCTAGGACAAAAAATATTTTAGTATTTACTGATGAGTTTTATACTCCAGATGTATGGAGCACCCTTCAAGAAATGAATTTATTTGATGTAAATGTTGAAAGTTTTGGATTTTTTGAGGATGGAGAACGAAGAGTAATAGCATTTAATAAGGAAGAATATGATTTATTTCCAATAAGTCTTTTAAGGATTCAATGCAATACTAAATTTTCAAAATTAGAGCATAAAGACTATTTAGGATCTATTATGGCTTTAGGCATAAATAGAAACAAAATAGGAGATCTGATTTTAAGGGATGATGGATGTTATGTTGCTGTTCATAATAGTATAGTTGATTTTCTAATTAATAATTTAAATAAGATAAGAAATCTTAATTGTAAATGTGAAATAATTTATGATTTAGATGAAATACCTAAACCTAGCTATGAAGAAAAAAATGTAATAGTAACTTCTAAAAGGTTAGATTGTATAGTTGCAGCCTTGGGAAACATATCAAGAAGTAAAGCTTTAGATGCTATAAATTCAGGTAGTGTTCTTCTAGACTATAGAATAACAAAAGATAAAAGTAAAGAAGTTTCAGAAGATTCAAGACTTACCATAAGAGGTATTGGAAAGTTTAAAATAAGTAATATTTTTGGGACAACGAAGAGTGGTAGATTAAAATTGACAGTATTTAAGTATACATAGGAGTGTGATTATATGAAATTAACCCCAATGGATATTAACAACAAGGAGTTCAAGAGGGTTTTAAGAGGTTATTGTCCAGAGGAAGTAGATGAATTCTTAGACCGAATAGTCGAAGAATATGAGATTCTTTTTAAAGAAAACACTGCTTTAAAAGAGAAACTTGAAAATTCTAACGATAAGATAGAACACTATAGTAAAATTGAGAATACAATTCAAAACACTTTATTATTAGCTCAAAATACAGCTGAACAAGCAAAAGCTAATGCTCAAAAAGAAGCTGATGTAATAATTAAGAGTGCTAATGATACAGCTCAAAGAATATTAGATAAAGCTCATAATGATGTTATACAAATCAATGATGAATATGACAGAGTTAAACAGGAGTTTACAAAGTTTAGAGCTAAGTTTAGAAGTTTTATGAACTTTCAAATAGATACTTTTGATGATTTAGAGAAAGATTTTATTAAGAATTTTAACATAACTAATCCAGAGTATGAAGTTGAAACAGAAGAGCAACAAGGTATAAAGATTGATTTTGAAGAAAATCAAGAAGAAAAAACTGATCTTAAAGACATCTATGAAGTGGAAACACATTTCGATGATGTAAATGAAATTAAAAGCTTCTTTGCTGAAGAGTAAGTAGCTGTTAAAAAATCTCACTTTGATTAAGGTGAGATTTTTCTTTTTGTTTAATTAATTGTTGAAATTTAATATTTTATTATATAATATTTAAGATATAGCTTTAAATATTTACTTTAGAATGGAGCAAATAAACTATGAGTTTAAGTAAAGAAGTAATAAAAATAACTGAAGAAGAAAAAGGAATAAGAGCAGATAAGTTTTTAGCTCTTAAAATAGATGGAGTTTCAAGAAATTTTATTCAAGGGCTTTTTGATGATGGAAAAATTTTAATTAATGGAAAAGTAGAAAAGGGAAAATATAAGCTTTCAGTTGGAGATGAAATTGAGGTAGAAATACCAGAACCAGAAGAGTTGAAAGTTGAAGCTGAGGATATTCCATTAAATATAGTTTATGAAGATGAAGATGTGATAGTAGTTAATAAACCAAAAGGAATGGTAGTCCATCCTGCACCGGGAAATTATACTGGAACTTTAGTTAATGCATTATTACACCATTGTAATGATTTGTCAGGAATAAATGGGGTTATAAGACCTGGGATAGTACATAGAATAGATAAAGATACTTCTGGAATATTAGTTGTTGCAAAAAATGACAATGCTCATCAAAAACTAGCAGAACAATTTAAAGATCACAGTATAAAAAGAGAATACTATGCTATTGTTGAGGGAAGATTTAAAAAAGAAGGTGGCATAATTGATGCACCTTTAGGAAGACACAATAGAGATAGATTAAAGTATGCTGTAGTTAAAGATGGAAAGAGAGCAGTTACTCATTACGAAGTTCTTAAGGTATTTAATTCATGTTCTCTTGTTAAATGCACTTTAGAAACAGGAAGAACACATCAGATAAGAGTTCATATGTCTTTTATAGGTCATCCATTACTTGGAGATACTGTTTATGGCTTAAAGAAACAAAAGAAATTAAGTCAAGAGGGGCAAGTTCTTCATGCTAAAACATTGGGATTTATTCATCCTACTACTGGAAAATATGTTGAATTTGACTCAGAATTACCAGAGTACTTTGAAAAAATTGTAGAAAAATTAGGAGGGTGTTAGAATATGCATCTAAAGGCAAGTTTGTTAGATGAAAATGCTATAAGAAGAGCGCTTACAAGACTTTCACATGAGATAATAGAAAAGAACAAAGGAGTAAATAATATAGTTCTTGTTGGAATTAAGAGAAGAGGATATCCTTTAGCAGAGAGACTTTCAGAGTTTATAGAAAAGTTTGAAGGAGTTAAAATTCCTGTTGCTAGCGTTGACATAACATTATACAGAGATGATTTAACTAATATTAGTGATACACCAAATTTAAATGACTCTAAAATAGATGTTGATATAAGAGGAAAAAAGGTTATTATAGTTGATGATGTTTTATATACTTGTAGAACAGTTAGGGCGGCTATTGATGCAATAATGGATCAAGGAAGACCGGAATTTATACAGTTAGCTGTTTTAGTAGATAGAGGGCACAAAGAGTTACCAATAAGAGCAGATTATGTTGGAAAGAATATTCCTACATCAAAAGATGAGATAATAAAGGTTCAAATCAAAGAGATTGATGGAACTGATTCAGTTGAAATATATGAAAATTAAAACTAAGGAGTAAATTTTTATGGATTATAATTTAATAGCCACTGCAACTTTTGGTTTAGAGGCTGTTGTTGCAAAGGAATTAAAAGAGTTAGGATATGAAGACCTAAAAACTGAAAATGGAAGAGTTCATTTTGAAGGGGATGAAATGGATATTGCCATAACAAACCTTTGGCTTAGAACTGCAGATAGAGTTTTAATAAAAGTAGCTGAATTTAAAGCAGAAAGCTTTGAAGAGTTATTTAATAAAACTGTAGAGATTGATTGGAGTAAGTATATACCTGTAGATGGTAAGATGCATGTTGTTGGTAAATCTGTTAAGTCAAAACTTTTCAGTGTTCCAGATTGTCAATCAATAGTTAAAAAAGCCGTAGTTAAAAGCATGAGCAGAAGTTATGGGCAAGATTGGTTCACAGAAGATGGTCCAGTGTACAAGATAGAAGTTGGGCTTTTAAAAGATATTGTTACATTAACAATAGATACATCAGGAGATGGATTACACAAGAGAGGATATAGAGAACATTCAGGTCAAGCTCCTCTTAAAGAAACACTAGCAGCTGCTATGGTTTTACTTTCAAAGTGGAGAGGAGAGCAAACTCTTATAGATCCATGTTGTGGATCTGCTACTATACTAATAGAAGCTGCTATGATCGCTAGAAATATAGCGCCAGGATTACATAGAAAATTCGTTTCTGAAACTTGGCCTTCAATGGATAAGGAAATATGGGATCAAGTTAGAGAGGGAGCAGAAAGATCTATAAAGAAAATTCCTTTAGATATAACTGGTTATGATATAGATAGTTGGGTATTAAGTACAGCTAAAAATAATGTAAGGAAAGCAGGATTAACTGACTGTATAACTTTAGAAAAAAGAAACTTTTTTGAATTTTCAACTAAGAAAAAGTATGGATATATGATTACAAATCCACCATATGGTGAGAGAATAGGTGAAAAAGAAATAGTTTCAAAATTAAATAAACATTTTGGAGAGGTTAAAGAGAAATTAGATACTTGGGATTTTAATATTTTAACAGCATGTCCAGATTTCCAAAAAGAGTTTGGTAGAAAAGCTACTAAAAACAGAAAACTTTATAATGGTAGACTTTTATGCTACTACTACCAATACTTAGATAATAATTTAAAGAAGTAATTTAAAAATTTATTTAGCTAGATATTTTTTAAAAGTTACAAATAGAATTAAGTATAACTGTATAAATTCTTAGTTTAATACAGTATTTACTACAATCTATTTGTAACTTTTATTTTATTACTTAAGTTTTTCTAAAGTTATTTCTTTTGGTGAATCCATGTAAACTGTTTTGTTAGTTGAATAGATTACCATTCCAGGTTTAGAACCAGAAGGTTTTTTTACATTTTTAACTAAAGTATAGTCTACAGGAATTTTAGTGCTACCTTTTCCTTTGCTATAGAAAACAGCTAAGTTAGCAGCTTCTTCTAAAGTTTTGTCAGGAATATTTGAACTTTTAACAATTACGTGAGAACCAGGTATATCCTTAGTATGAAGCCAAGTATCATTCTTGTCAGCAAACTTTAAAGTTAAATAATCATTTTGAATATTATTTTTACCAACATAAATATCTATTCCATCAGAAGAAACATAGTGATAAGGCTTAGATTGTTTTTCTTTCTTTTTGCCATTATTATTTCTTCTAAATCTTATATAGCCTGTTTCTATAAGTTCATTTTTTATAGCGTCTATGTCTTCGTAGTTATCTGCAACCTGTATGCTTGATGAAACTGAGTTTAAATATTTAAGTTCATCTTCGTTTATAGCCAGTTGCTCTAAGGCCGATTCTTCAGCCTTTTTTAATTTATTATATTTTTTAAAGTAAAATTGAATGTTTTCAGATGGTGTTTTATTTTCATCAAGTGAAATAGTTAGATAGTCTTCATTATTACTATAATAATTTAAAAGGTCAACAGATTTATCTCCTTTTTTAATACTATAAATATAAGAGGTTAGAAGTTCACCTTTAATTTTAAACTCATCTTTTTTAGAACATTCTTCTAAGGTTTTTTCAAGAACCTTAATCTTTTTTAAGCATCTGTCTATATTAGTATTAACTAGTCTTTGTATATCTGAGCTTTTTGCATGTAATCTATCTTGTTTATCCTTATTAGCAAAAAAGGCATCTAAAAGTTCACTACTATTATCATAAACTTCTTTAGTACAATCATCTAAAATAGATAAATCTTTAAAATAAAAATCTATAATTTTTTCGTTTTTGTAGAATATAATATTTTGTATATCTTTAAATATGTTGTTGAAGTAATTACATATAAAGTCAAATATATCATCAAAAATATATGAATTCCCAAATTGTGATTTAAATAATGAATACATTTCAAGAGAAAGATTTTTGCCAACACCAGTTAGTAACTTTGAAAATATTTTTTCATCTAATTCATTATTATTTTTGTTTAGTTTAGCTTTTAAATCTTCTTTCGAAAAGTCAAAAGGATTTAATTTTTCAGATTCAGGAGGAAATACATAGGTTATACCAGGATATAGAACTCTAAAACTATTTTTATTTGCTGTTATATGTTTTATTGATTCCATAATTTTATTATCTCTTTTCCTTACAAGAGAAATATTACTGTGTCTAGACATTATTTCTACTACTAAAGTATATACACTATCAAATCCCATTTCATCTTTATTTGCTATATCAATTGAAACAATTCTATCTGTAGATTGTTGATATATATCAATTATTCTTCCACCTGTCAAATATTTTCTTAATACCATACAAAAAACAGGAGGTTGTAATGGATTATTCTTATTTATTGTAGTAAAATGTAATCTAGGGTATTTGGAACTAGAGGAAATTAAAAGTTTTTTGTTTTCTTTTCCACGTACATTTATTATTATTTCATCCTTTTCAGGTTGATTTATTTTGTCAATTCTAGAATTTATTAATGAATTTTTTAATTCATTTATTAAGTTATATAAAAAAATACCGTCTAAAGCCATGATTTTCTTTCCTTTCTAAATTGATGAACATAGAGTTACATACAGTTAGTATACATCTTATAATAAAAAGTATCAATAATAGGTAATTTGAGGTGATAGTGTGAAGTTTTCAAAAATGCATGGAAATGGAAATGATTTTATAGTTATAGAAGATTTGAATAATGAATATTTAGATAAAGAGGGAGAAATTGCTAAAAAAATGTGCCATAGAAGATTTGGAATTGGTGCAGATGGAATTTTAATAGTTAGAAATAATGAAAATTGTGATATAGAAATGGTAATAATAAATTCAGATGGCTCTTATGCTGCCATGTGCGGAAATGGAATAAGATGTTTTGCTAAATATGTCTATGAGAAGGGAATAGTAAAGAAAGATGTTTTAGATGTTTTAACAGGTGATGGAATTAAAAGAATCTTTTTAGAAATTAAGAATGATAAGGTAAAAACTATCAATGTAAATATGGGATTTGGAGATTTCAAACCAAAGAATATTCCAGCATTATGTGATGAAGAAATAATAGAAAAAAAAGTGAGTGTAGGAAATGAAAATTTTGAAATAACATCCTTACTTATGGGAGTTCCTCATACTATTATATTTGAGGAAGAAAAATATCCTATAGAATTTGGTAAGTATATAGAAAGATATAATTTATTTCCTCAAGGGACAAATGTTAATTTCTGCAAAGTGATTGATAGAAACACAATGGAAGTTAGAACTTGGGAAAGAGGTGCAGGTCCAACATTAGCATGTGGAACAGGAAACTGTGCTTCAGTTATAGTTGCTAATAAATTAGGTCTTGTAGATAAGGAAGTAAAGGTAATAGTTCCAGGTGGAGAATTAAAGGTTAATATTGAAGATGATGGAGTAAAAATGATAGGTGATGCATCATTTATTTGTGATGGCACATATTTATTTTAGAGAGGGAAGTAAGTAAATGAGGAAAGCTGCTGCTTTAAGTTTATTAGTATTAGTTATTTTATCAACAACCATTGTGGGATGTAATTTCAACAAAGGGTCTAATGAAGAAGACAGTAAAGGAAAAAAATTAAAGCTTCCTGAGAACATTGTATCTGTAATTTCAAGGGAAGATGTTGAGTATTACGAAATAGAAGGGGATTCACTAAAAAAACTTGATTTGAATCTTAAGGGTCATATTGAAGTTTATAGTGAGGAATTGGGTTTAGCTGTTTATAGAGAATTTGATGATAAGGGAACAAACTTAATAATCACTAATGGAGTTAAGGAATATAAGATATCAGTAGATGGAAATATAGAGGAATTAATTATTAGTCCAAAAGGAACTAAGCTTCTATACAAATATAGTTCTGAGGATAAAATAGGATATAAGGTTTTAGACTTACAAGATTTTAAGGAATTTGATTTTAATGAGAATTTAGCTATTTCAGGGGAGAATGTTAAATTTGTTAATGAAGATCAATTAGTTCTATATGGTGTTGACCTAGAAAAAAGAAAAAGTGGGCTATACATTTATAATATTAAGGATGGAAGTTACACTTTAGAGAAGCAAGTTGTTAAGGCTTTTATAGATTATATTGATTTACTTGAAGATCAAGTTGTTTTATATACTGAAAGCAGTATTGATGGCAAGAAAAATTGCTATATATATAATTTGGATAATAAAAAAGAATCTGTTATTTCAAATGAGGTTGGAGAAATAGAGTCTTTATGTAAAATAGGAAATGTAGTATATTTTATTGGTACAAAAGGAGAAGGATTAAGAAGCTTGTATTCAATTGATACAACAAATAATAAAATTGATAGATTGGTATATGATTTTCCTAAAAATATATCAGATAAATCAAAGTTAATAGTTGTTGGAGAGAATATATATTTTCTTGGGTTTAATGATAACAAAGAAAAAAATTCACTATATAGATATAACATAAACGATAAGAGTATTAAACTTATAGATAGTAATAAAGGGCAGTATATTATTATAAAATAGTTAAAAGTTCTAGATTATTAAATTTTTTTAATAATCTAGAACTTTTTTGTTTAAAAAATAAATGCCTTGTCAATTATTACTGGTGAGGAGGTTGATATATGAAATATACAATTAAAGATGTAGATATGAAGTTAATGGAAAAGATATCTAAAAAAGCAGCCTTAGAGATGAATTTAATCGCTTTGAAAGAAAACTCAGGCAAAATATTTTTTTATACAAGCAAAGAAGAATCAAAGAAAAGAGAGTATTTATCTTTATTATTTAGAGAAAAAGAAATAAATTTTGTAATTGGAAATAAGAATGAAATAGAAAGTTTAATTGAAGATTGTTATGGTGGGAAAAGTTTTTCTAATGATAAATTTCTGGATGAAGAGTTAGTAAGTCTTATATCTTTAGGGATAGAAAAAAATGCTAGTGATATTCATATTGAGCCGTTAGAAGAATATGCTAACATTCGCTTTAGAATAGATGGAACATTAGTTTTAGTTAAGAGAATAAAGAAAAATCTTTATGAAAATTTAGTCAATAAGATAAAGTTAAAAGCTGATATGGACATAAGCGACAAATTAAGATGTCAAGATGGTAAGGTATCATTTAAAAATCATGGATATGATTGTGACTTAAGAATATCAAGTATTCCAAGTGCTTTTGGTGAAAAGTTAGTAGTTAGAATTTTATATAAGAAAAATGAGTTTATGAATATTGATAATTTGAGTTTAATGGAAGAGCAAAAGAATAAAATTAATAAACTTTTAAAATTGAAACATGGAATGGTAGTTATAAATGGGCCAACAGGAAGTGGAAAATCAACAACCCTATATGCATTATTAAATTCAATAGATAAAGAAGGGATAAATATAAGTACTATAGAAGATCCAATTGAATTTACCATAGCAGGAATAACACAAACAAATGTTAATGAGAAAGTTGGATTAACCTTTGCTAATGGATTAAAGCATATATTAAGACAGGATCCAGATGTTATATTAATTGGAGAAATAAGAGATGAGGAAACTGCTAAAATTGCCATAAGGGCTTCCATAACAGGGCATAAAGTATATTCAACAATTCATGCTAACAGTGGAAATGAAGTTTTTAATAGATTATTAGATATGGGAGTAGAAGGATATTTAGTAAAAGAAGGAGTAAGTTCAATAATAACTCAAAGATTAGTAAGAAAAAGTTGTGAAAAATGTAAAGTTAAGATAGAACTAAAAAATGAATTAATTGAAAATTTAAAAGGTGTAGAATTAAGTTTAAAAACTTACTATAAAGGAACTGGATGTGAAATTTGTAATTGGACAGGTAATAGTGGAAGAAAAGCAATTTGTGAAATTATATTTCCAAGAGAGCATAAAAGTACAGAAGAGATTGTTTGGGGAGAAGAACTCTTAAAGTCATGTTTTACATTAGTTAAAAAGGGAGAAATATCTTTAGAAGAATATTATTTGTTAAAGGAATGTGAGGGGTTAGATGTTTGGGTTTAAAGATGAAGCTTCATACATATGCTTAAATTTAAGTACATATGTAAAATCAGGAATGTCTATAGGACGATCATTAGAACTAATAAAGAATACTGTGAAAGATAAGAAATACAAAGAATCCTTAAAAAGAATTGAGAAAAAGGTTTTAAATGGAGATTCTTTATCAAAGGCTTTTGAAGATGAAGGTAACTTATATCCAGATTTAATGAAAGATATGATGAGGATTGGAGAAGAAAGTGGAAACTTAGAAGGTGTATTGGAGAAGTGTGCTAGAAATATATTAGCTGAAAAGGAAATAAAAAATAAAATTGCTAAATCCTTGAGATATCCAGTTTCACTTCTTATAGGTTTAATTATTATGATTTTTTGTTATGTAACTTATATTTTGCCACAGTTTGCAGATATGTATGAGTTAAGGGAAGTTGAAGGTTCTAAGATTATGACTTTGTTAAATAATTATATTAAGTTTGTAGAAGAAAATCCAAATGTTGAGGTAATAGTTTTTTGCTATTTTTTATGTATATTAATTTCACTTTATCTATTATTTAAAGTAATAAGCTTGGAAAAAATATTAGAAAACATAGAATTATATAGCATGTATTATGAAATTAGAATATTATTTTTAATAAACATGATATTAAATAGTGGAATATCTCTTAATAATGCTTTGAGTGTCTTTGAAGAAAGCTTAAGTGATATAAAGCTTAGAAAATATATTAAAAGTATAAATGAAGAATTAACAAAAGGATCTACTTTAAGTAATAGTATAGGGAAAATAAATGTTATTTCTCATGTATCAAAGGGATTTTTAATAACTGGAGAAGAAAGTGGATTGTTTAGTAAAAATGTTGAAGAACTTTTGAAAATAAGAGAAAAAGATTTTGATAGGGTGTTAAATAAAACTGTTGGGAAAATAGAGCCAGCAATGTTTATTATATTAGGATTTGTTATTTCAGCTATGATGCTTTTAATTTTAATACCTACCTTTGAGGGAATGAAATATGTATAGAAAAAGAAAAGGATTTACTCTTAGTGAAGTAATAATATATTTAGGAGTAACTTCTCTTATTTTAGTAATACCAACATCATTTATGATTATAAAAGATAGAGGTTATGAATTAAAAGTTGAAGGTGAAATAAGTAAGATTCATGATTTTTTAATGGAAGCAAAACAGTTATCTAAGAAAGATAATTTATATGGGGAAATAATTTTTGACATATTAGATAATAAATTAATCTATCAAAATCAGATTAGGACTACTTCTTTGAGGTTAGATTCAGTTAGAGTAAGTTTCAATAGAAATAATTTAATTACTATAAATGAGACCGGTATGATTAGTATAGCTGGTACTATAACAATGATTGATAAAAATAATAAGAAAAGAGAAATAACAATAGTTCCAGGTTTGTGGAAAATTAATGTTAAGTGATTCATGAGGAAATATAAATATGGAAGATGAGAGATATAAAAAGAAAGGATATCTATTAGTAGATATAGTTTTAGCATTGGCATTAGTATCAATACTTTTCTTAGGAATAGGAAAAAGTTATAGAACTTATATTAACAATAACTATTATATTAAAGAGAAAATAAAAGTAGTAGAAATTATTAATTCTTTAGCTATGGAGCTAAAATATAATACATCCTTTGAAGATTTAAGACGTATTGATAGTGGAATATATAAAATAGATGATTTAAATGTAAATGATTTAATAAACAATGATATTGAAGAAGTTCTTAGAAAAAATTTAATTCTAAATAGTGAGCGAAATTATGGTTTAGGCTGGACTATTAATATAATCCATGTTGATCAATATGAAAGTATTATTAATATAATTTATAAAAATGAAAAACCATATATAAGTGAAAATAAGGAGGTGAAAATATACAAATTTTTAGAAAAATCTCCTCAAAAATTAGAAAAACTATTTCAAAAAGAAGAAGAAAAGCATATTTATTAATTGAACTATGTATTTATTTAGGTGCTTTAGGAATTATAACCTTGAGTTTAACAAAGAATTTGATTTTTTATGTTAAGGAGTATAAAAGATTTATTCCAAAAGAGAAACAACTAAATTATTTGTTAGATGCAGAGATGTACTTAAATCATAGGTTTTGGGATAATATGGTTGAAGATATAAAGATAAATAAAGATAAAGACTATATTGTAGTTAAATTTTGGAGAAATGGTATGGTAGCAGAAGATAAAATAGAAATAATAAAAAGTAAATTATATGTTTATTATAATTATACAGAATATGGAGGAAATTATTCACCTGCGCTTATAGAAAATATTGAAGAATTTGATGTGGTAGAAAAGGAAAATTTGTTTTATATAAAATTAAAGGTTAAAAATCAAGAAGAAAGGGTATATTGTTATGAAAAGGTGTAAGGGATTTGTATCTATAGAGGTTATGTTAGTTTCACTAGTTTGTAGCATGATAGTTACAATACTTATGGATAACTCATTTCAAAGAAGAAAAGAACTTGATAGAAGTTTTAAAATAATAGGTGCTAATATAGATAAAAATAACTTAGAGGAGGAGTTTATAAATTATATGTTAAAAGAAAATGTTTTGAATAAGGATAATTTTCAAGAGCTAAAATTTTCTTTGAATAATATGAAGGCTGAGTACAGTGAGGAAGATAAGATTTTAAATATTAAAAATAAGGATAAAATAAGCGGACTTTTTAAGGAAACTTATTATGAAATAAAAGTTATAAATGATGATATTATCTTGTCAAAAAGGGGAAATTATGAGTTTAGTAACAAAAACTTTAGTAATTAATGATACAAATGATATTTCAAAACTCAAGGATTTAAAAGATAAAAGAGTAAAAATTATTCTTTTAAATGAAAGGATATTTATAGAAACACTTAAGGTGAATAAGAAGTGTAATATCCAAGAAAAAATAGAACAACTTATAAAAGATAGATTTTTTAATTACACACCATTAGTTCATTATGAGGTATTAAAATATAAC
The DNA here is from genome assembly GCF_029258205.1 of Clostridium sp. GTDB lineage: Bacteria > Bacillota > Clostridia > Clostridiales > Clostridiaceae > Sarcina. Next base: position 61,950 of record NZ_JARHZJ010000026.1, read on the forward strand.
AAAAGTTTATTTTTGATAGTATATTTTATTGGTTGTGATGAGAATTTTAAAAATTTATTATATGAAAGAAAGGATTTTGTTTTATCCTTTCCTGAACTTAAAAATAAAAATATATCAGTTTTTAATAAAGTTACTTTTGAACTTAAAAATTTGAAAATAAGTATTTATATAAAAGGTAAACTAGTTTTATTAAAGAGTATAAAAAATTCTAATGTTATTGAAGCTATAGAAGAGAGTCTTAAAAGTATAGAGAATGATTTTAGAATATCTGTAAAAGACTTTACTTTTAAAATCCAGAAAGAGTATTTAACAGAAGAAGTAAAAGAATGGTTTAATGGTTTAAAATTAAATGAGATTAGAGGTGAGGACAATTTATATTAAAAAATATAAAAAATTTTTACCAATTGAATATGTAGATGAATATAACAAAAAAATAAAGAAAAAGCTAACTATATACATATTACTTTTATTAGTATTTAATTTGTTTTTTTATGGAAAAATTAAGACTGAAGATAATAAAATAGAAAATTATTTAAGTGAAACAAATGTAGTTGATAGTGAAAAGTCTTTAGACGAAGGGTTTTTAGAAGATATAAATAAGTTAAAGAAAATAATTGAAGGAGGAAAAATATTGAATTTAAATCTAGAGAGAAAAAGTTTTGAAGTAGAAGTCAATAGTAATTATAAAAATTCTGTTATTAATGATATTAATAACATCAATGGAAGAGTAGAAGATATAAGATTAAATGAATCTAATAATACTTATATACTAAGAGGAGAATTAATTTGAAAAAGTTAAAATTAGATGTAACTTTAGCTAATATTTTAATAGTTATTTTATTGATACAAGGCATAGATCTCTTCAACTTAAGAAATTATGAACTTCCAGTAGTAAAAAATTCTATGGAAGAAGATAAAGATTTAAATACAGTATTAAAAAATATAGAAAATAAAGATTGTACTGTTTTACAATTTGAATATAAAGATGGATGGACAGGTGAAGTTTTGTTCAGAGGTTCTTTAGAGGATTTGATTAATTATGTGAACTTATTAAAAAATAATAATATTCATATAAAAAATTATAAAATAGAAAAATCGGAAGAATTAAAGTGCTTTTTAGAGCTTAAGGTTGTATAGTCTTGTAAATTTAATGAAAATAATTGCATTTATTATTAGCTTTTGATAAAATATGATTGTTGTTTTACACTTTAAATAGTAAATAAGTAACAAGGTAACTCTAGAGGGTATTAATTTATCTTAAAGGGTTATAATATAAAATGAATTAATAGATTTTGGAGGGATACTTAATGATATCAGGAAGTGATTTAAGAAAAGGAACTACTTTTGAACTGGATGGACAAGTATACACAGTTATAGACTTTTTACACGTTAAACCAGGAAAAGGTGCTGCTTTCGTTAGAACTAAATTAAGAAACGTTATAATGGGTGGTGTTACAGACAGAACTTTCAACCCAACTGATAAATTACAAGAAGCTATAATCGAAAGAAAAGAAATGCAATACCTTTATTCAGATGGAGAATTATACTACTTCATGGATCAAGAGACTTTCGAGCAAATTCCTTTAAACCATGAAAAAGTTGAAGATGCTATAAAATTCTTAAAAGAAAACATGAACGCTGTAATCAAATTCTACAAAGGAGAAGCTTTCTCAGTAGAAGCTCCAAACTTTGTTGAGTTATTAATAACTGAGTGTGAACCAAGTGTTAAAGGAAACACTGCTACTACAGCTATGAAAACTGCAGTTGTTGAAACTGGTGCAACAGTTATGGTTCCTATGTTCGTTGAAGAAGGAAACACTATAAGAATAGATACTAGAACTGGCGAGTACATGGAAAGAGTTTAATAAAAAACTCGATTTAAATGTATTTAAGTCAAATTTATCTAGTGAATATAGATAAAAATAAATTTATGCTAAGCTTTTGAAGCTTAGCATATTTAATATAAGGAAGTGATTTCAGTGAAGGATATTAAAAATAATATTAGCAACTTACTTAAAGCTATGGATAAAAACACTGAGTTAGATAAAGAATTTAAGGATTCCTTACTTAATGTAATTTCATCTTTAGTTGATAAGGTTGAAGAGTTACAAGTTAATGTTGAAACTTTAGATGAAAATGTAAATCTACTAAATGATGATTTAAGTGGAGTACAGGATGAACTTTTTGAAGAGCTAACTTTAGAAGAGCTTGAAGAATATGATGATGAATATTGTGAAGTAGTTTGTGATAAATGTCATAAGCCTATATACATAGAAAAAGATATATTAAACAGATCTGAAAGTATACCTTGTCCTTATTGTGGAAATGAATTTGAAGTTTAATAAACTGTGCCTTATAAAAGGTACAGTTTATTTTTTTATCCAAAATTAGAAAATAGTTAGAATAGTTTTTTATGTAAAGTAATACATTTAAATATATTCAAAAAAGATGTACCAAAAAGATTTATTATTTTAAAAATAATTAGAATAATTTCTTATGTAAACTAATAAATTTTAATAGAAAGGGAGGAGGTACTTTGAAAGAAATATTTGCTGTATTACCAGAAAAGATAAATTCTTGTTTAAAAGACAAAAGTAATTTAAGTAAATTACAAGAGATTAGAGTTAAGGTTGGAAAGCCTCTTAACATAGTTTTAGATAATACAGAAACAATTTTCAATTATGTAATAACGAGAGAGGATGTTAAAACCATAATTCAAAAAATAAGTAACTACTCTTTATATGCTTTTGAGGAGGATATAAGACAAGGATATATAACTATCCAAGGAGGACATAGAGTTGGATTGGCAGGTCAATGTGTAATAGAAGATAATTGTATTAAAACTATTAGGAATATAACTTCTTTAAATATAAGAGTTTGTAGAGAAATATTAGGTTGTTCAAATAGTTTAATGAATAGCTTAGTAGAAAATAATAGAGTGAATAATACTTTAATAATATCTCCACCTAAATGTGGTAAAACCACACTTTTAAGAGATATTACAAGAAATATATCTAATGGAATTTCTCAAATTGGTTTTAAGGGGAAGAGAACAGTTGTAATTGATGAAAGAAGTGAAATAGCTGCTTGTTACAATGGAATTCCCCAAATGAATGTAGGAATAAGAACTGATGTATATGATAATTGTATAAAAAGTGAAGGTATGATGATGGCCGTAAGAGGGCTTTCACCAGAAGTTATTATATGTGATGAGATTGGAACTTATAAAGATATGGAAGGATTAATGATGGCATATAATTCAGGAGTTAGTATTATAGCTACCTTGCATGGAAGAAATATTGAAGAATTGTATAAGAGACCTGTTTTTAGGGAAGTTGTAAAAAATAATATAATAAATAAAGTTGTAGTTCTTAGCGCTAAAAAAGGAATTGGAACTATTGAAGGTATATATAATGTTTAATGATATTTAACATAATAAAATTAATTTTTCATAGATCTTTTATAAAGAGTAGTTATATATTTTTTAAAATTGAATGTTTAAAATATTAAGCTAAAAGGTATAAAAATAACATATATATTATCAAAGTTATCTTTAATAGGAGGATAAAATGAAAATTTTTTTTCTGCTTATTATAGTTCTGCTTAGCTCCTTAATTGGATACCTATATGGAGAAGGATTTAGAAATAGACTTTTACAACTTAGAGAGTTAAAAAGAGCTTTAATAGATTTTGAAAATGATATTGTTTATACTTATACTCCTTTACCAGAGAGTATAGAGAGTATAGCCTTAAAAGCTAAAAGTCCAATAAAAGAGTTATTTGATGAAATTTCTTTAAAATTAAAAAATAATCAAGTGGAAAATGTATATATGGCTTTTAAAGAAAGTATAAATGAACATAAGAAAGAAATGAATCTAATGAATAAGGATTTTGAAATTTTATTAGATCTTTCAAAGTCTTTAGGAGAAACCAATGTAGAGGGACAAATTAAGATATTTAATTTAGCAAAAGAAAAGCTAGATATAGAATTAGAAGTAGCTGAAGATGAGTGTAATAAAAATACTAAGATATATAGATGTTTAGGCGTTGCAATAGGTGCAATGATAGCTATTTTTCTTGTTTAGTCTAATAGATTTTTAGGAAAGAAATTTTGATTTTGGACTATTTATAAGAGTTAAGTTTTAGGGGGAGGCCATATATGTCGGATTTATCTTTGATTTTTCAGATTGCAGGAGTTGGTATAGTGCTTGTTATACTAGATAAAGTTCTTGAACAAAGTGGAAAAAAGGAATATGCAACTTTAGCGAATATAGTTGGGGTAGTGATAATACTTACTATGATGATTCAACTTATAAGTAGATTATTTTCTTCTGTTAAATCTATGTTTTTATTTTAATAGATTTATGAAATACATTCAGAAGGGGGTGGCTATGACAGTAATCTAAGGTTCAAATAAAGAAAAGATTACTGGCAAAATTAAATATGGATATAGTTATACAAGTAATAAGTTTTGTACTCATAAGTTTGTTTTTATATCTCGTCTTACAAGATAATAAGAGCACCTTTGCAGTTTTTCTTCTTTTAGGAGCTGGCATAGTAATTTTTCTTTTTGTAATGCCTTATGTTAATGAAATAATAGTATTTATGCAGGATATAGCAAGAGAGTCTGGAATGGATTCATCATATATTGCTATAGTTATGAAAATTATTGCCATAGCATATCTTTCTACTTTTTGTAGTTATATATGTAATGATGCAGGGGTCACATTACTAGGTAAGAAGGTAGAGTTTACAGGAAAAATCATGATTCTCTTATTAGCTATACCAATAATGGCTAATATTTTGAATTCTATTTTAAGTATAATGTAGGAGCTAAGATATGAAAAAGTTAATAAACATAATATTATTATCTCTTATCTTTGTATTTTGCTTTAACTTAAAAGTTTTGGCGAATGATAACTTAGAGAGTTCAAAAGAAAAAATAGACAATGACTCAAGAATAGAAAGATTTTATGATTATATAAATAATTTAGAAACAGAAGAAGATATATTAGGTAATATGTCTGCTAAGGAATATATAATGAATTATTTAGAAAATGGAGAAGATCCAATAACATTAAAGAAAATAGGGGCTTCAATACTTAGCTATATGTTTAGAGAACTTAACATAGTTTTAAAGTTTATCGCTTCAATATTAGTAATTGCCCTTTTAAGTGCCTTGCTTAAAAATTTACAAGATGCTTTTAATATTGAAGAGGGAGTAACACAGGTAGCATTTTTTGCTTGCTATGCCCTACTTATAATGCTTTTAACTAAAAGTTTCTTTATATCTCTTAACTTAGGAAAAGAAGTCCTAACTTCAATTATAGATTTTATGAATGTTATTGTTCCTGTTATTGTAATGCTTATAGCTACATCAGGTGGAGTAACATCAGCTGTTACTATAGACCCAATAGTACTAGGAGCAGTTTCTATAACTCCTAGAATTTACACATACTTTTTATTCCCATTAATACTAGCATATTTTACATTACAGTTTGTTAATAATCTTTCTAGCGAATTTAAAATAGAGAGAATGTGTACTTTTATAAAACAGCTTGTTATGATATCTCAAGGATTTATATTGACAATATTTATTGGAATATTAACTTTAAGAGGAATGACTTCAGATACCTTAGATGCAGTAGCTGTAAAAACAGTTAAGTTTGCTGTAGATAATTTTGTACCTATAGTGGGAAAAGCATTTTCAGATGCAGTAACAACAGTAGCAGGATATTCTTTAGCATTGAAAAGTGTAATAACTTCTTTAGGAGTAATAGTTCTAGTTGTAATTGTAATTTATCCAATAATAAAAATAGGTCTTATGGCTATATGTTTTAAACTTACGTCAGCAGTTATTGAGCCTGTTGTCGATTCAAAGATTTCTAGCAGTGTAGAAACCGTTGGAGAAGCATTATTTATGATAATGTCATGCATAATAAGTGTAAGTATAATGTTCTTTATTATGGTATCTATGATGGCTACGGCAGGTAATTTTATTGTAGGAGGATAGAAAAAATGGAATTTTTAAAAAATTGGATTTCAACACTTTGTGTTGTTATAGTCATCATATCTATTGCTCATATAATTTTACCTAATTCTTCGATAAAAAAACATGTTAAGTTTGCATTTTCATTAATAATACTTTCTGTAATGTTATCACCAATAATAGGGCTTTTGACTTTGAATAAGGATATAGATGAAACTGTTTTTGAGGATAAAATAAGTTATGTTGGAATAGAAGATAAAGAAAAAAAGTCATTGTATGATGAAGAGTCCATTTTAAAAAGTGTTGAGAAAAACTTAGAAAAGTCATTAAAAGATGAATTCTATGAGAATGAATTTGGGGTTAATTTAATTGGAAAGATAGATTTTGATGAAGTGAAATTTAATATTGAAAAAGCAGAAATTACAGTTTTAGATAAAAAAAAAGTAAAAAAAGTAGATAAGGTTGTTGTTGGAAAAGAAATGGTTAATAAAGAAGAGGAAAAAGATTCTTTTTTAGAAAAAATTGAAAAATTTGTTGAAAAGGAACTTGAAATTTCTCATGAAAATATAATTGTTTCATATGCATAGGAGGGAATATAAAGGTGCTGGGGTTAAAGGATAGAATATCTAAAATTTTAAAACAGAAGAATATTACTAATTTAATAATATTACTTTTATTAGTTATAATGATTTATTTAGTTGTGTCATATTTTACAGGTGTAAACAATATAACTAAGAGTGAGAAAACTAATTTAGAAAAAGTATCAAAAGAAGATGTCAATAGTAATAGTCAAAAAGATTCAGAGGTTTTAAGTTATCAAGAAAAGCAAGAAAAAGATTTAGAGAGGATATTAGGAAAAATAAATGGAGTAGGATCAGTAGATGTAGTAATAAACTTTCAAAGTAGTGAAGTAAAAGTACCAGCATTAGATAATTCTTCTCAAAAAAGTACTACAGAAGAAACTGATAGCGAAGGAGGAAAAAGAGTTAATTCACAAGAAACAGATGGAGATAAAATAGTTATGTCAAATAGTTCAAATGGAAGTGAACCAGTTATATTAAAGACAGAAAAACCAGAGGTTTTAGGGGTCATGGTTGTGGCTGAAGGAGCAGAAGATAGCAAAATAAAGTATGAAATAACAAAAGCAATATCAAGCTTATATAACATAAGTGTAGATAAGGTAAATGTATTAGCTATGAAAAAATAAAATTGAAATTTATGGAGGGTTCATTATGAATAAAAAACAAGCAGGGATAATTTTAACACTTTTAGCATTAATAGTTTGTACTGGAGTTCTAGCAACAAGAGTTAACAATCAAATCAAAGAGAGTATGGGAGAAGTTCCTACAGCTTTTGGAGAAAATGATGACAATGCAACTGAAACATCTTCAAATTATTTTTATGAATCAAGAAATTTAAGAGAACAAAAAGATTCTAAAACTATTGATAACTTAAAAGCTATAGTAGAAGATAAAAACACTTCAGCAGAGCAAAAAGAAGAAGCTGAAAAAGAATTAACTGAAAAGACTATGGCAAGAGATTATGAAACAAGAATAGAACTTAGTATAAAGAGTAAAGGTTATGAAGATGTAATATGTTTTATAGATGGTGATAATGCTAAGGTTGTAGTTAAGACTAATGAAGAGTTAACTAAAGAGAAAATGGTTGAAATTCAAGATATAGTTATGAATGTATCAAAAGTATATGACGTTGATATAGAAAAAAAATAATTAATTGTATTGTAATTAGTTATTTGCTATAATGAACCTATAACTAATTAAGTTTCGTGAAGATTAGTAGGAGGGTTCAGCTTTATGAATGAAATGAATAGAGATGAAGCTAACTTAGGTATAGTTAATATATCTGATGAAGTTATCGGTGTCGTAGCTGGTATAGCTGCATCTGAGATAGACGGAATACTAGAGATAAATCATAATAATAGCACTGGAATAGGACATAAATTTTCAAAGAAAAGTTTAGGTAAGGGCATTAAGGTTAATGTAGAGAATGGTGAAGCTGTTATTGAGATTGGTGTTACTGTTCAATACGGAATTAAGATCCCTGATGTAGTTTCTCAAGTGCAAGAAAACGTAAGAAGGACTGTTGAAGCTATAACTGGACTTAAGGTGGCACTAGTGAACATATATGTGCAAAACATAATTATCTTAAAAGAAGAAGATAAAAATGAAATATTAAAAAAATAGTAGTCACCCTCTGATTTCAGAGGGTGTTTCATTGTGTTAAATCATTAACTATATGATTAATAATATAAATTAAGACAATAATACTAAATAGAGTATTTTCAAAACATAGGAGGATATAATGAATAGAGTAAAATCAAGAGAATATTTATTACAATTAGCTTACCAAATGGAAATAACTTCAGAAACTGCATCAGAAACTTTCAATTCTTTTATTGAGAACGAAGATATTTCTAAGGATGATTTAGATTTAGAATACATAAAATCAGGATTATTAGGAATAGAAAAAAATAAAGAAAAGTTAGATTCTCTAATACAAAGTCAACTTGTAAAATGGAAATTAAACAGAATTTCAAAAGTTAACTTATCAATTTTAAGAATTTCTACATATGAAATGTTATTTACAGATGATATACCAGGAAAGGTATCAATAAATGAAGCTATTGAATTATGTAAAAAATATTCAGATAATAAATCAGTTTCATTTATAAATGGAGTTTTAGATAAAGTATATAAGAATATTCAATAAGGATAAAATTTATATTTACTAGAATTATAGATTTGGAGGGGCAGGTAATGGATAAGATTTTAAGCGGAAAAACAGTGGCTATAGACATAAAGGGGCAAATTAAGAGTTATACAGAGAAATTAAAAGCTTCTGGAAAGTCTTTAAAGATATCGTCTATACTAGTTGGGGATGATGGAGGCTCAGTATATTACCAAAACTTCCAAGAAAAATTAGCTAATAATTTAGGAATAGATTTTGAGAAGATAAAACTAGATGAAAGTATTTCAGAAGAAAATCTAAAACTTAAGATAGAAGAGTTAAATAAAGATGATAGTGTAAATGGAATAATGCTTTTATTACCTTTACCAAAGCATATTGATGAGAGAGAAGTTACAAATTTAATAGATGTAGATAAAGACTTAGATTGTCTTTCAGATGTAAGTGTAGGTAGATTTTATAAGGGAGAGAAGTGTTTTATGCCATGCACACCAAACAGTGTAATAACTCTTTTAAAAGCTTATAACATTGAAATTGAGGGGAAAGAAGTTGTTATTATTGGAAGAAGTAATATAGTTGGTAAACCTCTTTTTCAAATGTTTTTAAATGAAAATGCTACAGTAACTGTATGTCATTCAAGAACTAAGAACTTAAAAGAAGTTTGCAAGAGAGCTGACATATTAGTAGTAGCTATTGGAAGGGCTAATTTCATAGATTCTTCTTATGTTAGAGAAGGAGCGGTTGTTATTGATGTAGGAACTAGTGAGGTTAATGGTAAAATAACTGGAGATGTTAATTTTGATGATGTTTATGAAAAAGTATCATTAATTACACCAGTTCCAGGAGGCGTAGGGTCTTTAACTACGACTCTTCTTTTAAAAAATGTTTGTAAGGAGTTAGATTAGAATGAAACTAAAGACATTATCTGTTAGTGAAGTTAATAACTACGTTAAAAAGTTAGTTGAAAATGACTTTATATTAAAGAATCTTAATGTCAAAGGTGAAATATCTAATTTAAAATTCCATTCAAGTGGTCATATTTATTTTTCATTAAAAGATGAAAATAGCAAGGTTAACTGCATTATGTTTAAAAATAATGCAGTTAATTTGGATTTTAGACTAGAAGAAGGAATGAAGGTAGAGGTAAAAGCTAGATTAGGTGTTTATCATAAAGAAGGAACTTATCAGCTTTACTGTGAGAATATTAAAAAAGCAGGTATTGGAGAACTTTTTGAAGAATTCCATAAATTAAAAAAAGAGCTTAGTAAGGAAGGGATTTTTGATGAAAAATATAAGAGAGAATTACCAAAATTCCCTAAGAGAATTGGAATAATTACAGCAAGGACTGGAGCGGCAATAAGGGATATAATAAACGTAATTCAAAGAAGAAATAAATCTTTAGATATTATTTTATATCCAGCAAAGGTTCAAGGAGAAAATTCAGCAGATTCAATAATTGAAGGTATTAGATATTTTAATAATAAGAAATCAGTTGATGTTATCATATTAGGTAGAGGTGGAGGATCTATTGAAGAACTTTGGGCTTTTAATAATAGAGAATTAGCATATGAGATATTTAATAGCAGAATACCTACTGTATCAGCTGTTGGTCACGAAGTGGATTTTACTATTAGTGATTTTGTAAGTGATATGAGAGCACCTACACCATCAGCAGCAGGAGAGTTAGTGTCTCCATCATTACAAGAAATGATAAATGATCTAGCAAATAAAAAAGAGTTCTTACAAAGGGCTATTGACAGAAGATTTTTAAATGCAAAGAGTAATATAGATTTATTATACAAAGAATTAAAAGCTAATAATCCTAGACATATAATTGAAAAAAGAATAAAAGAAGTACATACTTTAGAAGAAAAGCTCAATTTTTTAGGAAAAAGAAAAATTGATAAGACAAAAGATGAGGTTATTGCTTTAAATAGCATATTACAAACTTTAAATCCATTAAGCACCTTAGGAAGAGGGTATTCAGTAATAATGGATAAGGAAGATAAAGTAATTAACGAAGTAAGTGAATTAAAAAATAATGATATGGTAAAAGTGATAATGAAGGATGGTTCCGTTAATATAGATATAAAAATTATTAATGAATAAGGAGCAAAGAGAGAGAAAATGGCTAGAAAAGAAACTAATTATGAAAGTATGGTTAGTGAATTAAATGAAATCGTAAAGCAACTTGAAAATGGGGAGTTGACCTTAGAAGAGTCTATAAAAAGCTATGAAAATGGCGTTAAAATAATAAATAAACTATACAAAAAGCTCAACACTTTAGAAGGAAAGATAAAAGTTGTTGAAGATGAAAAAGAGGAAGACTTTGGAGGATACAGCAATGAATATTAATAGCTTAAAAGAGGAAATTGACCAGTCTTTAAAAGCTTATTTTAATAAAGATAGAGAATACAATAAAGTTTTATATGATTCAATGTCATATAGTATAAATGTAGGGGGAAAAAGAATAAGACCAATATTGATGCTTTTATCTTACTATATTTATAAAAGCGATTATAAAAAAATAGTAACACCTGCAATGGCCATAGAAATGATACACACTTATTCTTTAATACATGATGACTTACCATGTATGGATGATGATGATTTAAGAAGAGGGAAGCCTACAAATCATAAGGTTTTTGGAGAAGCTATTGCTGTTTTAGCTGGAGATGCTCTTTTAAATGAAGCTATAAAAATTTTAGTTGATTATTCTTTAGAAAAAGGAAGAAATGCATTAAAAGCAACTAAGATAATTGCAGATGCCGCAGGATCAGATGGTATGATTGGCGGACAAATTGTTGATATAATAAATGAAGATAAGGAAGAAATTTCTTTAGAAGAATTAGACTACATGCACTTAAAGAAAACAGGCGAACTTATAAAAGCTTCAATAATATCTGGAGCAGTTTTAGCAGAAGCTTCAGAGGGAGATATTAAAAAATTAGAGGACTTTGGATATAAGTTAGGCTTAGCATTTCAAATAAAAGATGATATATTAGATGTAGTGGGAAATGCAAAAGATTTAGGGAAGAATGTTCACAAAGACCAAGAAAGTAATAAAAATAATTATATAACCATTTTTGGATTGGAAGAATGTAAGAAAAAATGTGTGAATATAACTGAGGAATGTATAGAGATATTAAATTCAATAGAAGGAAATACAGAACCTTTAAAAGTGTTAACTATGAAACTTCTAGAGAGAAAATTTTAATAATAAAGGATTTGGTTTAAATGAGTGAAATTCTACAGAGAATAACTGATCCTAAAGAAATAAAGGATTTAGATGAGAAAGAATTAGAAATATTAGCTAAAGATTTAAGAGAGTTTTTAATTGAAAGTGTTTCAAATACTGGAGGACATTTAGCTTCAAACTTAGGAGTTGTTGATTTAACAGTAGCATTATTTAAAAATTTTGATTTTAGTGAAGATAGAATAATATGGGATGTTGGACATCAATCTTATGCCTATAAGGTTTTAACAGGAAGAAAAGATAAATTTAATACTTTAAGACAATATGGCGGATTATGTGGTTTTCCTAAGAGAACAGAAAGTGAATATGATTTCTTTGCTACTGGACATAGTAGTACGTCACTATCTTCAGCAGCAGGGATGGCGAGAGCTCAGAAGCTGCTTGGAAAGCAAAATAAAGTTATAGCAGTTATAGGAGATGGAGCATTAACTGGAGGAATGGCTTTAGAAGCATTAAACGACATTGGATATAGAAAAGATAATCTTATAATAATATTAAATGATAATCAAATGTCTATATGTAAAAATGTTGGAGGACTTGCAACTTATTTAAATAAGCTTAGAATGGGTGCAAGTTATAATAAATTAAAATCAGATATTGGATCAACTTTAGATACTACTTATATTGGAAAAAGAGTAAAGAGCTCTCTTTCAAAAGTAAAAGAGGGTATTAAAAAAATTGTTGTACCAAGCATGTATTTTGAAGATATTGGATTAAAGTATTTTGGTCCAGTAGATGGACATAATATTAGAGAGTTAAATGAGATTCTAAGTATAGCTAAAAATATAAAAGGCCCAGTAATAATACATACAGTTACTAAAAAAGGAAAAGGCTATGAATTAGCAGAAAAAAATCCTAATAAGTATCATGGAGTATCTCCTTTTGATTTAGAACAAGGAATAATTTCAAAGTTTGCAAGTAGAAATTATTCTTCTACTTTTGGGGAAGCCATGATTAAATTAGCTAAAAATGATGATAAGATTGTTGCAATTACTGCTTCTATGCCAGATGGAACAGGATTAAAGGAATTTAGAGAAGAATTTCCTAATAGATTTTTTGACGTAGGAATAGCAGAGCAACATGCTGTTACTTTAGCAGCTGGAATGGCAGCTGAGGGATTAAAACCATTCTTTGCAGTTTATTCAACTTTTCTACAAAGAGCTTATGATCAAGTTTTACATGATGTGTGCATGCAAAATTTACCTATTAAACTTTGTTTAGATAGGGCTGGATTAGTTGGGGAAGATGGAGAAACGCATCAAGGAATATTTGATATTTCATTTTTATCTCCAATGCCTAATATGACTATTGTTGCTCCTAAGTGTTTAGATGAAATGGAAGTTATTTTAAAATGGGCAAGTGATTTTAATGAACCTTTAGCTATAAGATATCCAAGAGGTGGAGATATTGATGTTAATTTAAAACCATTAAGTAAAATAGAATATGGAAAATGGGAAAAAGTTAAAGATGGAGAGAAAATAGCAATAGTTGCTAATGGTAAAATGGTTCAACATGCTATGATTGCTACACAAAAAATAAAAGAAGAAAAAAATATAGATATTTTAATTATAAATGCAACATTTATAAAACCTATGGATAAGGAAGTATTAAATTCTTTATCAAAAGATGGATTCAAGATTGTAACTATTGAAGATAATATTAAAAAAGGCGGTTTTGGGGAAGGTGTTCTAGAATATTTAAATGAAATTGGACATAAAGAAAAAGTTGTTACATTAGCATTTGATGATAAGTTCATAGAACATGGTAAACCTGATATTTTATATGAAGTTAATGGATTAGATGCAGAAGGCATAAAAAATACATTAATTGAATTACTTTAAAGGAGAACATTATGGCAGAAAAAAAAGAAAAAAAAGAAAGACTTGATGTACTGCTTGTTGAACAAGGTATTGCTGAGTCACGAGAAAAAGCTAAGAGATATATAATGGCAGGTATGGTATTTATAGGAGAAAAGAGAGTTGATAAGGCAGGAGAAAAAGTTCCAGTAAGCTCAAATATCATATTTAGAGGAGAAAAATTACCTTTTGTTAGTAGGGGTGGATTTAAACTTGATAAAGCAGTTAAATCTTTTGGAATAGATCTTAAAGGAAAGAGATGTTTAGATATTGGAGCATCAACTGGTGGATTTACTGATTGTATGCTTCAAAATAATGCTTCAAAAGTATTTTCAATTGATGTTGGTTATGGACAATTTGCTTGGAAACTTAGAGTAGATCCAAGAGTTGTTTGTATGGAAAGAACTAATGTAAGATATGCAACTCCAGAGCAAATAGGAGAATTATGTGATTTTGCATCAATAGATGTATCTTTTATATCACTAACAACTGTTTTGCCAGCTGTACTTAATCTTTTAAATGAGAATGGAGAAGTTATGGCACTTATTAAGCCACAATTTGAAGCTGGTAGAGAAAAAGTTGGTAAGAAGGGTGTTGTAAGAGAAGCTTCTACTCATAAAGAAGTAATTAAGAAAATTGTAGATTTTGCCTTATCACATAAATTAAATATATTAGGCCTTGATTTCTCTCCTATAAAAGGACCAGAAGGAAATATAGAATATTTAATATATTTAAAGAAGAATAACAATATAGACGAGTTTGATTATAATATTATAGATAAAGTTGTAGATAAATCTCATAGTGATTTATAAAAATTAAATTATTGAATAATAAATATTAATTTTATAATTGCTTTGAATAAGCTTTATAGTTAAAGTAAAGGTGTGTTTTGGGGCATGAGAAATATAGGAATTATAATTAATAAAGAAAAAGATAAAGAAAATAAAATTTTAAACTTGGTTATTTCAAAAGTTAAAGAATATTTAAATCCTGATAACATAAGAGTTATAGATCAGTTTTATAATGGTGATTATAAAGAATTAAAGACTTTAGATCTTTTAATAGTTCTTGGTGGAGATGGAACACTTTTAGGTGTAGCTAGAAAATTCTCTACAGTTATAGATACTCCAATTTTAGGAATTAACATTGGAAATTTAGGTTTTTTAGTTACAGCTGAGATAAGCGAGTTAGAAGAAGCTTTGTACAGAATAAAAGTTCGTGACTATAAAGTAGAGGAAAGAATGTTACTTTCTTGTACTATAGAAATGGGAGAATGTTCAGAGGAAAGAGCTTTAAATGATATTGTGGTTGCTAGAGGTACTTTATCTAGAATGGCACAATATGAGGTCTTTATAAATGATGAACTTTATGCTACTTTTAAAGGGGATGGAGTTATAATTTCTACTCCAGTAGGATCAACAGCTTATTCTTTTTCAGCTGGAGGTCCACTTATAATGCCAGATTTACAAATAGTATCAATAGTACCTATATGTCCGCATACACCAAATTCAAGACCTATGATAATAGACGGAAATAATACAGTAAGAATTAAGCCACTTATTAATGAATCAGATGTCTTTGTTACAATAGATGGACAAAAAGCATTAAAATTAGAAAAACATAATGAAGTTTTAATAAAAAAAGCAAAAGAATTTTTTAGAATAATTTCTTTTGATAATAAAAGTTACTTTAAGGTACTAAGGAAAAAATTGTTTAAGATAGAATAAATATTATGAAGGTGATTTGAAGATGAAATCTAAGAGACATTCTAAGATAATTGAAATTATAAAATCAACAGCCATAGAAACTCAAGAAGAGTTAGCAGAAGAATTAAAAAAAGCTGGGTTTGATGTTACTCAAGCTACAGTATCTAGAGATATAAAAAATTTAAAACTTGTTAAAAAACAAGATAATAAAGGGCACTATAGATATACAATCATAGAAGAAGAAAAAAATGAAATGGTTGATAGATTAAGCAATATATTAGCTAATACTGTAACTTCAGTAGAAAATGTTGATAAGATGGTTGTTGTTAAAACAATATCAGGTTCAGCATCTGCTGCGGCAGAAGCAATAGATACACTTCATTTAGGTGAAATTGCTGGGACTATAGCAGGAGACAACACAATATTTATATTAGTTAGAAGCTTAGAAAAAGCAGAAACTCTAGTTTCTAGGATACTAGAAATGATAGAATTATAGTTAAGGAGGAGAAGTATGCTTTTACAATTAACTATAAATAATTTTGCTTTGATAGAAAAAGCATCTTTAGATTTTAAAGAAGGTTTCACTATTTTATCAGGAGAAACTGGAGCTGGTAAGTCTATTCTTATAGATGCAATAAATTATGTTCAAGGAAGTAAGTTTAACAAGGACTTAATTAGAACTGGAGAAGAAAAGACTTTTGTAGAGGCTATATTTTCAATAGATGATAATGAGAGACTTAAAGAAATTTTAAATGATTTAGAAATAGAGTATGATGATACTTTAATAATTTCTAGAGAAACTTTTATAAATGGTAGAAGTAATATAAAGGTTAATGGAAGAAGTATAATAGTAGCTACTTTAAAAAAAATAAGTAGCACACTTCTAGATATACATGGTCAACATAATAATCAAAATTTATTAAATAAAGAAAATCATATAATGTATTTAGATGATTTTGGAGATTCTAAGTTAAGTGAAGATTTAAAAGAATATGGAGAAAAATTCTTAGAGCTTAAGTGTATAGAAAGACAAATAAGTGAACTGAGCAATGAAGGGAAAGATGAAAAACTTTTAAATTATTTAGAATATCAGTTAAATGAAATTGAAGAAGCCAAGCTTAGAAATGGTGAAGAAGAAGAATTAACAGAAAGATTTAATATTTTATCTAATGCAGAAAAAATAAAAAATTCACTAGGAATATCATATAATTTATTAAATGGTGTTGAAAACAGTGTAGTAGATTCTTTGTCAGTAGTAAATAGAGAACTTTCAAATGTTGAAGAGCATTTAGAAAAAATTAAAATTATAAACTCTAAAATAATGGAAATGTATTATGAAATACAAGAAATGGCTAGAGAAATTAGAGATATATGTGATGAAAGTGTTTATGATGGTAATGAATTAGAAGAAATAAATAGCCGTATGTTTAAGATTGCTGCCTTAAAGAAAAAGTATGGAAATACTATAGCTGAAATCTTAGAATATAAAAATAATATTCTATCTCAAATAAATAATATTAAAAATTCAGAAAAAATAATTGAAGATCTTTTAAATGAAAAAAGTAAAGTTGAGAGTGTTTTAAGTGAAATAGCTAATAGAATTCATAATAAGAGAATAGAACTGGCAAAAGTTTTAGAAGAAAATATTCATAAAGAGTTAGCCTATGTTGGTTTAGGAAAATGTAGATTTGAAGTTCTTATTGAGGAAGATGAAACCTTTAACTTTAAAGGTAGAGACAAAGTACAATTTCTTATATCAACAAATCCTGGTGAACCTTTAAAACCTATGGAAAGAATAGTTTCTGGTGGAGAACTTTCAAGAATAATGTTAGCTTTAAAAGCTGTGTTCATAGATAAAGATAAGATTCCTACTGTTATATTTGATGAAATAGATACAGGTATAAGTGGAAGAGTAGCTCAATCAGTAGGAGAAAAAATGTATGAAATATCAACAAAGCATCAAGTTTTTTGTATAACACATCTTCCTCAAATAGCAAGTATGTCAGATAATCATTATATGGTTAGAAAAAAAGTAATAGATAATAAGACTTTTTCAAAGGTTGAACCTATAACTTATAATCAAAAAATTGAAGAGGTTGGAAAAATGCTAGGTGGCGTTGAAATGACAAGCAATACATTACTAAGTGCTAAAGAGATGATAGATTTAGCTGACACAAAAAAAGAAACAATTAAGACTTTTCATACATAATAAAGTGGTTTTTAATACAAAATAGAACTGTTAAACAGTTCTATTTTTTTTTATTTTAAAACTAATATGAGAATTTTAGTATATTTTAAATTGATTTGGCTAGAATAACAAAGTTAATATAGGATATTATGATTTTGAAAGGGGCAAATTAAGAATAGAAAAGGAGGAGATAGTTAATGAAAAATATCAACAAAAGAATAAAAATTATATCAATAATAATGATTTCTTTAATATTACTTTTATCCTCTGTAACATTTGCAAGGGATTATTGTGAGAGTAATAATGTTTTTGCAAGTAGCAATTTCTATTCTTTAAATTCTAAGAGTAGTAATGATGAAAAGTTTAAGAACAGATATGGCGTAGCTCTTGTAAATAGTGAACAGGAAAAAAGAGATATAGAGCTTTGCGCTGGAGGTAGTTCAGTTGGTGTAAGAGTGTCAACAGAGGGTGTATTAGCAGTGGGTTATTCAGATTTAACAATAGGAAATAGAGAAATAGCAAGTCCAGCTCAAAATGGTGGTATACAAATTGGTGATAGACTTATAAGTGTAAATGGAAATAAAATAAAAAATTCTAAAGATTTATCAAAAAAAATTAATGAGAGTAAATCAGAAAATGTTGAAATTTTGATTGAGAGAAATGGTGAAGAAATAACAAAAAACATAAATTTATCAAAAAATCAAGATGGTGATTATAAAATAGGTCTTTGGGTAAGAGATTCTACTGCTGGTGTAGGTACACTTACTTTCTATGATAAAGAAAGTGGAAAATATGGAGCAATAGGTCATCCAATAACAGATAGTGAAACAGAAAAAATTCTTTCAATAAAAAATGGAGATCTTTTAAATTCTTCAATAATAAGCATAAAAAAAGGAGTTAAAGGTAATCCAGGAGAATTAAGGGGAATTTTTTCAAGTGATAAGATGCCTATAGGAAATGTTACAGAAAATACTCAATGTGGAATATTTGGTAAAATAAACACAAAAAATTTAAAAAATATTAATAATAAAACTTATAAAGTAGGGTGGAGAGATGAAATTCAACCAGGACCAGCTCATATTATAACTACTATTGATGAAGAAGGTCCTAAGTTATATGATGTTGAAATTGTAAAACTTGCAAAACAAGATAGTATTAGCACGAAAAGTATGGTTATTAAGATTACAGATGAAAGATTATTAGAAAAAACCGGCGGTGTTGTTCAAGGAATGAGTGGAAGTCCAATTATACAAAATGATAAAATAATTGGGGCTGTAACTCATGTTTTAGTTAATAAACCTGAAGTAGGATATGGAATATATATAGAATGGATGTTAAAAGATGCCAAAATTATATGATATAAAATAAGTGTGATTAATGTAAATATGTGTTATAATAAATACTAGGAAATTAAATGAATTTTTTAGTATTTATTTTTTTTTAGAAGGAAATAATTTAGTTTTGTCGAATATAGTTAAAGAAGAATTAATGTAAAAAAATGGATATATATAGTTGGTTAAGGAGAGGGAAGCATGAAGGAATCAAAAATATCTGTATTAATTGCTGATGATAACAAAGAGTTTTGCAATATTTTAAATGACTATTTATTAAGTCAAAGAGATATTGTTGTGACAGGAATTGCAAAAGATGGATTAGAAGCTTTAAAACTTATAGAAGAGAAACAACCAGATTTAGTTGTATTAGATATAATTATGCCGCATTTAGATGGATTAGGTGTGCTTGAAAGAATAAATTCTCTAGTATTAGAAAAAACTCCAAGAGTAATAGTATTATCTGCTGTTGGACAAGATAAAATTACTCAAAGAGCCATAACTTTAGGTGCAGACTATTATGTTGTTAAGCCATTTGATATGGATGTGTTTACAGAGAGAATAAGACAAATGTTTAATAGCACAATATCAGAGGAACCTACTAATAGTAAACCTAAAATCAGTGTAGTTGAAGGGGAAAAAAGTGAAGATATATCTTCAGAAGATAGTAAAGAACCTATGGATTTAGAGGTTGAGATAACTAGTATAATTCATGAAATAGGAGTTCCAGCTCATATAAAAGGATATATGTACTTAAGGGAAGCTATAACTATGGTTGTAAATGATATGGAATTATTATCAGCTATAACAAAAGAATTGTATCCTTCAATAGCGAAAAAATACAATACTACTGCAAGTAGGGTTGAAAGAGCTATAAGACATGCTATAGAGGTTGCTTGGGGAAGAGGACAAATAGATGCTATAAATAAAATATTTGGACATACTATTCACAATGATAAAGGTAAACCAACAAACTCAGAGTTTATAGCTATGGTTGCAGATAAATTAAGACTAAAAAATAAGGTTAGCTAAATTATAAGGTAAGCTATTTGTTAGTATTTAAATACAAGTAAACTTTAAAAATTGAGTATAATTTATAAAAATAATTTTATAAAAATATTAATATGATTAACTTTAATATGAATATATTTGTATGCATTTATATTTATGGAGAAAGCACTTTTTATCAGCGAAAATATTGCGTGGTAAAAAGTGCTTTTTTATAAAGATATGTTTTACATATATGATTGGTATATATTAAAACAGTTTAGTTAAGTTATAGATTATAAATTGATTTCATATATAAATAATAATATTTAAGTGATGCTATATAGAGAAAGGAGGAATTTAATTGAGAAAAGCAGTATATGTAGAAGGAAATGAAAAAAAGATTATTTTAGCTAATTGTATAACTAAATCTGAATATGAAAAAATATATAAAAAAAATTTAATTTGTCCAATAGATGGATGTAAAGCAAAACTTGGGTTTAGGGAAGTAAAGAAGCATAGAGATGGAAAATATTTTTATACATTACCTAATAATAAACATGTTGATGGGTGTCCTTATAAAATTCAAAAGAAAAAGAGAAGAGTAAGAAGAAAAATAGATACTAATTTAGGTGAGGATTTTTCACAGATATCTTTTAAAATTTTATAATATTTTATATAAATTAAAAAGAATACTTGTAGAATTTTGCAAGATTTAAAATTGAGGTGAGAGATATGGATTTATATGAAAAAGCAGCCTTGAGAGAATTTAAAGAAGAAACAGGATATTTAGCTAATAAGATAACATATTTAGGAAAAATAGCACCATCACCAAGATTTTGCGATGAAGTGGTGCATATATATAAAAGCTCATGAATTTAAAAAAGGTAATACAAACTTTGATTAAGATGAGTTTTTGAATTTAAAAGAATATTATTTAGAGGAAATTAAAAATATGATTATAGCAGGTAAAATAACTGACGCAAAAACTATAGCATGTTTATTTTTCTATGAAAATATTAAATGATAATAAATAAGAACTAGAGGTGTAACATTGCTTTAGTTCTTATTTTTTTGTAAATTTAAAAAAGTATGTATCTTTTTATTATGTTAATCATATCTTTTAATAAATAGCTTTAATGGAGGGGAAGAAGAATTTATGAGGATTTTTTTTAGTAGACTTATGGAGTCATTAAAGGAAAATAAAATCACTTTTTTATGGGTACTTTTATTCTTTTTAGTTGGAATAGTTTTAGGATCTTATACAGTTTACTATATGAGTGATTTTAATAGAGTTGAAATTACTACTTATTTTAACAACTTTTTGGAATTTTTAGGTGGGAATTCTGTATCTTACACAAGTATTCTTGTAGATAGTATAAAAAGTGTTCTTCCAATGGTTGTAATAATAGTTTTATTAGGTTACACATCCGTAGGAACTCCAATAATTCTTATGATGGATTTAGTTAAAGGTTATGTTATTGGATTTACATTTTCTTTAATAGTTAGTATGTTAGGGAGCAAGGGTATTATGTTAGTTTTATCAGGATTAATGCTTCAAAATTTAATTTTTATTCCAATAATAATGTTAATCAGTGTTTTGGCTATAAGACATTCAGTTACAAAGTTGAAAATGGGAGTATCCAGAGATAGAGTAAAACTTGATATTAGTAGATCATATTTAAACTTTCAAGGGATGTTAAGCTTAATTATAATATCAGGAATACTAATTGAAACATATATATCACCTAATTTAATAAGATTAGTAATTAGTAGGTGATTTCTGTAATATAAATAATTATGTAATAACATTTTGGTTAGGAGTTAATATGAAAGATTTAGTAAGCAAATACGAAGTATATCTAGAATCAATAGGAAAGAGAAAGAATACCGTAAGTGCATACATTACAGATGTCTCTATGTATTTAGATTTTGTAGAGGAAAAAGGATTTAAGGTAAATGAGGACGCATATCCTTTAATATCTTATGTACAACATCTAAAAGAGAGCCACAAGTCTCCATCATCAATTCAAAGAACAATAATATCTTTAAGAAATTTTTATAATTTCTTAGTGGCTGAAGAATTTTTAAATAAGGTTCCAAATTTAACTATGAAAAAAGAAAGAGTTGAAAAGAAAAAACCTTTAGTTTTAACTGTTGAAGAGATAAATAAAATAATGAATTCTACTAATGTTTTAACTGAAAAGGGAATACGTGATAAAGCCTTATTAGAACTTATGTATGCCACTGGAATGAAAGTTTCAGAGCTAATATCTTTAAAAATTGAAGATATTAATTTGGATTCATCTTTTGTAAATTGTAGAGATAATAGAGGGTATGAGAGACTTATACCAATAGGAAAAGCAGCCAAGGAATCTCTTAAAAGATATATTGTGGTAAGAGAAGATAATTCTAAAGGATCAGATAAGCTTTTCTTAAATATGAGTGGAGAACCTATAACTAGGCAAGGAGTTTGGAGAATTGTTAAGGAGTATGCTGTTATTGCAAATATTGGAAAAGATATAAATTTAAATACATTTAGACATTCTTTTGCAGTGCATTTATTACAAAACGGAGCAAATGCTAAGGTGGTACAAGAACTATTAGGAAATCAAGTTATGACTTATATAGATATGTACTATGATATTATAAACAATGAAAAAATTAATAATATATACAGAAAAGCTCATCCAAGAGCATAATATATATAAGAAAAGGCTTTCATAAAAGTCTTTTCTTTTTATAATTTTTACCCTAAAAATATTATAGTTTATTAAAAAATACATAAAAATAATTTGAATTTTATAATTAATAAAAGAAAAATTGATTAATGTTGAAAAAAATATAATGTTCTATAATTTGAAAGTACTTGTAAATAGGGAGTCTCTCTGATAAAATAAGTTTATGAAAAGGTTATCACAATTTAGGAGTGTGGAGGAAAGAAACTTATGAGAATGTATGATTTAATATTAAAAAAGAGAAATGGTGGGGAATTAAGCACTGAGGAAATAAACTTTTTTGTTGACAAATATACAAATGGTGAAATACCAGATTATCAAGTAGCAGCCTTATTAATGGCTATATATTTCCAAAAAATGAATAAGAGAGAAACCTCAGATTTAACCATGGCTATGGTTAATTCAGGAGATATATTAGATTTAAGTGAAATACACGGGGTAAAAGTAGATAAGCATTCAACAGGTGGAGTTGGTGATACTACTACTTTAGTTTTAGGACCTATGGTTGCAGCTTTAGGAATTCCTGTTGCTAAAATGTCAGGAAGAGGTCTTGGACATACTGGTGGAACAATAGATAAATTAGAAAGTTTTGATGGATTCTCAGTAGAAATGACTAAGGATCAATTTATAAATAATGTTAACAATATAAAATTAGCAGTTGGTGGACAAACAGGAGATTTAGCTCCAGCTGATAAAAAACTTTATGCTTTAAGAGATGTTACAGGAACTGTTGATAATGTATCATTAATAGCTTCAAGTATTATGAGTAAAAAAATTGCAGCAGGTGCTGATGCTATAGTATTAGATGTTAAAGTTGGAGACGGAGCATTTATGAAAACTCCAGAAGCAGCTAGAGAACTTGCAACTGAAATGGTTGGAATAGGTAAACATGTTGGAAGAAATACTGTTGCCATAATTTCAGATATGGATCAACCTTTAGGATTTGCTATAGGTAATGCTTTAGAAGTTAAAGAAGCCATAGAAACTTTAAGAGGAAATGGTCCTAAGGATCTTTTAGAGCTTTGCTTAACACTTGGAAGCAATATGGTTGTTTTAGCAGGTGCTGCTAAAGATACTGATGAAGCAAGAAAAATGTTAATGGAAACAATAACTTCAGGAAAAGCAATTGAAAAATTAAAAGAATTTGTAAAAGCTCAAGGTGGAGATGCATCAGTTATTGATGATATATCAAATTTCCATAATGCTAAATATATAATTCCAGTTAAAGCTACTAAATCAGGAGTTGTAAGTAAAATTCATGCTGAAAATCTAGGATTAGTTGCTATGGAACTTGGAGCAGGAAGAGCTACTAAAGAAAGTATTATAGATTTATCTGTTGGTATTGTTCTTGAAAAGAAAAGAGGGGACAAAGTTAATGAAGGAGATATCATAGCATATATTCATGCTAATGATGAAGAAAAAGGTAATAAAGCAGTAGATGGAATATTAGCTAATTATGAAATCTCAGATTCAGTAAAAGATATACCATTAATTTATGATATAGTTAAATAGTTTAAAAACAAAAAGTTTTAGAGATGGTTGGATTCTTGTCAGGTATATTTAATATTTATAGTTATGCATCGTAATCTGTGAATAACTATATCTAACAAGAAATCCAACCACTTTAAATAAATAGATTTTAGTTAATCATTATATATTATCTCGTTAAAGTTATCTTATACAAACTAAAGTATAGGATAACTTTTTCTTTTTTTGCTTATAATTTATTTCTTTTGGGAGAAAATAAGCAAGAAAGGAGGAGATATTATGAAAAGATACATAAGAAAAATAGCAACATTTGCAATGTTTTTATCTTTATTTAGCATTGTTTCTTCTGTTCCTGTAAAAGCTGAAGAAGTAATAGATGTAGAAGCAAGATCAGCTCTTCTTATGGAAGCTAGTACAGGAAAAATTATTTATGAAAAAAATGCTAATGAAAAATTTGCACCTGCATCAGTAACTAAAATTATGACAATGCTACTTGCCATGGAAAAAATAGATAGAGGAGAGATGAAACTTTCAGATCAAATCACAGTAAGCGAAACTGCTAAGAAAATGGGTGGTAGTACTATGCTACTAGATATTGGAGAAGTAAGAACTGTTGAGGAGATTATAAAAGGTATAGGAATAGCTTCAGGTAATGATGCTGCTGTAGCTATGGCGGAATATTTAGGTGGAAGTGAAAGTGGTTTTGTTGAAATGATGAATAAAAGAGCTCAAGAGCTTGGAATGAAAAATACAACATTCAAAAACTGCACAGGTCTTCCTATAGAAGGACATCTATCTACTGCATATGATATTTCTATTATGTCTAGGGAATTATTAAAACATCCTACTATATTAAAATATACTGGAACTTATATGGAAACTATATCAGAAGGAAGAAAATCTCCTATTGAACTTGTTAACCATAATAAATTAGTTAGATTCTTTAAGGGATGTGATGGTCTTAAAACTGGATTCACTAATGACGCTAAATATTGTATATCAGCTACAGCTACTAGGGATGGAGTTAGAATGCTTTCAGTAATAATGGGAGCTCCAACATTTAAAATAAGAAATAGAGATGCTAGTATGCTTATGAATTATGGATTTTCTAAGTTTGAAAGCAAGCAAGTAGCTACAAAAGATGGTGATGTAGAACAAATTCCTATGAGTCAAATAGAGGATAAGTTTATTATCGGAAAAGCTAAAGATGATTTAACTTTAGTCTGTCCAAAGGGTATGGGTGACAGAATAGAGAAAAAAGTTGTTTTAGATGAAAGTAAGAAAAAAATTAAAGAATTTGATACTGTTGGATATTGTGAATATTATCTAGATGGTGAACTTTTAGGTAAAGTTGAATTATATTCAGATAGAGATATGAGAAAAGGTGGAATTATTGATAGTGTTAAATTCAAGGTTAAGAATTTCTTTAATGGTGAAGAGGAAGATAAAGTAGAAGAGAAAACAGAAGAAAAGAGTAGTGAAAAATAGAATATTATTTAGACATTTTATTGTATTGATTAGAAATTAAAAATAAATACCTATAAGTTAAAAGAAGAACAACTAGCATATAGTCTCCTTATGCTAGTTGTTTTTATATATAATTAAAGGATTTTATATTTATCTTTATATCTATTAACTAAGAAATTTTTTTTAGAATAATTCTTGATATTTTTAATTTTTATAAAATCAAATTCTTTTATGTATTGATTTTAGTGTTAATTGCTTTTTTATATGATAGTTGTTATGATATTATGTGAAGTTTTGAATAGTAGGAGAAAAATAAACTATGGAAATGCCAATTATCAAACTAAAAAACTTTGATGGACCTTTTGATTTGCTTTTGCATTTAATCAAAAAAAATGAAATGAGTATTACTGAGATAAAGATTCATGAAATCACAAAACAGTATTTAGAATATATAGCCTTAATGAAGGAACTTGATTTAGAAATAACTTCAGAGTTTATAGTTATGGCAGCTACTTTAATAGAAATAAAATCGAAATCATTACTTCCTAAAGTTAAAGTTGAAGATGAGACTTGTGAGGAAGATCTTCAGAAAATATTAATGGAAAAACTTCAAGAGTATAAAAAGTTTAAGAAAATAAGTGATTATTTAAGAGAAAGAGAACTTTCTACTGGAGAAGTATTTACCAAAAAAGCTGAAATTATTCAGGTTGAAGTGGACAACAAACTTGATGAGGATTATTTTAAAAATATAACTATGCTTGATCTTTATCAGCTTTATAATAATCTTATGAGAATTTATGGTGAAAAACAAAACGTAAATATTATGGAGAAAAAGATAAGCGTAGATAAATATAAAATTACTGATAAAATAAAATTCTTAAGGTGTAAGCTTAATGAAAAGAGCGTTATTAGATTTTCAGAATTTATACCACAGTGTGAATGTAAGTTGGAGGTAGTTGTTACTTTTATGGCAATGCTTGAACTTATAAAAAGCAGCGAAGTTAAAGTTGTCCAATATGAAAACTTTGGTGAGATTATGATGGAAAAGGTGATAGTAAATGAGTGATATAAATCAAATAGAATTTAGTGAAATATCTAAAAAAGACGAACTTAAGTCTATTATAGAATCCCTTTTATTTGTTAGTGGTGAACCTCTTGATTTAAAAGATATATGTAGAATAGTAGAAGAAGATTTTAAATATGTAGAAGATTTAATGAGAGAATTAATGAATATATATAATGGAGACAGTTCAAGAGGGATAAAAATTATTAGTTTAAATGGAACTTATCAGTTAGTTACTAAAACAAAAAATAGTGAATATGTTCAAAAACTTTTAAAAAAGAATGTTAGACAATCATTATCTCAGGCTTCTTTAGAAAGTTTAGCAATAATATGTTATAAGCAACCTATTACTAGAGTTGAGATAGATGAGATAAGAGGAGTAAAAAGCGAAAGTGCTATACAAAGACTTGTTGAAAAAAATTTAGTGGAGGAAACTGGTAGATTAGAAGTTCCAGGAAGACCGATACTTTATGGAACTACAGATGAATTTTTAAGACATTTTGCACTAAATGATTTAGGGGAACTTCCATCTATAGAATTATTTGAAACTGATGAGGAAATTGAAGACACTGTTGAAGAATAGATAATAATTAGTAAGGGTAAATGAAAAGGGAGGGAATATAAATTATTCTCTACCTTTTATTATTTAAATAGCGAATTAACTCACTAAATTATGAAGTTTCTAGCTCTTACTCCCTGCGAAGTAAGAATATTATTTTTTAGGTTTTAGGTTATTTTATTATGGAGTTTGATTGGTTAATTTTATTGCATTAGAGGGTATTTATAATGTTTAACTCTTCAATAAAATCAGGAATAATTAAGAAACTATTTGAATGAGTTAATAACGCTATAGCAGGCTTTTAATCACAATAATTAGAATCTTCTTTTCTATCCTTACATTTTTTGTTTCCCATATCCTTAAATATTTCAATTATTTGAGGAATATTGTCTACTATTCTGTCATAAGTGTTATTCTGATTTACAGGTAATAGTCTTACTGAATCACCTTTAAGAACCAAGAAAGCAACTGGTTTTACACTAACACCTGCACCAGAGCCTCCACCAAAGGCGAATCTATCTTCTATTTTTTCTGATTCTTTATTTGGAAGTTCTGAGCCTCCAGAAGCAAATCCAAAGGAAACTTTTGATATTGGAATTATATAGCTTCCATCTTTAGTTTGTATTGCATCTCCAACTACAGTATTAACATCTATCATGTCTCGGATATTTTCCATTGTTGTGCCCATTAGATTTTCTATTGGGTGATTTGAGTTTATCATAGTACAAACCTCCTAAGTTTTTTTACTCTATTAAAAATAATATCTATAATTTCTTGAAATTTAATAAGTATAGAAATCCTATATATATAATTTGAGCAAAATTTATGGTTATTATACCTTCAATTTCAAATAATAAGTAATTTTCGTTGTTAAATTTAGGTCTTATGCTTCCAGAAAATTCTTTTAATTTAAAAAAGTAATTTAAACATAAATATGATAGAGATAAAACTTGATGAGTAAATCCATATAATAAGGCAGTTAAAGCTGCATCTTCAGTTGAATAATTTAAGTTTAATACAACTTTTAAATAGGGTTTAAATTTACTTTTGTTTAGCAATTTTATTAATTTCATAATGGTAAGTTTAGATGGAGGTTTTAAAAAGGTTCTTTTCTTTTTAGAAGATTTATTTATTTTAGTTTCAGTATTTATTTCTTTTGAAATTTCTTCTTTTTCTTTATGTGCTTCTAATATTTTATTTAAAGATAATATTTCGAATTTATAGAAATTAATCTTTAAATCTTTCTCTGAAATTAGTAATTTAAATTTTAAGTTGATTGGAAAAAACAATAAAACTAAAAGTATTAATAATAGAAATATAAAAAAAAACTTCAGCACATTATAAACCTCCTTACCATTTATACATTATTGACAATAATAGCTTTAATTATCCAAAAATATACTAGGTTATTAAATTTATAACTTGGAAAGCTAATAAAAGAAGGTTTCATAAGAAAAAAGCTTAGTTTAAGGAGAGATATTTTATGAAAAAGAAGATTTCAATTCTTATGTTTTTTTTAATAACAATATCTATATGCTCTAATGTTATTGTTCTTGGAAAGGAAAGTTATATTCCAGATGAAACTTCAATAGAGACTATGGATATAAAAGATGGAGATGGAAAGCAGTGTAAGGATATTACTCCAGATGCACATTTTGCTATTGCATATGATGCTAAAAATAAAAAAATTTTATATGAAAAGAATGCCTTTAGAAATGTACCTATGGCAAGTACTACGAAAATATTAACAGCTTTAGTTGCCATAAATTATTCTGACTTGGATGAGGAAGTTATAATATCTAAGACTGCAGCAAGTATTAGAGGATCTAAAGTTGGATTTAGAGCTGGAGAAAAAGTTACAATGAGAGAACTTCTTTTTGGGCTTATGTATAAATCAGGAAATGATGCTGCCATAGCAATTGCGGAACATATTGGTGGTAGCATAGAGGATTTTTCTATACTTATGAATGATTTTGCTAGAATGTTAGGGCTTAAAGATTCAAACTTTCAATCTCCTCATGGATTAGATAGCCAAATGCATTTTTCATCTGCTTATGATTTAGCAGTTTTAATGTCGAAAGCTATGGAAGAACCTTTCTTTAGAGAGATATCAGGGACTAAAGAAGTAGGAGCTGAAAAATATAATTTTACTAGAAGCTATAACAACATAAATAAAATGCTTTGGAAATTACCTAATGCAAATGGTGGAAAAACAGGTTATACTGGTCAAGCAGGAAAATGCTTAGTAAGTTCTGTAGATCATAATGGGAGAAACATAATTATAGTAGTTTTAAATTGTCCAACTAGATGGGAAGCTACTGAAAGAGTTTATGAATATGTAAAAGAGAATTATTCTTAAAATAAAAGGTGTTATATTAATGTTTTGATATAACACCTTTTATTTTTTAAAAAATTTTATAAAAAATATATAAAATAAGAATTTTGTAACATTTTTAATCTCTTACGGATATTTTAATAGTAAGAATTCAAATGGGAGGGTTTTTATGGATTATGAAGTAATTGATTGTATAGATGCTGGTACGGAATTTTGTCCTTGTCACTTAGCAGAGGAAGGAGAGTGCATACTTTGTTCTCAACTTCACGGAAAGTGTTTTTGTGATTGTGTAAACTGGAAGGGCGTTTGCATATATGAAGAATTTGCAAGTAATGGTTTTAAAGCTAAGGAAGGAAGAAAAACTTTTACATGTGATATAATAGATGTCTTAGAAGTTGAAGAAGGATTGTTATTTATTGAGTTTAAGGCACCACATAAACTTTGTATTGATTTACTTGGACCAGGTAAATTTATTTTTATAAGAACTAAAGATAATCCATTTTTTGATGTACCTATATCTATTTTAGAATCTGATGCAGATAAAAATGTAATAAAAGTACTTATTGAGGTTAGAGGAATAAAAACTAAGAGGCTCTTAAATACTGAGGTTAAAGGAGAGATAACAATAAGAGGGCCTTATTTCAATGGAGTTTTTGGAATAAAAAATATAGATTCTACTAAGAATGGAGAGGTTCTTGTACTTTGTAGAGGAATTGGTTTAGCTCCTGCTATACCAGTTGTTAAAAAGTTAGTCAAGGAAGGAAATAAGGTTAAAATTCTTTTAGATAAGGCACCTTTTAAAGAAAGTTATATAGAAAAATATTTAGAGGAATACGATATTGAATATATTCCTATGAATTTAATTAATAAAGGTGAAATATCAAATGAAGCAAAGGAAGCTATTAAAAATGGACAATGGGATTTAATTCATTGTGCTGGAGCGGATATATTAACTTATAAACTTATAGAATATTTAAATGATTTAAAAGATGAATCTACAAAAGTATCTTGTTGCAATAATGCTAAAATGTGCTGCGGAGAAGGGGTATGTGGAAGCTGTACAGCTAGATTTGCTGGTCACAAGGTAAAAAGACTTTGTAAGGTACAAAGTGATCCTAGAAAGATATTTCAAGATAGAAGATTCATTTAATAAAGATTAATTTATAGAAGGGAGAGTTTTTATGAAGGTTGTTGTTATTGGTGGAGGATGGTCAGGAGTTGCAGCTGCTATTGAAGCAAAAAAAATTGGGGCAGATGTAGTTCTTTTTGAAAAGACAGATTTATTATTAGGACTTGGTAATGTTGGTGGAATAATGAGGAACAATGGAAGATACACAGCCTCAGAAGAATTAATAGCTATGGGAGGTGGAGATTTAATAAATATAACTGATAAGGTTAGTAGACACAAAGATATACCATTTCCAGGACATGAACATGCTTGGCTTTATGATGTTAATTTAGTTGAGGGAGAAGTTAAGAGATATATAGAAAGTCTAGGAATTGAAACAAAAATGGTTTCTAGAGTTATTGATATAAAACAAGAAGACAATAAAATTTTAGGAGTTTACACAAGTGATGGACAATATTATCCAGGAGATGTTTTCATTGAAACTACTGGGTCAACAGGTCCTATGGGGAATTGTTTGAGATATGGTAATGGATGTTCTATGTGTATTTTAAGATGTCCTTCTTTTGGTCCTAGAATAAGTATAAGTTCAAGATGCGGAGTTGATGATATTCAAGGAGAAAGAGTTGGAGATGAACTTGGAGCTTTTAGTGGTTCTTGTAAGCTTGCAAAAGAAACTCTTTCAGAAGAAATAAGAAAAGAGCTTGATGAAAAAGGATGTGTTGTTATTAAAATTCCAAAAGAAGATGTTAATTATGATAAATTAAATGCCAAGGTATGTCAGCAATATGCTCTTAAGGAGTTTGCAGAAAATGTAGTTTTATTAGATACTGGACATGCTAAACTTATGACCACTTATTATCCTCTTGAAAAACTTAGAAAGATTAAGGGGCTTGAAAATGCTAAGTATGTTGATCCGTATGCAGGTGGAAAGGGTAACTCTATAAGATATTTATCAGTGGCTCCAAGGGATGATAATATGAAGGTTAAAGGAGTTACTAATTTATTCTGTGCAGGAGAAAAATCAGGACTTTTTGTTGGACATACAGAAGCTATAGTTACAGGTACTCTAGCTGGGCACAATGCAGTAAGGCATGGTTTAGGAATTCCCTACTTAATTCTACCAAGAGCAACTGTATTAGGGGATATAATAGCCTTTGCTAATGAGGAATCTCAATCTAGAGAAGGTAAGAAAAATAGATATACTTTTGCTGGTTCAGTTTACTTTAATAGAATGAAAGAGTTAGGACTTTATACAATAGATAAAGATGAAATTCAAAAGAGAGTATCTCAATTAAATTTAGATGGAGTTTTTAGTAAAAAGCTTATGTAAATTTAAGATTTTATAAAATTATTATACTTAAAATATAGTTTAAACACAAAAAAAGTATCTTTAGAGTATTATAAATATTAGGTTTATTTATATTCTTTAGATACTTTGTTTTTTATAAAGAAGTTAAGAAATTTGAAATAAGTAAAGAGTATTATAGAAAAAATAAAAAAAATGAATTAAAATATATTTAAAAAAGTGTGATAATTATCATATTATTATGGAGAATATAATGATATACTTCAAAGAAGTGTGATAAAATTTTAACAAAGTTATGTTTGTAAACGGAGGAAAAAGTATGAAAAGAATACAATCTACTTGTAACTATTGTGCTCTTGCGTGTAATTTAGATTTTTACACAGAGGATGGAAAAATAAAAAAAGTAGTTCCAACTCCATATTATCCAGTTAATAAGGGGTTTTCTTGTATAAAAGGACTTAATTTAGATAAACAATGCACTAAGTTTAATGGCTCTAAAAAGCCTTTACTTAAAATGAAAGATGAAGAAAGAAAAGATATAGAATGGAAAGAGGCTTTTGATTTATTTGCTAGTAAGATGACAGCTATTCAAAAAAAGTATGGTAAAGAAAGTGTAGCTTACATAAGTACAGGTCAATTACCAACAGAGGAAATGGCTCTTTTAGGTCATGTAGGAAGAAATTACATGGGTATAAATGGAGATGGTAATACAAGACTTTGCATGGCATCAGCAGTTGTAGCTTATAAACAAAGCTTTGGATTTGATGCACCTCCATATACTTTAAAAGATTTAGAACTTTCAGATACTATATTCTTTATTGGAGCAAATCCAGTTATAGCTCATCCAATAGCTTGGGGAAGAGTTAGAAAAAATAAGGATGCCAAAGTAATTACTATAGATCCAAGAAAATCTGAGACAGCTATGAATTCAGATATGTGGATTGATATAAAAACTAAAGGAGATTTAGCTCTTTTATATACTTTAGCAAATGTTCTTATAGAAAAAGGATGGATAGACGAAGATTATATAAATAATTACACAGAGGGCTTTGAGGATTTCAAAAAACATGTTAAAAAATATACATTAGAAGATGTTGAGGAAAGAACAGGAATCTCTAAGATGAGAGTTTTAGACCTTGCAAAAATAATCCATGAAGGAAAGAGGGTTTCATTCTGGTGGACAATGGGAGTTAACCAAAGCTATGAAGCTGTTAGAACTGCTCAAGCCATTATAAATCTTGCTTTAATTACAGGAAACATTGGGAGAGAAGGAACAGGAGCTAACTCTTTAACAGGACAATGTAATGCTATGGGATCTAGAATGTTCAGTAATACAACTGGGCTTTATGGTGGTGGAGAATATAATAATCAAGAGAGAAGAAAAGTAGTTGCTGATATATTAGGAATGGATGAAAATATGCTTCCAACTAAGCCGACTTTAGATTATGAGCAAATAATAAAAGGAATAAATAAGGGAGAAATTAAAGGGTTATGGGTAATTTGTACTAACCCTAGACATTCATTTAGTAACAATGAAGAGTTTAAAAAAGCTATGAAAAACCTAGATTTCTTTGTAGTGCAAGATATTTATCAAGACACAGATAGTTCTAAAGAATGTGATTTATATTTACCTTCAGTTCCAGCTATTAAAAAAGAAGGTTTCTTAATAAATACTGAGCGTAGACTTTCAGCGTTAACTCCTGTTTTAGAGAAGGAAGAAGATGAATTAAGTGATTATGAAATATTCTTAGGAATTGGAGAAGCATTAGGAATGGGAAGTCTTTTAGATAAATGGAGAACTCCAGAGGATGCTTTTAAACTTCTAAGAGAATGTAGCAAAGGAATGCCTTGTGATATTACAGGAGTATCTTATGAAAGATTAAGAGATTCTAAAGGGATTCAATGGCCCTGTAGAGAAGGAGAAGAATTAGAGTCTGATGAAAGAAGATTATTTGAAGATGGAAAATACTACACTCCAAGTGGAAAAGCTAAGTTTGTTTTTGAAGATGTAACTGAAAATCCAAATGCTATAAATGAAAAGTTTCCATTTAACTTAAACACTGGTAGAGGAACTGTAGGACAATGGCATACTCACACTAGAACTAGAGAAATACAAGCTGTAACTAATATAGTTTCACAAAAAGCTTATGTAGATATAAATAGAAAAGATGCGGAAAAGCTTGATATAAAAGAAAATGATGAAGTTTTAATTCATTCATCAAATGGGCAAACATCTAAATTTATAGCAAGATTAACTGATAATGTTAAAGAAAAAACTTTATATGCTCCAATACACTATATAGAAACAAATGCATTAACACCATCTGTGTTCGATCCTTATTCTAAGGAACCTTCATATAAGACAGTTCAAGTTAATATAGAAAAGGTTAGAAAGTAGGAGGAGATTATTTTGAAAAGAATAAAAATTAATAGAGATAAATGTGTGGGATGCTTAACATGTACAACTGCTTGTATAGTTTCTCATGATTCAGAGGATACAAGAAGTAGAATTGCAATAACAAGTGAAGGAAAATATACTCCTATTTTTTGTAGACACTGTGATAGACCTGAGTGTGTTTATACTTGTATGAGTGGTGCTATGAAAAAAGATAATGAAACTGGTTTTGTCACTTATGATAAATCAAGATGTGCAAGTTGCTTTATGTGTGTAATGGCTTGCCCATATGGAGTATTAAAAGCTGAACATGAAATGAATAAATATATAATGAAATGTGATATGTGTGCAAATACACCAGAAAAAACTCCTCAATGCGTTGCAAAATGTCCAATGGGAGCAATAACTTTAGAGGAGGTAGAAGAATAAGATGAGATATATTGTTGTGGGGGCATCAGCTGCTGGAATAAGTGGAGCAAAAACACTTAGAGAACTTGATAAGGATGCAGAAATAATATTAGTTTCAAAAGACGAAAATGTTTATTCAAGATGTATATTACATCATTACATAAGTGGCCATAGAGATATTGAGGCTTTAGATTTTACAGATAGAAATTTCTTTGAAAAATATAATATAGAGTGGAAAAAAGGTTTGGAAGTTAAATCTATAGATGACAAAGAGCATTTAATAGTTCTTTCAAATGGAGAAAGTTTAAAATATGATAAGATATTATTAGCAACAGGAGCTTCAGCTTTCATTCCTCCAATAGAGAATTTAAGAGAAGCTAAAAATGTTGTTGGCTTAAGAAACTTAGATGATGCTATTAAAATAAGAGAAGAGGCAGAAAAAGTTAAAAATGTAGTTGTTTTAGGCGCAGGACTTGTTGGTATAGATGCCATAGCAGGACTTGTAGGAAAAGATTTAAATGTTACTTTAGTTGAAATGGGTGATAGAGTTCTTCCAATTCAACTTGATAAATATGCTTCTTCTAAATACGAAAAAAGATTTGAAGATGCTGGAGTTAAATTAAAACTTGGAGTTAGAGCAGAAAAAGTTTTAATAGATGAAAATAAAAATCCAAAGGCATTACTTATAAATACAGGAGAAGAAATTCCTTGTGAGCTTATAGTAGTTGCAACTGGAGTTAGATCAAATGTGGCATTCTTAAAAGATAGTTCTATAGAAATAGATAGATTTGGGTTAATCATCAATGAAAAAGGAGAAACTAATGCAAGAGATGTCTATGGAGCAGGAGATATTACTGGAAGAAATCCTATATGGCCAACTGCTGTAAAAGAAGGTATAATAGCAGCAAACAATATGGTTGGTAATGAAATATTCATGGAAGATTTCTTTGGAAGTAAGAATACAATGAATTTCTTAGGGCTTACAACAATGTCTTTAGGTGTTGTTAATGTTCCAGATTCTTCTTATACAGAAGAAGTTGATATTTCAGGAGAGAATTATAAAAAAATAATCCATAAAGATGGTAAAATTTATGGAGCTATAATTCAAGGTGATTTATCTTATACAGGAGTTTTAACTCAGATTATAAAAGAAAAGATACATGTATCAAAGGTTAAAAAACCATTATTTGAAATTGACTATGCAGATTTCTTCAATATAAAAGAAAACTTAGAGTACACATATTAATCTAAATTATAATTTAATATAAGTATTGAAATTTTAATTTAGAAATAATATATTATATATAAATTATATATAAATTATATAGGAGGAAAAGGCTTTGGCTAAAATTGTGAATGTAGTTGCGAGCTGTTCTAATACAGGAAAAACAGTTTTAATAGAAGGTCTTATAAAGGAACTTAAAAATAGAGGATATACTGTTGCTACTATAAAGCATGATGTTCATGGTTTTGATATAGACAAAGAAGGAAAAGACACTTGGCGTCATAGAAAAGCAGGAGCTGAGGTAGTTATAATTTCCTCAAGTAAAAGAATGGCTCTTATAAGAGAAGTTCAAGAAGAAATTTCTCTAGAAGAGTTAATAAAGCAAGTTGAAGATTTCGATTTTATAATAATAGAAGGTTATAAAAAGAGTGATTATAGAAAACTTGAAATATATAGACAAGGTGTTAGTAGAAATATAATAACTCCAAAAGAAAAGCTTATAGGAGTTGCTAGTGATGTTAGCTTATTCTTAGAGGGAGTTAGAGTTGTTGATTTGAATAATTACGAAGAAATTGCTAATCTTGTAATAGAAAATTAGTATAAATCTCCAAGCTTAAAAATCTAAGGAGAAGGTTCTATGATTTTTAAGCCTGGATTACTAAATTATTAATTTGAACTTTTAACATTAAGTTTAATAAGAAAAACACTTAAATTGTTAATTGGTTTAATTTAAGTAATCCACAGGGTAAGGTTTGAAAGAATTTTACCTCCACGTATTTTGGGAAGGAGAATAAGCAAAACTAAAAAACATAATAATTATAAAAAATTATTATTAATTATTATTTTGGTTTTAATATTAAGGTCTAAAAAGACTATTTAATTTAATGCTTATTATTCTTGTTATTATAACAAAAATAATAAGCATTTTATTTTATAAAGGGATGGTGATATTTTGAAAAAATTTATAGCTTTAGAAGAAGCACTTGAAATATTAAATGAAAATACTAAGGCTTTAAAAAGTGAGGTTGTTAGCATAAAGGATTCTTTAAAGAGAGTTTTGTATGGTGACGTTAAATCTAAGATTAATAATCCTCCCTTTAATAAGTCAGTTTTTGATGGATATGCTTTTAGATCAGAGGATTCTAAGAGAGCATCAAAAGAAAATCCTATAAAGCTTAAAATAGTAGATGAGATATTTGCTGGTATGTGGCCTGAAAGAGAAA
This sequence comes from Clostridium sp., assembly GCF_029258205.1. Lineage (GTDB taxonomy): Bacteria > Bacillota > Clostridia > Clostridiales > Clostridiaceae > Sarcina. Next base: position 99,305 of record NZ_JARHZJ010000026.1, read on the forward strand.
TTAAATCTGGAGAGGCTGTTAGAATTATGACTGGGGCGCCAATTCCTATAGGAGCTGATTGCGTATTGAAGCAAGAAGAAACTGAAAGATATGGAAATTTGGTTAAAATATTTAAGGAAATGAAAGCTTATGAGAATATATCTTTTATTGGTGAAGATATAAAAATTGGAGAAATTTTAATTAAAGAAGGTAAAAGACTTGATTATGCTGATTTAGGTATCATGGCTAGTTCTGGTATAAGTGAGATTCTTGCTTACAAAAAGCCAAAGGTTTCAATAATTAGTACAGGAGATGAGGTGTGTGATATACATTCAACCTTAAAACCAGGAAAAATATATGACAGCAATTTATATAGTTTAAGTGCAAGGGTAGAAGAACTAGGATACAATGTTTTATCTATGGAACATGTAGGAGACAATATAATAAAAATAGGAGAAGCTATAGAAAAAGCCTTTGAAAAATCAGATATAGTATTTACTACTGGAGGAGCTTCTGTGGGAGAAAAGGACCTTATGCAAAAGGTTGCTGAAAGTATAGGTTTTGAAAGGTTATTTTGGAAAATAAAAATTAAACCTGGTTCTGCAGTTGTTTGTAGTAAAAAGAAAGAAAAAATATTGATTAGTCTTTCAGGAAATCCAAATGCAGCCTTAACTACATTTGAATTATTAGGAAAGCCAGTACTTAAAAAACTAGAGGGAGAGGAAGAGGAAATAAATATTAAAAGAGAAAAGGGAATATTAAAGGATTCTTTTAATAAAAAAAGTCCTCAAAGAAGATTTTTAAGAGGTAATGTTATATATGATGAAAATGGAGCAAAAGTTTATATAACTCAAATTAAGAGTGGAAATGGTATATTAAGTTCTCTTCTAAATGCTAATTGCTTAATAGAAATTGAAAAAGGAAATGAAGGCTTAAATAGAGGAGAAGTAGTAAACATAATAAAATTATAATAAATAATTAGTTTAAAAATAATAAGTTTATAGGAGGTGTATTAAGGTGATAAAAAAGAGTGCTGCTATTTTAGCAGGGGGGAAAAGTAGTAGAATGAATTATAAAAATAAGGCTTTTTTGAAATATGAAGATGATTATTTTATAGAGAGAATAATAAATGCTCTAGAAGATTATGAGGAAATAATAATAATATCTAATAATCCAGAAGAGTATAAGGAGTTTGGACTTAAAGTTTTTAAGGATATATATCCTAGTCAAGGGCCTTTAAGTGGTATTCATTCAGCTTTAAATTATATTAAAAATGACTATTGCTTAGTTGTTGCCTGTGATATGCCTTTTATAAATAAAGCTGTGGTTAATTATTTAGGAAATATAGAGGAAGAATATGAAATTTTAATTCCTAAGTTTGAGGAAAGACTACAACCTCTTTGTGCTATATATAAAAAAAGTTGCAAAGATGTTATTAAAAAAGAACTTATAAATAATAGTAATAAATTGATAAAAACATGTTTGAATTTTTCTATGAAAGTAGTTGAAGAGTTTCCTTTTATAGAAAAAGTGCATAAAAAAGAAATAAAGAATTTTTATAATATAAATACAATTGATGAATATGAAGATTTAATAAAGAAAAGAGAAAAATAGGAAATCTTTTATATACTCAAAACATTAAGAGGAGGTGAACTGTTTAAAGTTATTTAGTTTTAAATGTATAATTTAGATGGAAATTAATTTAAAATAAATAACTTATAACAGGATTAATATGAAACAAATAAGAGTTGAAGATGCTGTTGGAACAATATTATCTCATGATGTAACTCAAATAATACCAGGTAAGTTTAAAGGAAGAGCTTTTAAAAAGGGTCATGTTATAAGAGAAGAGGATATAGAAAAACTTTTATCAATAGGAAAAGAACATGTTTATGTATGGGAAAAAGAAGAGGGAATGCTTCATGAAAACGAGGCTGCTGAAAGATTAAAGAATTTAGTTTGTGGAGAAGGGTTAAGTTTTGGAGAAATAAAAGAAGGAAAAATAGAATTTTTAGCTGATAAAGACGGGCTTTTAAAAATAGATAAGGAAAAATTATTAGAATTAAATATGTTAGGTGAAATAATAGTTTCTACAATTCATGGGGATTTTCCAGTTAAAAAAGGTGATAAAGTGGGAGCTACTAGAGTAATTCCACTAGTTATAGATGAAAATAAAATAATAGAAGCAGAAAATCTTATAAAAGATAAGATCATAGAGGTTAAAGAGATAAAAAATAAGAAGACTTTTGCAATAACTACAGGAAATGAAGTTTATAGTGGAAGAATAAAAGATGCCTTTGGTCCTGTTCTTAAGGAGAAGCTTAAAGAATTTAATATAGATCTTGAAAGACAAGTTATTCTTCCTGATAACAAGGAAAAAATTATAAATGAAATAAAAAGAGCATTAGATGAAGGAGCGGAACTTATACTTTGTACAGGAGGAATGTCAGTTGATCCAGATGATGTTACTCCAACAGCTATAAAGGAATGTGGAGGGGAGTTGATAACATATGGTTCACCTATACTTCCTGGAGCTATGCTTCTTTTAGCTTACTATAATGATGTTCCTATTATAGGAATACCAAGCTGTGCAATGTATTCAAAGAGAACAGCTTTAGATTTAGTGCTTCCAAGAATTTTAGCAGATGAAAGATTAACTTTAAAAGATATAGCTAAATATGGTCATGGGGGACTTTGTTTAAATTGTCCAGTTTGTACTTTCCCGCATTGTTCCTTTGGAAAGTAAGTAGATTATTATTCACCTATAGAAAATAGAATGGAATTTGTATAAAGAAGAAGGTGAGAAAATGAAAGATAAGTATGGAAGAGAGATTGATTATTTAAGAATTTCTTTAACTGATAAATGTAATTTAAGATGTGCTTATTGTATGGAGAAGGATCATAATGATTTTATTCATAATGATAAGCTTATGACTTTAGATGAGATTTTAAGAGTTGTTAAAGCGTGTGCTTCTATTGGTATAAAAAAAGTAAGACTTACAGGAGGAGAGCCTCTTGTAAGAGAAGGTGTAGTAGATTTAATAAAAAATATAAACAAAGTACCTGAGATAGAAGAGATTTGTTTAACAACTAATGGAATGTTACTAGGAGATAAAGTAAAAGAACTTAGTAAAAATGGATTAAAGAGAGTAAATATAAGTTTAGATACATTAAAAGAAGATAGATTTAAGAAAATAACAAGGATAGGAACATTAGATAAAGTTCTTTATTCAATAGAAAAATGTTTGCAAAATAATGTTAAGGTAAAGATAAATGCTGTAATATTAGAAGATTTCAATAAAGATGAAATTTTAGATTTAGTAAATTTAGCTTGTAAAAACCCAATAGATGTTAGGTTTATAGAGCTTATGCCTATTGGAGAAGGTAAAAGGTTTAAAGGAGTTACTAATAGCGAGATTTTAGAAATTATAAAAAAATATAAAAATGTATTGAGTGATAAGAAAACTTTAAGAATGAATGGACCAGCTAAATACATAAGGATAGAAGGTTTTAAAGGAAAAATCGGCTTTATAAGTGCTATGAGTGATTGCTTTTGTGATGATTGCAATAGAATAAGGGTTACTCCTGAAGGCTTTATGAAACAATGTTTACATTGGAAGTATGGAATAAACCTAAGAGATAAGATGAGAGCGGGAATAAGTGATGAAGAACTTAGGGAGATAATCAAAAAAAGTATTTATGAAAAGCCAGAAAAACATAATTTTAAAATGAATGAAAAAGATGAAGATAAAAGATTTATGTATGAAATAGGAGGATAATCATGAGTAATGTAAGAGCTATTTGTATAAGTGAAAAGAAAGGTACATCTAAGGTACAAGTTCCTAAAGCTGAGTTTATAGAAGATTTCGGAATTAAAGGCGATGCTCATGCTGGAAAATGGCATAGACAAGTAAGTTTATTAGCTTTTGAAAAAATAGAAGATTTTAGAGCTGATGGTGGAAATGTAGATTTTGGAGCTTTTGGAGAAAACTTGGTTGTAGATGGAATAGAATTAAATAAACTTCCTATAGGACAAAAAATAAAAATAGGAGATGTTCTTCTAGAAGTAACACAAATAGGAAAGAAGTGTCATGATAAATGTGCAATATACTATCAAGTTGGAAGATGTATAATGCCTGCTTATGGTATATTTACAAAGGTATTAAATGGAGGTGAGATTGTTTTAGGACAAGAGGTAGAACTTCTTTAAAAGAAAATTTTAATATAAAGATTCTGATAGTTTTTATTAGAATCTTTTTTTATTGTATAATTGTTAATAAAGAATGTACCTTTAAGAAATAGAATTGATTAAATAGAATTAATTATAAAAGTATAGGAAGGGAGGAAAATTATCAAGTTTTATATTAACATAATATGTTATAGAAATAAGAGTGTTTTTAATGAATATGAAAAGTAAGAAAAGTCTTATTGTAACATAGTAATGTTGTTAAAAATTTGATGATTACGAAAACTTTGAGACCTTTAGCGGATATTATGCGTCCTAAAAATTTAGAGGATATAGTTGGACAGAAACATATTGTAGGAGAAGGAACTCCTTTAAATAAACTTATAAAAAACAAAAATATAATGAATTGTATTTTTTATGGGCCACCTGGGGTTGGAAAAACTACTTTAGCTAATATAATTTCAAATTACACTGATAAGAAATTTTATAAAATAAATGCCACTACATCTTCAATAAAAGAAATACAAAGTATAACTTCTGATATAGATAATTTATTGAATTTTAAGGGAATAATACTATATATAGATGAACTTCAGCATTTTAATAAGAAACAGCAGCAAGCAATTTTGGAGTTTATTGAAGATGGAAGAGTTGTATTAATAGCAAGTACTACAGAAAATCCATACTTTGCTATACATAAGGCTATACTAAGTAGAAGTACTATATTTGAATTTAAGCCAGTGAGTACTGAAGATATAATAATAGCCCTAGAAAGAGCTATAAGTAAACTTGAAAAAGAAGGATATGAGATTTCACTTGAAGAAGGTGTTTTAAAATATATTGGAGAGATTTCTCAAGGAGATGTAAGAAAGGCTTACACGGTATTAGAGTTATCTATTAAATCTCAAGAAAAAAATAATATTATTTTAAATAAAGATTATGTAGAAAAATTAGGACAATCTAACTTGAAATCTGATTCATCAGGAGATGATTACTATAATTTGTTAAGTGCTCTTCAAAAAAGTATAAGAGGAAGCGACCCAGATGCGGCAATTCACTATTTAGCTAGACTTATTAAGGGTGGGAATATGGATAGCGTAATTAGGAGAATAGGAGTAATTGTAGCTGAAGATATAGGGCTTGCTCATCCAAATGCCTTGCAGGTTGTAAATAGTGGAATAGATCTTTGCTTGAAAATAGGAATGCCAGAGGCAAGAATAATATTAGCTGAATTAGTAATTTATTTGGCTACCTTACCTAAGTCAAATAGCGCTTATATAGCTATTGATGATGCTTTGAGAGATTTAGAAAGAAATAATGCAGGGGATGTCCCAAAACATTTAAAAGATGCTCATTATAGTGGGGCAAGTAATTTAGGTGTTGGTGGTTATTTATATCCTCATAATTATCCTAATAGCTATATTAGTCAAGAATATATGCCAGAAAATATGAGCGGAAAAGAATATTATAAGCCTAAGGATAATAAATACGAAAATAGTATAAAAGCTTACTGGAATAATGTTAAAAATAAATAAATGTTGATTATTGTTGACAAATTTACTCGGTTTTGATATTATAATCACATAAAGTACATCGAATTAGTCAGATTTAGAGGTGATTAAATGAAATTATCTACCAAAGGAAGATATGGTGTAAAAGCAATGGTTGATTTAGCTATACATTATGGTGGATCACCTGTGTCAATAAAGTCAATATCGCAAAGACAAAATATATCTGAATATTACTTAGAGCAATTATTTAGTTCTTTAAGAAAAGCTAAGCTTATAAAGAGTATTAGAGGTGCTCAAGGAGGATATATTTTAAATAGACAACCAGAAGATATAACAGTTTCAGATATTATTGAGGTTTTAGAAGGTCCAATAGAAATATCAGATTGTTTAGATGGTGTAACTTGCAATAATGTTGATTGTTGTGCAACTAGACTTTTATGGAAAAAGATAAAAACAAGTATAGATGAAGTTACTAATTCAGTAACACTTAAAGATATAGTAGAAGATTATAAAGCTATGAAAGAAAAAAGTGAAGCTTTAAAAATTGTTAGTAGGAGTGAAGAAAATGAATAATAGAGTTGTTTATATGGACTATTCAGCAACTACATATGTTAAACCAGAAGTATTAGAGGAAATGTTACCATATTTCACAAATAAGTTTGGAAATCCATCAGCATTTTACGGAGTTTCAAGAGAATCAAGAATGGCTATAGATACTGCTAGAGAAAGAGTAGCTAAAGTATTAAATGCTGATACAAATGAAATCTACTTTACTGGTGGCGGATCAGAAGCTGATAACTGGGCAATAAAAGGAATAGCTTTTGCTCATAAAAATAAAGGAAATCATATAATAACTACAAAAATAGAACACCATGCTGTATTACATACTTGCCAATGGCTAGAAAAACAAGGGTTTGAAGTAACTTACTTAGATGTAAATGAAGAAGGCTTTGTTGATTTAGAAGAATTAAAAAATGCTATTACTGATAAAACTATCTTAGTTTCTATAATGTTTGCAAATAATGAAATAGGAACTATAGAGCCAGTTAAGGAAATAGGAAAAATTTGTAGAGAAAGAAAAGTAATATTCCATACAGATGCAGTTCAAGCTGTAGGAAATGTAAAGATAGATGTTAAAGATATGAATATCGATTTACTTTCATTAGCTGGACATAAAGTTTATGGACCAAAAGGAATCGGAGTTTTATACATAAGAAAAGGTATAAGAATAGATAACTTAATCCATGGTGGTGGTCAAGAAAGAGCTAGAAGAGCTGGAACTGAGAATATACCTGCAATAGTTGGATTAGGAAAAGCTATGGAAATAGCTGGAGAAAATTTAGATGAGCATATAGCTAAAGTTTCTAAATTAAGAGATAAGTTAATAAAAGGATTATTAGAAGTACCATTTACAAGATTAAACGGACCAAAAGACGGTAGTAAGAGATTACCAGGTAACGTAAATGTATGCTTTGAATTCATTGAAGGTGAAGGAATACTTCTTTCATTAGACTTTGAAGGAATTTGTGGTTCAAGTGGAAGTGCTTGTACATCAGGATCATTAGATCCATCACATGTGTTATTATCAATAGGTTTACCTCATGAAATAGCACACGGATCATTAAGATTAAGTTTAGGTGAAGGTACAACTGAAGAAGACGTTGATTACGTATTAGAAAAAGTACCACCAATAATCGAAAGATTAAGAAGTATGTCACCATTATGGAAAAATCATTTAAGAGAAGTAGAAGTAGAAGGAGAGAATTAATCATGATATATAGTGAAAAAGTTATGGACCATTTCAAAAATCCAAGAAATGTAGGAGAAATTAAAGATGCTAACGGAATCGGAGAAGTTGGTAACGCTAAATGTGGAGATATAATGAGAATATATCTTAAAATAGAAAATAATATTGTAGAAGATGTTAAATTCGAAACTTATGGATGTGGATCTGCTATAGCTTCATCAAGTATGGCTACAGAACTTATAAAAGGAAAAACTGTTGAAGAAGCTTGGGAATTATCAAATAAGGCTGTTGCAGAAGCTTTAGATGGTCTTCCACCAGTAAAAATGCATTGTTCAGTATTAGCTGAGGAAGCTATACACAAGGCTATAAATGATTATAGACAAAGACAAGGATTAGAGCCTTGGGATATGAAAGAACATTCACATGACATACATGAGCATGTTCATGGTTAAGAATAATATTAAAGTGGTGATTTTGTGACAAAGAAAAAGGTTGTTATAGGTATGAGCGGCGGAGTTGATAGCTCCGTTGCTGCTTACCTTTTAAAGGAACAGGGATACGATGTAATTGGTGTTACAATGCAAATATGGCAAGAGGATAAGGAATATGAGGAGAGAGAAGGTGGATGTTGTTCACTTTCAGCAGTTGATGATGCAAGAAGAGTTGCTCAAAAACTAGATATTCCTTTTTATGTTTTAAACTTTAGAGATAGTTTTAAAAGAAACGTAATAGATTATTTTGTAGATGAATATATACAAGGTAGAACTCCAAATCCATGTATTGCATGTAATAAATATCTTAAATTTGATGAGCTTTTACAAAAAGCTAAAGGTATAGGTGCAGACTATGTTGCAACAGGTCACTATGCTAAAATTGAAGAAAGAGATGGAAGATTCCAACTTATAAGATCAAAAGATGATAGAAAAGATCAAACTTATGCTTTATATAATCTAACTCAAGAACAGTTAGAGCATACTTTAATGCCTTGTGGTGAATTCACTAAGGATAAGATTAGAGAAATAGCTAAAGAAATTGGTCTAGATGTACATAATAAAAAGGACAGTGAAGAAATATGTTTTATTCCAGATAATAATCATGGAAGATACATATGTGAAGTTGCTCCAAACAAAGTTAAATCAGGAAACTTTGTTGATAAGTATGGAACTGTCTTAGGAAAACATAAAGGAATAGTTTATTATACAATAGGTCAAAGAAAAGGCTTAGGATTAGCTCTTGGAAGGCCGGTGTTTGTTACTGATATAAATCCTGTAACTAATACAGTTGTAGTAGGACCAGAAGAAGATATTTTTAAAACTGATTTAGTTTGTAAAGATATAAACTTCATATCTATAGATAAACTTGAGGGACCTATGGAAGTTGAAGCTAAAATTAGATATTCAGCTAGACCAGCTAAGGCTACTATAAGTCCTATGGAAAATGGAAGAGTTAAAGTTTCTTTTGAAGATAAGCAAAGAGCTATAACTAAAGGTCAATCTGTTGTTTTCTACAAAGATGATTTAGTTGTAGGTGGAGGAATAATCGAAAGCCTGCTTTAATATAAAGCTCCCGAAAGGGGGCTTTTTTTTATTTTGTCTAAAAACTTTTTAGAATAATACAATTTATAACATATTAGGAAAAGCTAAAATTATTAAAATGATAAATAGAAAATTAAATTTAGTATTTTGATATTAATCTATACTTTTTAATAAATAAAAAAGTGTGTATATTATATAATTTATTGTGTAGTGATTATTTATTAATTTTTCTTAAAAAATCGTTAATAAGTATATATAGCTAAGAAGAAAAGTTTGGTTTTATATAAGTTTTTGGATGAAAGATACACACATGTTATTAAAAGTAAAATTCTGTGTATAAAATAAGGAAAATAGGTAGTTTGACAGTATAATTTTAATTTGTTAATTTTAAAATGACAAAGGAAATGGAAATAACTTTTAAATTTAGTGGGGGTGATATTCATGAAAATGAATAAAGATTTAATTTTAGAATTTATTCAAAATTGGTCTGTAGCTGCACAAGCGCGCGAAGGTTTATCCACTCAGTTTTTGTCAGATAGTCTTAAAATAGATCGAGCAAATGTTAGTCGTATTTTGAATCAATTAGTAAAAGAAAAAATTATAGAAAAGGTTGTAGGACGTCCAGTTCTATATCGAATTATTGATAATAAATCAATTGTTGAACAATCTTGTTTTCATAATTTAATAGGATACGATGGAAGCTTACGGGAATCAATTCAATTTGCAAAAGCTGCAATTATGTATCCTTCCCATTGCTTATCCACATTAATTATGGGCCCTAATGGATGTGGAAAAAGATATTTTACTAAAAAGATGATTCAATACGCTATAGAACAAGATATCTTATCTCAAGATGACAATCATATACATATTAATTGTTTAGATTATCCTGATGATTATAAGAGAATTAAAGAAGTATTTAGTTTGGCAATAAATGAGTTAAATCAGGTGAAAAAGGGAGTCATATATATTGAACATATTGAATTATTATCAACTTCTTTAATAAATGAAGTTATAGGGTCGATCGATTACAATTCTAAGAATATTGTTATTATTGCTACTTGTGATGATGAAATTTCAGAAAGTTTCAAGAACACATTAATAAAGAATTTTGATATTAATATAAAATTACAAGGATATCAAAGTAGACCAATATTAGAAAGATTTCAACTTATTGAAAAGTTCTTTACTGATGAATCAACATCAATGCAAAAAGAGTTACATGTAAATGCAAAACTTATTTATTGTTTGTTGATGTATGATTGTTTAGATAATATTGCACAATTAAAAAGAGATATTAAAATTGGATGTGCTAATGGTTATGTACGTAAATTAGATTCTAATAAATCGTATATATATTTAGCTATTAATGATTTCCCTAATTATGTTGGAAGAGGAATTCTCAAATACAAGACTTATCACCAGGAATTGAAATCAATTATTTCAGAAAATTCTAAGTATGTATTTACAAAGGGAGATGTTAAAAGAGAGGAAGCTTTGGATGAGTCAGAAAGTATTTATGATGTTGTTAATAACAAGGTAAGTGATTTGGAAAATCAAGGACTAAATAGAGAAGATATTTCTATGATAATTAATGCTGACATTGAAAAGGAATTTGAAAAATATAGTAATAATCTTAGTGAACAAGTTATTAATATTGATCAATTATCAAAAGTTGTCAGTGAGAAATTGATTTATATGGTTTCACATTTTTTAAGAAAAGTAAGTGTTGAGTGTGAAAGATTCTTTCCAGAATCAATTTTATATGGTCTATGTTTACATTTACATGAAACTATTCTGAGAAGAGGTGAAAGACGTAAACTTAAAAAATCACAGATTCATGAAATTCTTGGCAAATATCCTACTGAATATGCTTTGACAATTGATTTTGTTTCATTAATTGATGAAGAATTTAATGTGGATCTACCAATTGATGAAGTTGTTTTTATCACTATGTTTTTATGTGATCATTTTTATGAAAATAAAGAAACTAAAAAACCTGTACTGCTTATAGGTATGCATGGGGAATCTACAGCAACTTCAATTTGTGATAGTGTAAACAATTTAGTTAAAGAAACAATAGCATATGGTTTTGATATGCCATTAGAACAATCACCAATGGAAGCTTATGAACGATTGAAATCGTTAATATTAGATATTGATAGGGGAGCAGGAATACTATTTATGTATGACATGGGTAGTCTAAAAACAATGGTTGAAATGATTTCAGAAGAAATTGATATACAAATAAAAGTACAAGAAGTTCCTGTAACATTATTAGCTATTGATTATGCAAGAAAATGTTTAATGAGTCATACTTTGAAAGAGGTATTTGATAAGATTAAACCACTAAGTTTTGAATCAGATGTTTATTATGAAAAGGCTTCTGAAGAAAATGAAAAGAAGACTATTATTACATTATGTATGAGTGGGCAAGGTGGAGCAGTTCAAATGAAAGAATATATAGAGGAAGTTTTAGGGGATTTTCCAGTAAAAGTTATTCCTTTAGCTATTTCTGATGATAAAGAACTGTTATTAGAGATTAATGAAATAAGAAAAAATACAAGTATATGTTGTGTTGTTGGAACGTTTAATCCTAATATTTATCCATATGTTCCTTTTGTAAGTGTTTCTGAGTTGTTTGAAACAGATAGAAGACAATTGCGTAAGTTATTACATTTGCATCATCCAGATTATTTAAGTGAATCTAGTATTTACAATAATTTAGAAGAATCTCTTTTAATGATTGAAGGTAGTGAAATTAAGAAAAATTTACCTCCAATTATAGATAGATTAGAGTTGCTAATAGATAAAGATTTTTCAAAAGATCAGTCAATTGGATTATTTATGCACATGTCAGCACTAATAGATAGACTTATTCAAGGAGAAAAAAGTCAAAGCAATAATAAAACAGCAAAAATAAAAGATGAATATTATAAATTATTTGAAGAAATTAAGAAAATACTTAAAATATTAGAAAGAAAGTTTAAAATACGATTTTGTGATGATGATATTGCAATTATTTTAAGTTATATAAAAGAAATATAGGAGGTTTAAATAATGGAAGAAAATAAATCAATTGAGCAATATGCTTTTGAGTTAATTGCTTATGCAGGAGATGCAAGAAGTTCTGCTTTTAATGCTTTATATGCTGCTAAAAAAGGAAAGTTTGATGAAGCAAAATTATTACTTGAAAAATGTAAAGAAAGTACAATTATGGCACATAAAATCCAAACAGAAATATTAACTTCAGAAGCTGGAGGAAGTAAGTTTGATATTAATGTTTTATTTGTACATGCTCAGGATCATTTAATGACTTCTATGTTAGCTAAAGAATTGATTGAAGATATGATTGATATTAGAAAAGAATTAGACAAATTAAAAAATAAATAGGAAAAGAAGGAGATGTTAAATATGAAAATTATGTTAGTTTGTGGTGCAGGAGTATCAACAAGTATTTTAATGAAAAAAATGATGGACTATTCTAAAGAGAATAATATGGAATTAGAAGTGAAAGCATATGGATTTGAAGATGCTATTGGACATTTTGAGGAATATGACTGTGTTTTAATAGGACCTCAAATAGCTTATCGTATTGATGATGTTAAAGAAGCTTGTCAAAAACCAATTGCAGCGATTAATGCTATGGATTATGGTATGGGGAATGCGGGGAATGTAATTAAAGTTGCTCAAGATTTATTAAAATAGAGGTAGATATATATGGATAAATTTATGAAAGTACTACAAAAGTATTTGGTACCTTTGGGACAAAAAATTTCCAAAATTAAGTTTTTAAATGCAATTAGTGCTGGTTTAACAATTTCATTTCCAATGATTATGTTAGGCTGTATTGTTAATATAATTGCTAATCCTCCTGTCACTGAACAATTATTAGTTGGAACTGGATTTATTTCAAACTTTTTAAGAGGATGGAACAATTGGGCAACAACATATCACGATATTATTATTACACCATATAATATGACAATGGGAATATTAGGTTTTATTGTTGTTATTTCTACTGCATATAATTATGCAAAAAGTTTAAAATTAGATCCATTAATGACTTCGCTTATGGCAATGACTGTTTTCTTAATGGTTGCTGCACCAATGCAAGATGCAGTCTTATATACTGAAGTTGCTAATGCTTTTAATAATGGAAGTGCTTTAGATGTTATCAATAAAGTTAGTATGATGGCTGCAACGTTTATGGGATCTACAGGAATGTTTGGTGGACTGTTTGTTGTGTTTTTAAGTGTTAATATTACAAAATTCTGTCGTGACAAGAATATTACATTTAGAATGCCTGATTCAATTCCTCCATATGTTGCTTCATCATTCTCATCAATTATCCCGTTTGCTTTGAATGTTATTATTCTTTATGGTATTAATGTGATACTATTAACTTTTTTAAAAGCTTCTTTACCGGCTTTAATTATGGGAATTGTTATGCCTGTTGTAGATAAGATTACAAATCCATTAATTATGTTTGGATTAGGATTACTAAGTAGTTGTTTTTGGGCTATTGGTATTCATGGCGGGTTAGTCAATGCACCGTTAATTCCAATTTATATTGCAGGCTGTTTACAGAATGCTGATTTAATTGCTGCTGGACAAGCGCCTGTTTTCCAACCTATTTTTATGATGACTTATGGTTATGCAGGTGGTATGGGATGTATGTTAGCGCTATCGATTGTTTTATCAAGATGTAAATCAGTACAATTAAAAACTGTAGGTAAAATGGGATTAATTCCAGGTTTCTTTGGAATTAGTGAACCAGTTATGTTTGGAACACCTGTTATATTAAATCCAATGTTAGCTTTACCTATGATTATTTCAAGTGCTGTTGTTTGGATTTTAGGTTATATTGGTTTCTCTACTGGTATTCTTTCTATACCATTTGCACCAATCTTATCAAATATGCCATTAGGATTAGGTCAGTTATTATCAACAAATGGAATTACAAATTTCTTATTTCCTTATTTAGGAACAATTATTGCTATATTTATATATTGGCCATTTGTTAAAGTTTATGATGCTGAAAAATTAGCGGAAGAACAAAAAACAGTTAACATAACAAAAAATAATTAATAAAAATAAATTATAAGTGGGTGTATGAAAATATATCCACTTATAATATTCAGGAGAGGAGAATTTATATGAGATTTCCAGAGAATTTTTTATGGGGTGGAGCAACTGCTGCAAATCAATGTGAAGGTGGATGGAATCTTGATGGAAAGGGTATGACTTCTGTTGATACTGATTTAGCTGGTTCAGCAAAAATGCCAAGACGTGCAACATATATTATGCCAGATGGAACAACAGGAAAGGCAGCTTGGTTATTTGAACCATTACCAGAAGGGGCCAAAAGAACAGTCTTAGATGGAGAGTTTTATCCTAACCATGAAGCTATTGATTTTTATCATAGATATAAAGAAGATATTGCTTTATTTGCAGAAATGGGATTTAAAGTTTTTCGTATGTCAATTGCATGGGCAAGAATTTTTCCTAAAGGAATTGAAGAAAAACCTAATCAAGCAGGATTAGATTTTTATAGAGATGTATTTTTAGAGTTAAAGAAGCATGGTATTGAACCATTAGTAACATTATTGCATAATGAAACACCTCTTTATTTAGAGCAAGAATTAGGTGGATGGTCAAATCGAAAATTAATTGAATGTTTTGATCGTTATACAGATGTTGTTTTTAATGAATATAAAGGATTAGTAAAATACTGGTTGACGTTTAATGAAATTAATAGTTTAACATTAATGTTAGATTTCTTTAGAACACCTCCAAGTAAAAAAGTTATAAATAAACATTATCAGGCTTTACATAATCAATTTGTAGCAAGTGCACGTGCAGTTAAGCGTGCTCATAAAATAGATTCAGATTATAAAGTTGGATGTATGGTTGCAGGAATTTGTACTTATCCATTAACTTGTGACCCTTTAGATATGTTAGCAGCTCAAAAGAGAAGAGAAGAAACTGTATATTATTGTGGAGATGTTATGGTTCGTGGTGAATATCCTTTTTTCGCAAAACGCATTTGGAATGAAAAAGGTATTCAGTTAGATATAACGGAACAAGATAAGAAGGATTTAAAAGAAGGTACTGTTGATATTTATTCTTTCTCTTATTATAGCAGTACATGTGCAGCTGGATGTAAAAATGAAAATATTGATAGAGGAAATATTTCTTTAGGTATAAAAAATCCAAAGTTGAAATTTAGTGATTGGGGATGGGCTTTAGATCCAATAGGATTACGTTTTTATTTAAATGAGTTATATGCTCGTTATCAAATTCCATTAATGATTGTAGAAAATGGGTTAGGAGCTATTGATGAATTAACAGAAGATAATAAGATACATGACCGATATCGTATTGATTATATACGTGAGCATGTTGAAGCTATGGCTGGAGCTTTAGAAGATGGAGTTGATTTAATTGCTTATACGCCTTGGGGATGCATTGATTTAATTAGTGGATCAACAGGTGAAATGAAAAAACGTTATGGATTTATTTATGTTGATAGAGATAATAATGGACGAGGAACATTAAATCGTTATCGCAAAGATTCTTTTTATTGGTACAAAAAGTGTATTGAATCTAATGGAGAAGATTTGGATTAATATAAAAGGAGACTAATATGAAAAAAAGATTAGGTATTTCTTTATATCCTGATTTAGCATCTAAAGAAGCTAATATAAAATACCTAGAAATGGCAAGATTTTATGGGTTTGATATTTTATTTATTGCTTTTTTAGATGCTAAAGGAACAAGAGAAGAGATTATAGAGAATTATTTACCTTATACCTCAAAAGCTAAAGAATTAGGTTTTGAGATTATTGCTGATGTGAATCCACAAGTTTTCGATAAGATTGGTGTGAATGCCTCTTTATTTAAAGGACCTTTAGATTTAAGTTTCTTTGAAATATTACATGTTGATGTCATGCGTT
Source organism: Clostridium sp. (assembly GCF_029258205.1). GTDB lineage: Bacteria > Bacillota > Clostridia > Clostridiales > Clostridiaceae > Sarcina. The sequence goes on from NZ_JARHZJ010000026.1 coordinate 115,222, forward strand.
TAGATTATGGAATGTCTTCATTAGAAGAAGCCTTTCTTACAAAAAATAAATATGGTATTAAAGTTTGTATGAATGCTGGTGGAACAGCTGACCATGTTGCTACTGTTTTGGCTGCTGGTGGAGAAAAGGATATGATTATGGGATGTCATAATTATTATCCACATCGTTTTACAGGAATTGCTTTAGAACGTTTTATTGAATCAACACATATATGGAATAGACATAATATTAGATGTTCTGTATTTATTTCATCTCAACAAGAAGATGCATTTGGACCTTGGCCAGTTACAGAAGGATTACCGACTATTGAGATGCATCGTAATCTTCCATTAGATATTCAATTTAAACATTTGATGATGATGAATATTGTAAATGATATTATTATTGGAAATTGTTTTGCTAGTCAAGAAGAATTAAAAGCTATAGCAAAATCAAATACTGAACATATTGAATTTCATGTAGAGCTTGCTGAAGGTGTTCCACAATTTATGGTCGAACGTTTACATATGCAATTATCATGTAGGAATGATGTTAATGAATATCTTATTCGTTCTTTAGAAAGTCGTTTAATTAAGGGTGAAATACCACCGTTTAATACTGTTGATATTCATAAAGGTGATATTTTGATTGATAATGATCTTTATGGACAATATGCTGGTGAAGTTCAAATTGCTTTACAGGATATGCCTAATTATGGGAAAACTAATGTTGTTGGGCATATCAAAGAAGAAGAAATTATTTTAATTGATTATTTAGCTGGTGGACAACAATTTGTTCTCAAAGATAAATAAAATTATTGAAAAGGGATGAGATTTTCTTATTCCTTTTCAATAATAAAGGAGATGTTTTATGGGGAAACAAAAAATATTTAAAGATTATATATATATATTGTTAGGTTCATTTCTTTTTTGTGCAGGATTAAATTGGTTTATAGTACCAATTGGTTTATATAATGGAGGGACTGTAGGAATTTCTCAAATTATTCGTACTTTAATACAGTCTAGTGTAGAATTGCCTAAATCTTTTGATATAGCTGGAATAATTAACTTTATAATTAATTTACCTTTGTTATATCTCGCTTATCGACATTTTGGAAAATCACTTTTTTTAAAAACAGTTTTTAGTGTAGTTACACAAACGATTTTATTTTCTTTTATTCCTATTCCACAAAATCCTATTATAAATGAATATATAGCAGCATGTTTAATAGGTGGGATTATGGCTGGTGTAGGTGTAGGAATAACTTTGCGTTTTGGTGGAACTGGTGGAGGAGCAGATATTTTAGGATTGTATTTTACACAAAAATATAAGAACTTTAGTGTTGGTAAACTAGTATTAATTATTAATGCATTTATATATGGAACATGTGCAATTTTATTTGAATTACCTGTAGCTATTTATTCAATTATTTATTCAGCAGTATACTCAATGGTTGTTGATAGAATTCATTTGCAAAATATCAATACAAGTGTCATGATTTTCACAAAAAAGAAAGATATTCATAAAAAAATTATAAATGATTTACAAAGAGGAACAACGTATTGGAAAGGTGTTGGCGGTTATACCGAAAGTGATACTTACGTTGTTATGAGTGTGCTTTCAAAATATGAAATTCAATATCTTATACAATTTTTAGAAGAAGAAGATCCAGATGCATTTGTTGTAATCACGGAAGGTACCCAAATTGTTGGTAATTATGAAGTGAGAGTGTAGGAGGTTTTTATGAAGAAGATATTTTACAATGGAGCTATAATAACAATGGATGAATGTAATCCATATGTGGAAGCTTTATGTATTGAGAATGGAGAAATCATTTCTTTAGGATTAAAGAAAGATATTTTATCTATGAAAGACAATGGAGATGAGATTATTGACTTAAAAGGAAAGACCTTGTTGCCAGGATTTATTGATGCGCATAGTCATTTTATTGGGTTAGCTAATTCATTGTCACAATGTGATTTATCACAAGCTCAATCTTTTGAAGATGTGGTTTTATTAATGAAAAAGTTTATTAATGATAATCATATTCCTAAAGGAGAATGGGTTTACGGAAGTCATTATGATCAAAACTTTCTTATTGAAAAAAAACATCCAGATAAATTTTTATTAGATAAAATTTCAACTGAACATCCAGTGGTAATTGTACATGCATCTTCACATATGGGGGTAGCTAATACACTAGCAATGCAATGTCAAAATATTTCAGTTGAAACAAATGATCCAGAAGGTGGAAGATATGGTCGTGTAGGAAATAGATTAGAGCCTAATGGATATATGGAAGAAAATGCTTTTATAGGTTTTCAAAATAAGGTACCTATGATTAAAACGGAACGTATGATAGAACTTATTCAAAAAGCTCAAGATATTTATGCAAGTTATGGTATAACTACAATTCAAGATGGTATGATTACAAAACCACTATTTAATTTGTTACAATATGCATCATCTTTAAATATATTGAAGTTAGATGTAGTAGGATATATAGATTTAGCTAATTGTCGAGAGTTAATGAAACAACAAGATACTTATAAAAATCAATATAAAAATCATTTCAAATTAGGTGGATATAAAACTTTTATAGACGGTTCTCCTCAAGGACGTACTGCTTGGATTACATTCCCATATAGAAATAGTGATAATTATTATGGATATCCTGTTTTGTCAGATGAAGAATTATATAAGCTTATTTACCAGGCTTTACAAGATCATCAACAATTATTAGCACATTGTAATGGAGATGCAGCGGCTGAACAATATATAACACAGTTTGAAAAGGTTATTTATGATCATCCTGAGTTAGATTCTATGCGTCCAGTTATGATTCATGCTCAACTTGTTAGGAAAGATCAATTAAAACGTATGAAAAAGATTAATATGATTCCAAGTTTTTTTATTGCACATACATATTATTGGGGAGATATTCATATACAAAACTTTGGAATTGAAAGAGCTAGTTTTATTTCACCAGCTAAAGATGCTGTTGATTTGAATATACCATTTACATTCCATCAGGATACTCCTGTATTACCACCTGATATGTTAAAAACATTATGGTGTGCTGTAAATCGTAAAACAAAAAATGGAGTTAGTATTGGTGAAAATGAAAGAATAACAATTCAAGAAGCACTTAAGGCTATAACTGTATATCCTGCTTATCAATATTTTGAAGAAAATCAAAAAGGATGCTTGAGAGTTGGTAATAAAGCTGATCTTGTAATTTTAGATCAGAATCCTTTAGAAGCAAATAGTAATGAAATTGATAAAATTAAAGTTATAGAAACAATTAAGGACGGAAAAACTATTTATGTATATGAGTAACTATCTCTAGAGATAGTTACTTTTTTGATTTTATGAAAAGTAAAAGAATACTTTATTGTTTTGGTATTATTAATAAAGAAAATGTTTAAAATATATTTTAAAATATGTATTTTGGGGAGGGATTTAGATAATACTAGATATATTACTGATGGCTTTACTTAGATTAGAAAGGAATGAATTTTAGGTGTATAGAATAAGAGATTTAATTGGGCTTAAAGTTTTTGATTCTAATGGAAAAAATGTTGGAGTAGTTTGCGATCTTGCTATAGATTATTTTAATGGAAAAGTTATTGGTTTTATAATAACAAAAAAATTATTTTCAAATAGAGATTATGTGGATTTAACTAACGTTATTTCTTTAAGTGATACCATTATGGTGGAAGGAGTGCATGTGCATAGAGGATTAAAATTTAGCCAGATAAAAAACTTTGATATTATAAATAAGGATGGTCATATGATAGGAATATTAGAAGATATTTTAATAGACTATGACTTTTATATAAGAGGACTAATAGTAGTAAGTGGATTGTTTGATAAATTTAGAAATGGCAAAAGAGTCATACAATTAAAAGAAACTATTTTAGGGGAAGAAAATATCTTATTTTTTGGTAATAAAAATATAAATTTCAGAATGATTCCAAGAAAATATTTTGGTTGAAAAAAATTAAAAGGGAGGAGTAGGGATGTTTATAACTTTAAAAGATAAAAAAAGATTTATAAAAAGTTTAATACTAACATTTGTGATTATCTTATTTATATTCCTTTTATATCAATTTGAAGCTTTTAGGGATATTAGTTTTATAGTACTTGTATCAGGAATTTTTTCATACATTCTTAGACCTCTATATAGATTTTTATATGAAAAAACAAAAATAAATAAAAATTTTTTAGCTATGTCTATAGTGCTTAGCGTAATTTTTTTTATGTTATTTTTTTTAACAGCTCTAATTCCAAGTATGTTTAAGGAGGGAGAAAGTTTTGATGATTTAATAAATGGTATAGAAGTCTTTATAAATGATTTAATTATGAAGATGAAGTTTATGGAATTAGGAGTTTGGGATGTTGTTGAAAGTCAAGTTATTGAGAAATTAAATATATTATTAGTTAATTTTGCAAATGATATTATAAATAATTTAATCAGTTTTTCAGAGAATATTTTAGCTTTTGCTGTTATACCTGTATTAGCATATTATTTTTTAGCTTATGGAGATTTGTTATCTAATAAATTTTTATATTGTTGTCCAATGGATAAAAGAACTCTATTGAAAAACTTAGGAAGAGATATTGATAAAGTATTGGGTAAGTATATTTTAGGACAATTAATTTTAAGCTTAGTTGTTGGAGTTATGACATTTATAGGAATGCTTATATTAGGAATAAAGTTTCCTCTATTATTAGCAGTTTTAAATGCATTACTTAATATTATACCGTATTTTGGAGCGGTTTTAGGTGCAATACCTGCTATAGTTGTGGCACTAGTAGAAGGACCGAATAAAATTTTATGGGTTATATTGACATTTTTAATAATTCAACAAATTGAAGGGAATTTAATAGCACCTAAAATTACAGCCGAAAGTATAGATATGCATCCAATATTAATCATAATATTACTTTTAATTGGAGAACAAATAGGAGGTCTTATGGGAATGGTTTTTATAGTTCCTATAGCTGTTGTTATTAAAGTTTTATTTGAGGATTGTGATTATTATATGTTTTTATGATAAAATATTAAGTAAAGATAGTTTTTAAATAGATTAAATTATTCATATTATAGATAAGGAATAAGAATTAAAGAAATAGATATATAAGAAATAGAGATATATAATTGGTAATTATATTGACAGGTAAAGAAATTTTTTTTATAATTTGCCTATAATAACTTAATGAAAAGCGTTGACGAGAATGAGTAGGCATTTATCTTTTAATCAGAGAGGAAGTGGTTGGTGAAAACTTCTTAAAAGATATGTTGAAGCTATCTTTGAGCTATATTTTTAGAGTGATGTAGTTTTACATAATTAGGGTGGTACCGCGGAGCATAGGATTTCGTCCCTTTTTAATTAGGGGTGTTTGTTTTATGGTCTTTTTTTATGTGTGAAACTAATTATAAAATAAAACAATATCTAGAGCTAAGTAGAGAGTTTGATCTTATTTTATAAATATCATATTAAACTTGAAGTCTAAAGGATAAATACATAAAATTTGGAGGGATAAATTATGAAATTCATGGGAGCAAATGAATTAAGAGAAAAATATTTAAGCTTTTTTGAAAGCAAAGGTCATTTAAGATTACAGTCATTTCCGTTAGTACCTAAAAATGATAAGAGTTTATTATTAATAAATGCAGGAATGGCACCACTTAAACCTTATTTCACAGGTTTAGAAGAACCACCAAAAAAAAGAATAACAACTTGCCAAAAATGTATAAGAACTGGTGATATAGAGAATGTTGGTAAAACATCAAGACATGGTACCTTTTTTGAAATGTTAGGAAACTTCTCATTTGGAGATTACTTCAAATCAGAAATAATTCCTTGGGCTTGGGAATTCATAACAGAAACTCTAGGAATTCCAAAGGACAAATTATATGTAACTATATATTTAGATGATGATGAAGCTTATGATATTTGGACTAGTAAAACAGACGTAGATCCAAGTAGAATATTCAGATTAGGAAAAGATGATAACTTCTGGGAAATAGGAGTAGGTCCTTGTGGTCCTTGTACAGAGATTCACTTTGATAGAGGAGAGGGAAAGGTTGAAACTGTAGAAGAATTCTTAGAAGCTTCAGATGCTGATAGAATAGTTGAATTCTGGAACTTAGTTTTCACTCAATTTGATAAAGATGAAGAAGGAAACTACAATGAATTAGCTCAAAAGAACATAGATACAGGTATGGGCTTAGAAAGAATAGCCACAATAATGCAAGGTGTAGATAATATCTTCGAAATAGATACAGTTAAAAACATATTAAATAAGGCATGTGAATTAACAAATTCTAAATATGGAGAAGATAAAGACAAAGATGTATCATTAAGAATAATAACTGACCATGGAAAAAGTGTTACTTTCTTAATATGCGACGGTGTTCAACCATCAAATGAAGGTAGAGGATATGTTTTAAGAAGACTTCTTAGAAGAGCTGCTAGACATGGAAGACTTTTAGGAGTTAAAGATATATTCTTAAATGAAATGGTTGATGCTGTAGTTGAAAATTATGGTGAAGCTTATCCAGAATTAAAAGAAAAAGCTGATTATATTAAGAAAATAATTAAATTAGAAGAAGAAAGATTTAACGAAACAATAGACTCAGGTATGGATATACTTATGAGTTATATTTCAGAAATGGAAGAAAAAAATGAGAAAGTTTTATCAGGAGCTAAAGCTTTCAAATTATATGATACTTATGGATTCCCTCTAGAGCTTACTCAGGAAATATTAGAAGAAAAAGGATTAGAGTTAGATATAGAAAACTTTAATAAAGAAATGAAAGAGCAAAGAGAAAGAGCTAGAAATGCTAGAGGAGAAAGTAGCTACATGGGAAGTGAAGAAAGTCCAGTTAACAAAGTGGATGCTTCAATAGTTACTGAATTCGATGGATATGTTAATTTAGAACTTAATTCAAAAGTTATAGTACTAGGAAATAATGAAGAGTTTAAATCTGAACTTTCAGAAGGAGAAGAAGGTTTCTTATTAACTGACAAAACTCCTTTTTATGCTGAAATGGGAGGTCAAGTTGGAGATAGAGGAAATATAACTTCAGCAACTGGAATGGCAATAGTTACAGATTGTAAGAAGAATGTTGGTGGAAAATTTGTTCACTATATTAAGGTTATAGAAGGTAGCTTAAAAGAAGGTCAAGAAGTTAAATTATCAGTTGATGCTTCAAGAAGATCTAACATATGTAAAAATCATACGGCTACACATATGTTACATGAGGCTTTAAAAGAAGTTTTAGGAGATCATGTAAATCAGTCAGGTTCATATGTTGATGAAGAAAGATTAAGATTTGACTTTACTCATTTTGCAGCTTTAACAGAAGAAGAATTAGAAAAAGTTGAATTATTAGTAAATGAAAAAATTATGGCTGTATCTGTAGTTGATACAAAAGAAATGTCATTAGATGAAGCTAGAAACAGCGGAGCAACTTGTCTTTTCGATGAAAAGTATGCTGAAAAAGTAAGAGTTGTTTCAGTTGGAGATTTCTCAAAAGAATTATGTGGAGGAACTCATGTAGCTAACTCAGGAGAAATTGGATTATTTAAGATAGTTTCAGAATCAGGAGTTTCTGCTGGAATAAGAAGAATAGAAGCTGTTACTGGAATAAGTGCATTAAAATTCATGGAAATTAAAAATAATATGCTTAAAGAAGCCGCTTTAATGCTTAAATGTAATGAAAAAGATATTGCTAAGAGAATAGCAGCTCAAGCTCATGAATTAAAAGAAAAAGATAAAGAAATATCAGAACTTAAAGCTAAATTAGTTCAGGGTGCTGAAGATGACATATTAAAAGATAAAGTTGAAATAAATGGAGTTGAATTAGTTACAGCAGAATTAAAAGATGTTGATGGAAATTCATTAAGAGATTTAGCTGATAAAGTTAGAAATAAATTAAATAATGGAATAGTTGTTTTAGCAAGTGATAATGGTGGAAAAGTAAACTTAGTAGCTATGGCAACTAAAAATTCATTAGCAAATGGAGTTCATTGTGGAAAAGTTATCAAAGAAGTTGCAGCAGTTGTAGGCGGCGGAGGTGGTGGAAGACCTGACATGGCTCAAGCTGGTGGAAAAAATCCAGAAAATATAGCTAAAGCGTTAGAAAAAGCAAAAGAAGTTGTAGAATTACTTGTAAAATAGTTGTACTTTTATGCAAATATAGTTTATAATGATTATAAAGTAAAGCGTGAATAAAAACTAATTTAAAAGATAATAATATATGTAAATATATAAAGTTAAAATATATTTACTGTAAGGGGGTGAGCTGCTAGTAAGCAGCATGTTATGAGCAACAATTTTGATCACACAATGCAGTTTGATTTTAGTAAAAATAAGGAAGATTTAACTAAATCAATATTAACTGATGTATACAACTCACTAAAGGAAAAAGGCTATAACCCGGTTAATCAGCTAGTTGGATACTTAATTTCAGGTGACCCTACTTACATTACTAATTACAACGGGGCAAGAGCTTTAGTAAGGAAACTGGAAAGAGATGAAATACTTGAAGAAGTTATAAAATCTTATCTAGATATAAAATAACAAGGAGTGCCCGAAAGGGTACTCTTTCGTTTATGTAAGGAGATTCAATGAGAATTTTAGGTTTAGATATCGGAAGTAAAACTATAGGTGTTGCAGTAAGTGATCCACTTGGATGGACAGCTCAAGGTGTAACAACTATAAAAAGAGATTGCTACACTAAAGATGTAGAGTCAGTCATGAAAATATGCAAAGAGTATGGAGTGGAAACTATAGTTGCAGGTATGCCCAAAAATATGAATGGAACAATAGGACCATCTGGAGAAATGGTTAAAAATTTATGTGAACAAATTGAAAAATCATTTGATGGTAAAATAGAGTTTTGGGATGAAAGGCTTACAACAGTTGCTGCTCATAGAGCAATGCTAGAAGCGGATTTATCAAGAGCTAAGAGAAAAAAAATAGTCGACAAAATAGCGGCTACTTATATATTACAAGGATACTTAGACAGAATATCAAAATAAAAAGGAGAAGTTAAAATGAATAACGATTTACAACCAATAGTTTTAGTTGATGAAGAAGGAATAGAAACAACATTCAACGTAGTAACTAAATTAGATATAGAAGAAAAAGAATATTTCTTATTATCACCAGAAGGTGAGGAAGACGTAGTTATAGCTATGCAAGTTGTTCAAGATGAATATGGAGAAGAAACTTTAGCTCCAGTTGAGAATGATTTTGAAATTGAAATGATAGAAGAAGCTTATGCAACTTTATTCGCAGAAGAAGAATAACGGTAAAGTGAGGTTTTAATATGGTAAATACAGCTTCAGTAGATTTTGATGCTTTAAAAGAAGAATTAAAGAAGAAGGGTTATAAGTTAACTCCTCAAAGAAGAGCTATAGTTGATACTATAATACAAAATGAGGGCAAACACTTAACTGCTGAGGAAATTTATGACGAGGTTAAGAAAAGTTGTCCAGAGATTGGATTAGCTACCGTATATAGAACAATAATTCTTCTAGAAGAGATGGGTGTAATCTATAAGTTAGATTTAGAAGATGGATGTAGTAGATATGAACTTGCTCATGATGATGAACAGCATAGACACCATCATTTAGTTTGTAATAAATGCGGAAAAGTTTATGAGGTTGAAGCGGATTTATTAGATGAACTAGAAGAAGAGATTGAAACTAAATATGGATTTGAAATATTAGATCATACAGTAAAGTTTTTCGGAATATGCAAGGATTGTAGAAATGAATAGAGAAATTTTCTCAAATGAGGAAACCTCTTTTATACATAAGCGTACTACTACAAAAAAGAGGAGGGAAAATATGAAACGTGAAAAGCTAAAGGTTAAAATTATACCTTTAGGTGGTTTGAATGAGATAGGTAAAAATCTAACTGTTATAGAATTTAAAGAGGATATAATTGTAGTTGACTGTGGACTAAAGTTCCCAGACGAAGATATGTTTGGTATTGATATAGTTATTCCAGACGTATCATATCTTGTTAAAAATGCAGAAAAAGTTAGAGGAATATTTTTAACTCATGGACATGAAGATCATATTGGTGCTTTACCCTATGTGTTAAAAAATTTAAATGTACCTGTTTATGGAACAAAACTTACTTTAGGAATAGTTGAAACAAAACTAAAAGAACATGGTTTATTAAGTACGACAGAGCTTATAAGAGTTAAACCAAGAGATATTATAAAATTAAAATCATCATCTGTTGAATTTGTAAAAACTAATCATAGTATAGCAGATTCAGTTGCTATAGCAGTGCATACACCATTAGGAGTTGTACTTCATACAGGTGATTTTAAAGTAGACTATACGCCAACTGACGGAGAGGTAATGGATTTTGCTAGATTTGCAGAATTGGGAAGAAAAGGAGTTCTTGCAATGATGGCTGATTCTACTAATGTAGAGAGACCAGGATATACAATGTCAGAGAGGGCTGTAGGAGAAAATCTTAAAAAAATATTTATTGGAGCAAAGGGAAGAATAATAATAGCAACATTTGCTTCAAATATTCATAGAATACAGCAAATTGTTGAAGCAGCAGAAATGACAGGAAGAAAGATTGCTGTTTCAGGAAGAAGTATGGAAAATATAGTTCAGGTTGCAATAGAGCTAGGATATTTAACAATAGATAAAGATTCTTTTATTAGCATAGATGCTATAAATAAATATCCAAATGAGCAAGTCACTATAATAACTACAGGAAGCCAAGGAGAACCAATGTCAGCATTAGCTAGAATGGCATCTTCAGAGCATAAAAAAGTTAATATCATTGAGGGAGATACAGTAATATTATCTGCAACACCTATACCAGGAAATGAAAAGTTAGTTTCTAAGGTTATCAATCAACTTTTCAAAAAAGGAGCAGAAGTAGTGTATGGAAAATTAGCAGATGTCCATGTTTCAGGTCATGCTTGTCAAGAGGAGCTGAAACTTATGCAAGCTCTTGTTAAGCCTAAATTCTTTATACCGGTTCATGGTGAGTATAGACATCTTAAACAGCATGCAGAGTTAGCTGTTGATGTTGGATTATCAGAAAATAATTTTATGATAGCTGAAAATGGAGATATTATAGAAATTACTAGAGATTCAATTAAAAAGAATGGATCAGTTACTTCAGGACAAATTTTTGTTGATGGACTTGGAGTTGGTGATGTAGGAAACATAGTTTTAAGAGACAGAAAACATCTTTCACAAGATGGAATTCTTACAGTAGTAGTTACTATTTCAAAAGAAACTGCTTCAGTGGTAGCAGGACCAGATATTATATCAAGAGGTTTTGTTTATGTAAGAGAATCAGAAGACTTAATGGATGAAGCTAAAGAAATAGTAAAAGATGTTTTAAGAGATTGTGAGAAAAAGGGAATCTGTGACTGGGCTACTATAAAATCTAACATAAGAGATGGTCTTAGAAGTTTCCTTTATGAAAAAACCAAGAGAAAACCAATGATATTACCAATAATAATGGAAATATAAAAAAATTAGATGATAATGTAGAATGTAACTGTTTAAGTAAAAAATGTTGTGTTGACTTTTTTTTAGCTTAACAGTAGAATCTAATAAGGTAAAGAAAATTGGGTACTTAAATAGTATCCAATTTTTTATGCACATAAAATTGGAGGAATAAATATAATGAGTAACGAATTTACAAGAAATGATATTAGAAATATAGCTATAATCGCTCACGTTGACCATGGTAAAACAACTTTAGTGGACGCATTATTAAGACAAAGTAACGTTTTTAGAACAAACGAAAAAGTAGAAGAGAGAGTAATGGACTCAAATGACTTAGAAAAAGAAAGAGGTATCACAATACTTTCAAAAAATACAGCAGTTCATTATAACGGAGTTAAAATAAATATAATAGATACACCAGGACACGCTGACTTTGGTGGAGAGGTTGAACGTGTGCTTAAAATGGTAGAAAGTGTTTTACTTGTAGTAGATTCATATGAAGGAGCTATGCCTCAAACAAAATTCGTTTTAAGAAAAGCTCTTGAGTTAGGATTAAAACCAATAGTTGTTATAAACAAAATAGATAAACCAGATGCTAGACCAGAGGAAGTTATTGATGAAATATTTGAATTATTCTTAGAGCTTGGTGCAGATGATGAGCAATTAGATTTTCCAATAGTTTATGCTTCAGCTAGAGATGGAGTAGCTACAATTGACATAGATGATCCAAAAGATAACATGAAGGATCTATTCGATACTATAATAGAAAAAGTTGAATCACCAAAGGGATCTATAGAAGATAGCTTACAAATGCTAGTTACAACTTTAGATTCAAGTGAATATGTTGGTAAAATAGCTATAGGTAAAATAACTAGAGGAATAGCTAAGAAAAACCAACAAGCTGCTATTGTAAGACAAGATGGAACAGTAACTAAATTCAAAATATCAAGTCTTTACACTCATGATGGGTTAAAAAGAATAGAGGTTGATGAAGCACAATTAGGAGATATAGTTGCAATAAGTGGTATATCTGACGTAAATATTGGAGAAACTATAACAGATGCACAAAATCCAGAAGGATTACCATTTGTTAAAATAGACGAGCCTACATTAAACATGAACTTTATGGTTAATGACTCACCGTTTGCAGGTAGAGAGGGTGATTTCGTAACTTCAAGACATTTAAGAGACAGATTATTAAAAGAGTTAGAAACTAACGTAAGTTTAAAAGTTAAAGAAATAACTCCAGATTGTTTCGAAGTAAGTGGTAGAGGAGAATTACATCTTTCAATACTTATAGAAACAATGAGAAGAGAAGGGTATGAATTCCAAGTCTCTAAACCAAACGTTATAACAAAGATAGATGAAAATGGTGTTAAGGTTGAGCCAATTGAGCATTTAACTATAGATGTTCCAGAGGAATTTATGGGACCTGTTATGGAAAAATTAGGACCTAGAAAAGCTGAAATGGTAAATATGACTTCAGCTGTTAATGGATATTCTAGATTAGAGTTCAAAATACCTGCAAGAGGACTTATAGGATTTAGAAATGAATTCATGACAGATACAAAGGGTAATGGAATAATGAACCATGTATTTGATGGATTTGAGAAATACAAAGGAGAAATCTCAGGAAGAAGTAGAGGATCAATCGTAGTATTTGAATCAGGAGAAGCAGTTACATATGGATTATTCAATGCTCAAGAAAGAGGAACTTTATTCATAGAACCAGGTACAGAAGTTTATGCTGGAATGGTTTGTGGAGAATGTTCAAGAGCAGATGATATAGATGTTAATATTTGTAAGAAAAAACAATTAACCAATACAAGATCATCTGGAGCTGATGATGCTTTAAAATTAACTCCAATAAGACAAATGTCATTAGAGCAATGTTTAGAATTTATAAACAATGATGAATTAGTTGAAGTTACTCCAATAAATGTAAGAATGAGAAAGAGAATCTTAGATAGTGCTGAGAGAAAGAGAGCTATAAATAGAAGTAAAAAATAATAAGTTTTTTATAACTTTGTTTACATAAACAAAATTTAGTAAAACGAGTTTGTTTTTATGAGAAAAAGATTTATAATAAGATAAATGGCTTCATGGTCATTTATCTTAAAATATAAGGGGGTACTACTGTGAAAAGGCTAAAAAACTCTAAGAGTATGGTTTTAATATCCATATTCATAATTTTACTTGTGATTAACTTAGCTGTATTTGTAGTTAAATATAACTCCATAAAACAAAGCCCTTTACAATCTAATCAAGCTGAGATAACATTTAAAGTTAAAGATGGAGAGTCACTAAATGGACTTTTTGAAAGATTAAACAATGAAAATGTACTTAGAAGTTCATTTTTTTCTAAGATATATATAAAGTTTAATAACATAAAAGAAAGCATAAAACCAGGTACGTATACCGTAAATAGTGACATAAGTTTTCAAGATTTTTTAAATGTATTAATTAATGGAAAAGTATCAGAGGCTAAGATAACATTTCCAGAAGGATATACTATAGAGGATATAGCTAAGAAATTAGAAGAATCTAAGATATGCACAAAAGATGAGTTTTTAAAAGTAGTAAAAGAGTATCCATTACCATCTTATATAAAGCCTAATAATGAAAGAAAATATGAGTTAGAAGGATTTTTATTTCCTGACACATATGCAATTCCTAAAGGCACAACAACGAAACAAATAATTGAAATGATGCTTAATAGGTTTGAAGGAGTAATTAGTGAGATACAAAGTGAACTAGGTATTACTATTCCAAAGGAAGAATATGAGAAATATGTAATAGTAGCTTCAATGGTTGAAAAAGAGGCTAGGGATGATAGTGAGCGAGCAGAAATAGCGTCTGTTATATACAACAGACTACAAAAAGGCATGCCTTTACAAATTGATGCTACAGTTTTATATGCTTTAGGAGAGCATAAAGATACTGTGCTTTATAAAGACTTAAAAGTGGATTCACCATATAATACATACAAAATTAAAGGACTTCCAGTTGGACCAATATGTAATCCAGGAAAACCGTCTATTTTAGCTGCTATAAAACCAGCTAAAACAGACTACATATATTATTTATTGAATCCATCAAATAATAAGCATTATTTTACTAATAATTATGAAGATTTCCTAGCTAAGAAGAAAGAATTTGGATACTAAGATTTGGAGGAGTAAATGAGTGGAGTAACCTTTGAATATATGGAAAAGTATCTTAGAGATCTTATTCCAGATAGAGATGACGAATTAAAAGAATTAGAAGATTTTGCAAAAGAGAATAAGGTGCCAATAATACAAAAGGAAGGTGCTAAGTTCCTTGAGTTTATGGTGTCTATGAATAAACCAAAGAAAATATTAGAATTAGGAACAGCTATAGGTTATTCTTCAATACTGATGAATAAAGCTACTAATGGAGAATGTCATATTACTACAATCGAGAGAGATGATAATATGATAAATTACGCTACAGAGAATATTGAAAAATTTGGATTAGATGAAAAAATCAAGATTTTACAGGGAGATTGTTTAGAAGTTTTAGAAAGTCTTGATGATGAATTTGATATGATATTTATGGATGCAGGTAAAGGACATTATAATCATTTTTTACCGGAATGTTTAAGACTTTTAAAAGAAGATGGAATTATAATAGCAGATAATGTTTTGTTTAGAGGAATGGTTGCTTCTGATGACTTAGTAAAGAGAAGAAAAATAACTATTGTTAAGAGAATGAGAAAGTATTTGGATATGGTCTCAAATGATGAAAATTTAATAACAACTGTTATTCCTATGGGAGATGGAATTGCGTTAACTAAGAGGAGGTAGCAAACATGAGAAAACCAGAAATATTAGCTCCAGCAGGTAGCTTAGAAAAATTAAAGACAGCAATTGATTTTGGAGCAGATGCAGTTTATATTGGAGGAAGTAAACTTAACTTAAGAGCTTTTGCTGATAACTTTACAAATGAACAGATTGCAGAAGGTGTAAAGTATGCTCATGATAGAGGAAAATACGTTTATGTTACTATGAATGTATTTCCTCATAATTCAGATTTAGAAGGATTAGAAGAATATATTATAGGACTTAATGATTTAAATGTAGATGCAATAATAGTTTCAGATCCATCAATAATAATGACTGCAAAGGAAGTTGCACCAGATTTAGAAATACATTTAAGCACTCAAGCAAACAATGTAAACTGGAAATCAGCTAAGTTTTGGCATAGTTTAGGAGTTAAAAGAATTGTTTTAGCTAGAGAGCTTAGCTTTAAAGAAATTGAAAAAATACATGAGAATTTACCAGAAGATTGTGATTTAGAAGCATTTGTTCATGGTTCAATGTGCATGGCATATTCAGGAAGATGCTTAATATCAAACTACATGACAGGAAGAGATTCAAATAGAGGAGCTTGTTCACAAGCATGTAGATATAAGTATTATTTAATGGAAGAAAAGAGACCTGGAGAGTATTTCCAAGTTATAGAAGATGATAAAGGTACATACATAATGAACTCTAAGGATTTATGTATGATAGAATATATACCAGAGCTTGTTAAAAGTGGTATATACTCATTTAAAATAGAAGGAAGAATGAAGAGTCCATATTATGTTGCTGCAATTGTTAAAGCTTACAGAGAAGCTTTAGATAAGTATTGGGATGATCCAGAAGGATATGAATTTGATCAAAAATTAATGGATAATCTTTTAAAGGTTAGTCATAGAAGATACCACACAGGATTTTACTTTGGAAAATCAGGAGAGCAAGTTTATGAATCATCATCTTATATAAGAGATTATGATATTGTAGGGGTTGTTAGAGATTATAACGAAGAAACTCAAGTAGCAACTATAGAACAAAGAAACAGATTATTCGAAGGGGACACAGTAGAAGTATTAACTCCAGTAGGAGATTATTATGAAATTCAAATGAATGATATGAAAGATGAAAAAGACGAAAAAATAGATGTTGCTAACAGAGCTCAAATGATATTTAAGGTTAAAATAGATAAGCCTGTAAAGGTAAATGATATGTTAATTAAGTGCAAGGAGGCAAAGAGCTAATGAAGAGACCGATTTTTATAGGAATAACAGGAGGCACTGGCTCAGGTAAAAGTACAATAGCTAAGGAGATATATAGACAATTTGGTGAAGATTGTATAGCAATGATAGAACAAGATTCATACTACAAGGATCAAAGCCATTTATCAATGGAGGATAGAGTTAAAACTAACTACGATCATCCAAATGCTTTTGATAACAATCTTTTAGTTTCACATTTAGAATCACTTTTAAATGGACATTCTATACAAAAACCTAGTTATGATTTTTCTATACATAATAGAATTGAAGATACAACTAAGGTTGAGCCAAAGGAAATTGTTATTGTAGAAGGAATATTAATCTTAGAAGATCCAAGAATAAGAGAGCTTCTAGATATAAAAATTTATGTTGATACAGATGCTGATGTTAGAATCATAAGAAGAATGGTCAGAGATATAAATGAAAGAGGAAGAACTATAGAGTCTGTTATAAATCAATACTTAAATGTAGTAAAGCCTATGCATAATCAATTCACAGAACCTACAAAGAAATTTGCTGATTTAATAATACCAGAAGGTGGACATAATAAAGTTGCCATAGATATTATTGTTGCAAAAATAAAAGAGGTTTTAGGACAATACGAATAATATATTAGTTGAAATTTTATATTATAATTTTTACTTCAATATAAGATAAAACTAATGATTTATTATTGAATAAAACACCCCTAACTTGGTTAGAATTTAGCCAGGAGGGGTGTTTTTATGTTTAATAGAAAAAGAAAAATTGAAATTAAAAATAGATTAATAAGCTTAGTTTCTTTATTATTATTAGCTTTAATATTACTTGACATGAGAATTTATTATGTACAGAAAAAGTATAGTACCAAAGAAATAGGAAATTTCAAGGGAAATCACAAGCAATATGAAGATATTTCTGACTATAACTATTCTCTTTTAGATAGAAATGGAGAAAGCATATTTGAATATGAAACTAAATACAAAGTTGTTATAGATTCTATGGCTTTTAGATTAAATAATTTAAATCAAAACTTAGAAAATATAATGGCCTTTAATTATATTATGCAATCTGAAGAAAAGAATTTTTCTTTTGATAGTATAGTAAAAAGAGGTGGGAAAGTATATTATGATGTTTCACAGGAAAGCTTTGATAAGATAAATAGCTTGAAAAATATAAAAGGAATTTATACTTATAAGGCGCAAGAAAAGAAAAAAGATGATAATTGGAAAATCGAGAATATGTTATCTTCTACTAAAGGTTTTGCTTTGGTAGAGAATAAAGATAAGAAGATGGAAACTCAAGAGGTTGATAAGTCAAAAAACTCTCTGGAAATGATAATAAATAAGGAGTTAGAAAATAATAAAGACCCTAAAATAATTTTTGAAAGAGATCATGAAGGATTATATGGAGAAGGACAATATGATATTCCAGAGACTAATTTAAATGTTAAGTTAACTTTGGACAATAGATTTCAAAAAATAGTTAGGGATGTATTAGCTAAGGAGGATTATAAAACTTTTAAAAATGCAGGAGCAGTGCTTATTGATAGTGATAGCGGTGAAGTTTTAGCTTTAGCTCAAAAGGATGAGTCAGCTCCAAATGTTGTTTTAGGATCAGGTAGTATTAATGGCTATGAGGCAGGGTCAATATTTAAAATTCTAACTCTAGAGGCTGCTATGGAATCAAAGGGAATTAACCTTTTAGATAAATTAAGATGTGATGGGTTAGTGTGTAAAAAGGAGAAAATACATGGAACAATAAGTATTAAAGAAGCTTTTGAAGTTTCATGTAATGATGTTTTTTCTAAATTAGGCTCTCAAATAGGAACAAAGGAATTATTAGATTTTGCAAAAGAACAAGGAGTTTTTTCTTTAGCTTTAGGATTAGATGAAAAAACTGGGATGGAGACTAAGGGAGAGGTTCCTGAAAATGTTAGTATAACAAATCTTTCTATAGGTCAATCTATGCAGACTAGTTTAATTCAGATGGCAGGTATAATATCTACTGTTGTTAATGAAGGAGAATATGTACAACCATATATATTAAAAGATTTTGAAAATCAAAAAGGAGAAATGAAAAAAGAATTTAATGAATTTAGAAAAAGTGTAATATCTAAAGAAACAGCAGATAATTTGAAAAATGTAATGAATTCAACTGTTAGGGAAGGAACTGCAAATGTAACTAAAATTGAAGGAGTAGAGATAGGAGCTAAGACTGGAACTTCTGAAACTATAGGTGGAGAATTACATGGATGGTTTTTAGGATATTTTAAATATGAAGGAAAATACTATACTTTAGGAATTATGGTGCCAAATATAAAAAATGTTTATGAAGATAGAAAACCAGGTGGTGGAAATACTGCAGGACCTATTTTCAGAGATATAGTTTTAGAACTTACAAAAAAATAAGTGAATTTAGCAATATTTTAGTTGTCAACTCATATTATAATAATAAGCATTAATAGGGGGAACAGCATGTTCATGTTACAATACTTATTAGAATTAGTTGGTAGTAAAATATTTTTAACTGGCTATGTAACAGGAAATTCTACTTTTCCAAAGCCTTTAAATGAAAAGGAAGAAAAAAAATATTTAGAAAAATTAAAAGATGGAGATATTGAGGCTAAAAAGGTACTAGTTGAACGGAATTTAAGACTAGTAGCACATATAGTTAAGAAGTATTCTTCAAATTATCAAAACTCAAAAGAAATGGATGATCTTATATCTATAGGAACAATAGGTTTAATAAAAGCTATAGATTCTTTTGATACTAGTAAGGGAATACGACTTGCAACATATGCTGCTAAGTGTATAGATAATGAAATACTTATGTTCTTTAGGAATAATAAGAAGACAAAGGGAGAAGTATTTCTTCAAGATCCTATAGGCGTGGATAAGGAAGGAAATGAAATTTGTCTGATAGATATTTTAAGTAGTGACTCTGATTCGGTTTTAGAGACAGTTGAAAATTCATTACAGGTTAAGGAGCTTTATAAAAAAATGTCAGATGTTTTAAGTACTAGAGAAAAAGAAATAATTCAAATGAGATATGGTCTTTTGGATGGTGATATAAAAACACAGAGGGAAATAGCAGGAATTCTTGGTATATCAAGATCATATGTATCTAGAATAGAAAAAAAAGCATTGAAAAAATTGAATAAGGAATTCAAATATTAAATGGTACTTAATAAGTTGTATAAAAAAAAATAAGTTTTATAAAATTATGGAATTGATATATCATATAGTTTATAATATTTATTATATGATAAAAAAGGAGAATTCTTCTATAAATAATTTGTTCATTTCTTCATGAAGTGAACAAATTATTTATTAAGAATTAAGTTTAGGAGGAGAGTTATGCAAAGTTTAGCAGAACTTTTAGAGTTAACAGTTAAAGAAGGAGCATCTGATTTGCATTTAACAGTAGGTATTTCTCCTATAATAAAAGTTAATGGGAAATTAGTAAGGCTAGAACATGAAAAATTACGACCTGAAGATACTGAAGCATATGCTAGAGAGATATTACAGGATGCATATGAAAAATATGATGCTATTGGAGAATACGATACATCATATTCAATACATGGTAAAGGTAGATTTAGAGTTAATATATATAAACAAAGAAATAGTACAGCTTTAGCTATAAGAGTTATATCTTTAGATATGCCGACTCTAGATATCTTAGGATATCCTGATACTTTAAAGGATATATGCAATCTTAAAAGAGGACTTGTATTAGTTACAGGACCTACTGGAAGTGGTAAAAGTACAACTTTAGCAGCTTTAATAAATGAAATAAATAATAATAGAGAATCTCATATAATAACAATAGAAGATCCTATAGAGTTTCTTCATAAACATAATAAATCTATTGTAAATCAAAGAGAGATAGGTAAGGATACTCTAAGTTATGAAAGAGCCTTGAAAGCAGCTCTTAGAGAAGATCCTGATGTCATTTTAATAGGAGAAATGAGAGATTTAGAGACTATTTCAATAGCTATAACAGCCGCAGAGACTGGACATTTAGTATTTTCAACTCTTCACACTATAGGAGCAGCTAAGACTATAGATAGAATAGTAGATGTCTTTCCACCACATCAACAGGAGCAAATAAGAATACAGTTAGCTTCTGTCTTACAAACAATTATATCACAGCAATTAGTAGAAACAGTTGAGGGAGATAGAACAGCGGCATTAGAAATAATGGTTGCTACACCAGCTATAAAAAATTTAATAAGAGAAGGAAAAACTCATCAAATAGAATCATCCATACAAACAGGAAGTAAATATGGAATGAGAACGATGGATATGGAACTTGCTAATCTTTACAGACAGGGTGTAATAACACAAGAAACTGCAATGAATTATGCTATAGATAGAGAGATTCTAAGTCGATTATTGATGTATTAAATATAAAGGGAATTTTAATTTGTAAGAGAATATATATATTATCACAATTTTTAGATAGGGAGGTACACATAGAAAAAATGTCTAAAAACATAGTGGGTCTAGATATTGGAAACAGAAATATTTGTGCAGTAATATCAGGTGAAAATGAAAATGAAGAATTCGAAGTATTAGATTTTGTAGTAAAAGATTTGAAAGGTGTATCTAAAGGTAAAATAATAGATGAAGAGTCTGTTGTAAAAACCATTAAAGAATGTCTAAAAGAACTAGAAGAAAAAAGTGGACATAACATTCAAGGTGTTTACTTATCATTGAAAAATAATGATTGTAGAATAGTAGAAAATAAGGGATATTCTTATACAGATAATGATGATTCATTAGTTTTTAAAGAAAATATAGAAGAAGCTTATATAGAAGGAAGAACATTAAAACTTTCAGATGAAGAATGTGTAGCTGATAGTACAATAAATTCATTCTATACTGAAGAATTTGGCTTTGTTCAGAATCCAATTGGAATTAAATCCGAAAGAGTAGAAATAGATGAAGATTTAATTATTGCTCCTAAATCTAAAATTAGTACTTTAAATAAAATTATTTTAGAAGCTGGATATGAGGTTTTAGGAACAGTTTTATTAGGTTTTGGATTTAAAAATATTTTTTTAAGCAAAAAAACAGAGACTTCAAATGTTGTAATTATAGATGTAGGTGCAGAGGAAACACAAATATACAATTATAAAGGGAATACCCTAAAGGATATAGATTATATACCATTAGGCGGAAGAAATATTAGCAAAGATTTATCTATATGCTTATCTATATCAGAAGATGAAGCAGAGAGATTAAAATTGCAATATTCTTCAAAATATTATAGTATTAGAAAGGATTATAATAATATTTCATTTGAGGAATACATATTAGATACCTATTTAATTCATGATATTATAGATGCAAGATTAAGTGAAATAGTAGAATTAGTTAATAGTAAATTGATGGAAAGGGATATTCTAAATACTACAGATATGATAATATTAACTGGTGATGGTATTAGCTATTATGAACATATTAAGGAAAGAATAGAGTATACAACTGATAAGAATGTAAGAATTTTCACTAAAGAGCAATTTTTATTTGATAATTCTTCAATAATTAATGCAATTAGTATTGTTAAAGAGGTATATGATAGGTTAAAATTAATATGTGATGAAGAGTTACTTTCAGGTAGAAAAGTAATAGTGGATAAAGAAAATAAAAGTGAAAATAAAAGTGTAAAGAAGAGAGGGCTTTCCAAAATAATGGCTTTCTTAGAGGAGCTTTTTTAAAGGAGGAATTAGTTTGTTAGATTTTGATGTAGATATACAATCATTTACTAATATTAAGGTAATTGGATGTGGAGGCGGAGGCGGAAACGCTGTTAATAGGATGATTCAAGAAGGATTAAGAGATGTTGAATTTATTGCTATAAATACAGATAAACAAGCCTTAACATTATCTCATGCCCAAAATAAAATTCAAATAGGTGATAAACTTACGAAGGGACTAGGTGCAGGGGCTAATCCTGAAATAGGAAAAAAAGCTGCTGAGGAAAGTAGAGATGAAATAACAGAAGCTATAACAGGAGCTGATATGGTATTTATAACTGCTGGTATGGGCGGTGGTACTGGTACAGGAGCTGCACCAGTAGTTGCTGAAATAGCTAAATCAATGGGAATATTAACAGTAGGTATAGTTACTAAGCCATTCCCATTTGAAGGAAGAAGAAGAATGACTCATGCTGAAATGGGTATAGCAAATTTAAAAGAAAAAGTTGATACATTAGTAACAATACCTAATGAAAGACTTTTATCAATGGTAGATAAAAAGACAACTTTATTAGAATCATTTAAGAAAGCTGATGATGTTTTAAGACAAGGTGTACAAGGTATATCAGATCTTATAACTAATCCAGGATTAATAAACTTAGATTTTGCAGACGTTAGAGCTGTTATGTTAGATAAAGGTTTAGCACATATGGGTGTTGGATATGGTAAAGGAGAAACAAGAGCACAAGATGCTGCAAGAGAAGCAATATCATCTCCACTATTAGAAACATCAATAGTTGGTGCTACTGGAGTCTTATTAAACGTAACAGGAGATTCTGAATTAGGATTATTAGAAATAAATGAAGCTGCAGAAATAGTTCAAGAAGCTGCAGACCCAGATGCTAACATAATATTTGGTACTGTTATTGACGAAACATTAAAAGATGAAATAAGAATAACAGTTATAGCTACTGGATTTGAAAAAGAGCGTCAAAGAATGGGAATGGGAGCTCAAGGAGTAACAAATAGAGATTCTCAAGCTCAAAGAGAAGTTGTTGTTGAAAAAGTTGAAGAAAAAGTAGTAGAACAAGAAGTTGCTGCATCTTCACAAGTACAACAAGAAGATAGATATAATGATGATTTAGAAATACCTATGTTTTTAAGAAGAGGTAGAAGATAGTATTTTTAAAAACAAAAGCACTTATAGTAATTAATTACTATAAGTGCTTTTATTTTTACTTTAATTAGAAAAAATATATATATTTATAATGGAGTTTATATAGAAATAAAAAATGATTTATTTTTAATATTTTTGGATGTAAAACTCAGTAAATGAAAAAAAATATTGAATTTTATAATTTATAATTTAACAAATTATGAACTTATGTTTAATGAATATGTTTTCATTGCAAGAATAGACATATAAAAAATAATTATAATATTAAAAAAAATTAATTTAGCAGAAAAATGTAGAATAATAAAGGAAAAGAAAGATAGAAAATATGCATATAGAATATATAATGACAAAATTTTAGAATAAGAAGTTTTATAATTATAAATAGGGAGTGAGTCGATTTATGACTGTATATATTGACATTGTCATATTAGAAAATTTTTTAATTAATTTTTTTCTACTTTATTTAACTTTACAGACCTTAAAAGAAAGAATAATTTACAAAAGAATACTGCTAGCAGCTTTTTTAGGAGCAATATATACTTTATTTATTTTTATTCCAGGATTAAATATACTCACATCATTGCCTTTAAAACTGCTTTTTTCTTTGGGAATGATTACTATAATATCAGAAAGAAGAGAGTTAAAGA
Organism: Clostridium sp.; assembly: GCF_029258205.1. Lineage (GTDB taxonomy): Bacteria > Bacillota > Clostridia > Clostridiales > Clostridiaceae > Sarcina. Next base: position 139,307 of record NZ_JARHZJ010000026.1, read on the forward strand.
CAATAATAAAAAGGTATATAACTTTTTTAGTGATAACTTTTGCATTTTGTGGTACTTGTTTTATGTTTGCTTTAGTTGAAAATCAGTATAATATTTCAGAATCTTTTATAATAAATGATTATTCAACTAAATCTACAATATTCTCATTAATTATAAGTTATATACTTGTTAGTGGAGTTATGGATTATTTTAAAAATAGAGCTATTATAAATAATTTTATATATGATTTAGATGTATGTATTGATTCTGAAATTATTAATATTAAGGCTTTTTTAGACACAGGAAATGGACTTGTGGAGCCTGTAACTGCATTGCCTGTAATAATAGCAGAAAGAGAAAAGTTTAAAGGTATAAACATTAATGAAAAAGATCAATTTAGAATACCATACAAAGTAGTTGATGGAAATTCAGGATATATGAAAGGGATTAAGATTGACAATATAAAGCTTTGTAATGTTAATGGAGAAATCATGACAAGAGATGCAATCTTATGTTTTTGTGATAATAAATTAAGTAAAGAGGGAGAATATGAAGCTTTATTGTCTAGAGGAATTATATAGGGGTGATTAGGTTATGTTAAATATAAGACTTTTGCTTAATAAGTTATTTGCTAAATTAGATATTAATGTAGAACCAATTTATTATGTTGGGGGAAATGATGTTCTTCCAGCACCTCTTAGTAAGGAAGAGGAAGAGAATTTAGTCAATAAATTAGGGGAAAATGATGAAGCTATTAGAAGTATTCTTATTGAAAGAAATTTAAGATTAGTTGTATATATAGCTAGAAAGTTTGAGAATACTGGTGTAGGTGTTGAGGATTTAATTTCTGTAGGAACAATTGGACTTATAAAGGCAGTAAATACATTTAATCCAGAAAAAAAGATAAAGCTTGCAACTTATGCATCAAGATGTATAGAAAATGAAATTCTTATGTACTTAAGGAGAAATAGCAAGGTTAAAGCAGAGATATCATTTTATGAGCCGTTAAATATAGATTGGGATGGAAATGAACTTTTACTATCAGATATACTTGGGACAGATGAGGATATTGTTTATAATTTAATAGAGGATGAAGTTGATAAGGAATTATTATTTACTGCAATGAAAAATCTTTCAAATAGAGAAAAAGAAATTGTTGAATTAAGATTTGGACTATGTGGATATAAAGAAAAAACTCAAAAAGAAGTAGCTGATATGCTAGGAATATCCCAATCTTATATTTCAAGATTAGAAAAGAAAATTATAAAAAGATTAAAGAAGGAAATTAACAAAATGATTTAAGAGTATAAAATTAACCTCTACAGGTAATAATTAAAATGCGGAAGGGAATTACTTCGAAGGGGTTGATTTCAATTATGATGATAAATAAAGTAGAGATATGTGGAGTCAATACAGCTAAATTACCAGTTTTAAAAGAAAAAGAAATGAA
>NZ_JARHZJ010000067.1 GCF_029258205.1 Clostridium sp.
TTTACAACTTCACCATTAGTAATTAATTTATAAAAAACCATTATATGCTCTCTAGTTAAATAAAGAGTTATACATACAAATATTAAAACTATTATACTTAAAATTATTAAACTCTTCTTCTTCATAAATAAACTTAATTTTAGATTTTCCTCCATAAATAATTTTTAATTCTCTTTTAAATAAATACTAATCACTTTTATAAAATAAATAACTATTTTAAATAAAACTAATATCAATTTTAAATTATATATATATTAACATATATGATAGAATTATAGTATAAAAATATTAAACTAATGCTATATAAACAGTCATTTTTTTATTTATTTGAAATTAATAAAAATCTACTTAAAAATACTTTCTTTGTTAAACTTAGTAAATATCAATAAAGTCTTCTATTTATTTTAATAAAAATAAATATTATATATTGTTTCTTTAGCATAATATTAATTTTTATTTAGAAAATTCACTAATAAAAGTATAATTCTTTAATTTGTAATCTTTATTTGCTAAATTAGTATATTTAGGATTCCAAATTCTATCTTAAGTTCTAAAATGTTTATCTAATTTTAAGAAATTAATATCACCATATATATTGTTATTTGATGTTTCAAAATAGTAATTCCTCATGGTAAACTACATCTTTAACATCAGCATCTTTCTCCTCAGCTTCCCAATTTCTAGCAAACATCACACTACTAGTTTTTGTAGATTTATATAATCCATTAGCTCTTGACGCTTTCCTGTAAAGTTAGTGTTTTCATAATTCAATGGAATTAGGTTATTGTTTGAGTCTTTTGTGAAACTAATCTATACTTTTAAAAAAATTGCGAATAAAATGATATTTTTAAAATTATTTATTATCTTAAAAATAAATCTAAAATACTAAAAATATAATAATAAAAGACTATAGGAGAATTTGTGTAAAACAAATTTTCCTACAGTCTTATCAATTAACAAATCTTAGTCGTCCATTCTTCGCAATTCCACACGTCTGTTACTACATCTCTATAGAATTCTGGTTCATGACAAACTAAAAGTATACTTCCTTTATATTCTTTCAATGCTCTCTTTAATTCATCCTTAGCTTCAACGTCTAAGTGGTTTGTTGGCTCATCTAGTATAAGTATGTTTGTTTCTTTATTTATTAGTTTACAAAGTCTTACCTTAGCTTGTTCTCCCCCACTTAATACAGCTACTGAGCTTTCTATATGTTTAGTTGTTAACCCGCATTTAGCTAAGGCACTTCTTACCTCATATTGAGTATATCCAGGAAACTCTTGCCATACCTCTTCTATGCATGAATTATAATTTGCTTCTTTTATTTCTTGCTCAAAATATCCTATGCTTTGGTAATCTCCTGTTTCAACCTCTCCGCTTATTGGTTTGATTAATCCCATTAAGCTTTTTAAAAGTGTTGATTTTCCAAGTCCGTTAGCTCCAACTAAAGCTATTTTTTGACCTCTTTCCATTCTTATGTTAAGTGGTTTACTTAATGGCTCATCATATCCTATAACTAAATCTCTTGCTTCAAAAATTAATTTACCTGAAGTTCTTCCTTGTTTAAAGTTAAACTCTGGTTTTGGTTTCTCTGAAGCAAGTTCTATTCTATCCATTTTATCTAATTTCTTTTGTCTAGCTCTTGCCATTCCTGTTGTAGCAACTCTAGCCTTATTTCTAGCAACAAAGTCTTCAAGTTTAGCTATTTCAGCCTGTTGTCTTTCATAAGCAGCCTCTAATTGCTTTTTGTTAGCTTCATATACTCTCATAAAATTATCATAATCACCTGTATATCTAGTCAAAGCTCTATTTTCAACATGGTATATTACATTTACTACACTATTTAAAAATGGAATATCGTGTGATATTAAAATAAAGGCATTTTCATAACCTATAAGATAATTTTTAAGCCAAGCTATATGTTCCTCATCAAGATAGTTTGTAGGCTCATCTAGAAGTAATATGTCTGGTGTTTCTAATAAAAGCTTAGCTAATAAAACCTTTGTTCTTTGTCCTCCACTTAAATCAGTAACATCCTTATCTAATCCTACATCTCTAAGACCTAATCCACCTGCAACTTCTTCAACCTTTGCATCTATCATATAAAATCCATTATGATCTAACATATCTTGAATTGTAGCTGTTCTTTCTAAGGCTTTAGTCATCTCATTTTCTGACATTTCACCCATTCTTTCATAAAGACCATTCATTTCAACTTCCATATCAAAAAGATACTTAAATGCCTCTCTTAAAACTTCTCTTATAGTTTTACCTTTTTCAAGTTTGGCATGCTGATCCATATAACCAACTCTAACCTTATTACTCCATTGAACATCTCCCTCATCTGGCATAAGTTTACCTGTAATTATGTTCATAAAAGTTGACTTACCTTCTCCATTTGCTCCTATAAGTCCAACATGCTCCCCCTTTAAAAGTCTGAAAGACACATCTTCAAATATAGCTCTATCTCCAAAGCCATGATTCATATTTTTAACTATTAAAATACTCATTTAACTTCCATATCTCCTTATCTAAAAAATATCTATAAAAATAATCTAATAAAATATATGAACTCAAAATATTATTTCATTAATAAAGTAATCAATTTCTAAAAAAACATTTGGCTACCCAAAAATAAAATTAAAGCTAAAAAGCAAATTCCAACTATATTATATATAACTGACATCTTAGATGATTTTTTATTATTTAATCTACTTACTCTGCTTTCTACCATTTTCATATTCCACCTTTCAAAAATTTCAAACTAAACTATATATTAAATAAAATTATTTTAAAAATCTCTAATATACATTATATATAGTATATTATCTAACTTTAGTTTTTCAAATATATTTTTCTTCCTCTCCATAAAATTCATCTATTTTTACTCTAAGTTCAATAAAACCTTTTTATATTCATAATAAATTCCTTCAATAAACCAATATATACAGTTTTTTTAAATTTGTTCTAAAAAATTAATATTACTTTTTAAAAAAATTAACTATGTTATAAAACCTGTAATATCATATTATAATAATGTCTATTTGTAGCTAAGTTTCTATATGATATAATAGATTAAATACTTGGTATAAATTGTTCAAATTAGTAAGAAAGGGGTTTATCTATGCTATATTACTTAGTGGCACTATTTGATAAGGATTCCTATGCAATAATAAAACCATTACAAGAATCTATTTCAAATGAATATAAACTTTATAAAAATCTACCCATGCTTCACATTACCTTAGCTGTAATTGAAGATCCTGATATGGATAAATTAAATGAAGTAGTAAAAAACACCTTAAAATCATATAAAAAATTTGAAGTTCATTTAAATGGACTAATTAAATTTGGAGATCCTTATAGATCTGTAAATTTAAAAGTAGATGAAGAAAGTGGAATAATAAAGAGACTTTCTATAGAACTTTATGAAAATTTATTAAAAGCGGGATTTAAATTGACTTCTAATCCAAATACATGGCAACTTCATGTATCCTTAGCTAACCCATATTTTGCACAAAGAGTATGGGGAGAGGCTGAGTTTGAATCAGCTTATACAAAACTTCAAGATTATAATTTTGATAGAGAACTCTTAATTGATGAAATTCAATTTTGGAGACCAATAAATGATGAAAGTAAAATGGTAGTATTTAGTTATCCACTATATTAAAACTTCAAATTTATTAAAATTATAGTAATCTATATTTAAACTTATAAAAAATCAGAGAGAACCTCTTCTCTCTGATTTTTTATAAGTTTAGTTTATTAAGTTCATATTAAACCCATAAAAATAGTATGAGTTAAGCATAAATAAAATATATATTTTAATAAGTTTCTTTGAAAACTTCAAAGTAAGCTTGTGGATGTAAACATGCTGGGCATTTTAATGGAGCTTCTGCACCTTCCCAAATAAATCCACAGTTTCCACATTTCCAAAGCACTACTTCATCTTTCTTAAATACTTTTCCTTCTTCCATGTTTTTAGCTAATTTAGTAAATCTATTATAGTGAGCAGTTTCTGCTTTAGCTATCATTCTAAAAGCAATAGCTACTTCTGGAAATCCTTCTTCATCAGCTACATCTGCAAATGATGGGTAAAGATTACTTAATTCATCATGTTCTCCTTCAGCAGCAAATTTTAAATTAGTTAGTGTATCTGTAGGTAATTCTACTGGATAAGCAGCATTTATTTCTATAACTTCTCCTTGAAGATCATCTTTTAAGAATTTATAAAATCTCTTAGCATGTTCTTTTTCATTTTCAGCAGTTTCTAAGAATATATTTGATATTTCAACATATCCTTCTTTTCTAGCTGCACTTGAGAAATAAGTATATCTTGTTCTTGCTTGACATTCACCAGCGAATGATTTCATTAGATTTTCAGCAGTTTTAGTACCTTTTAAACTTTTCATAATAAAAAACCTCCTACAAATCACTTATTTGAAAAAACACAATTAAAATTATTTTCCCAAATAAATAATCTTTAAATAATTTCTATTTCCTATATACCTTATAATATCACTTTCAAATGAAATTTCAAGTAATTTTTGAACATTTTGTTAATAAAATCATTTAATCATATAATCATTAATATTATTTCCAAATTCATATATTATTATTCAAATATATAAAAAAATATATTTCTAATATATTAACTTTAAACTAAATAAATATTAGAAAATTTTTATTTATATTAAATTTTAACCTAATACACAATCTATTTCTCTATGTATAAATCATTTATTATTTACAATACAATCAGATTGATTTGAAATTCTAGTATAAATTTTTTATTACACTCTAATCTAATATAAATAACCTATTTTATTAAGTTTAACTAACAAATCTATGTTTTTATTATATTAATATAAATATTACCAAATATGTATTTTATTTTACAAATATGTATTTAACTTTAAATTTATGTATTTTATTTTATAATTATGTTATTTTTAACAAAAATTAGAATTTTTATGCTATACTGACTTTGTTAATTTAAGCATAAATTAATAAATGGAGGGGTATAGTATGAATAAAAATAAACTTTTATCATTTTTATTAGCAGGTGGATTATTAGTAGGAGGAACTTTTTTAGGCACTAAAGCTTTATTTTCAGATAAAGAAACTTCTACAAACACTTTAAGATTAACAACTGGTAAAGTAGATATTAAAGTATCTGAACAACCTTGGCTAAGAAATGTACAAGATAAAAATGGAGATGGAGAAATAACAGTTCTTGATAAGCCATATGATCAAAAATGTGAGAGTAATGATACTGGTGTATTTGAAAATATACAACCTGGGGATACTTTTACTAGATATATAAATATACTAAATGAAGAGAGTACTTATAATGTTCTTATAAATATTGCAAAAAGTTTAGATGTTACGAATGAAAATCTTATTAAGCATATAGAATTAAACGCTAATAATTTATTATCTGGTGTTCAAGAACTACCAGCAAAAGCTAATTCAGGTGGATATATAACTGTTAAAATAAAGAATTGTGATGAGGCTTGGAAAGATTTTAATGGAGCTGGTGAATTTGATATTAATTCTGTATTTGAAATAACAGCAACACAAAAAGAAAAATAATATTTGTTATAAATAAAACTCTTTTTAAGTTTAATTTAAAAAGAGTTTTATTTAAATGGAGGAAATATGAAAAATATTTTAAAAAGAACTTTCATATTAAGTATTATTTTATGTATTTTTATTACAGTTCCAAGTTTTGCTGAAAATATAAACAATAATATTAATTTATATATAAAAGAAAACTTTAAGAAAGATGTATATAAACCTGGAGATTCTGATGATTTAAAATTTGTATTAGAAAACAACAAAGATGAAAATATAAAGATAAAAAGTTTGTATTTTAGTAAAAGAGATAATGTTTTAAGCGATAATTTTGAGGAAATAGCTAAAAACACAAATATAATTATTAAGAATAATAACAAAATTATAGTGGAAAGTTTACTTGAAGATTTATTAGATTCTAGTAAACATGAGTTAAATATTGAAGCAGGACCTCATAAGAGTTTAGAGTTTGACATGTATATAAATATTGATAGTAATATGGGAAATGAGGCTCAAAATATTTATCAAGAATTATATATAAATACAAATTATGAAATTCATAATAAGTATGGATATATTAATAATAATTCTCAAGGAAATTTAGGAGAAAATGATGATAAATTTATGAGTGAAATTATATTACCAAATACAGGAGAAGAAAACAATTATTATGTACTTACTATATGTATAATGACTTTAATATTAGCATTTATATACAGAAAAGAAATAGGTAAATTAAAAGATGAAGAGAACAGATAGAAGAGCAATGAAAAAGAAAAGAATAACTAAAATAATTAGCTACTCATTAATTTTTTTAATATTTTTTATAATATTTTTAAATTTTCTTTCAGTTAAATCAGATAAATTTTTTGACATTATAGGAATTAGAGCATATACTGTTTTATCTGGAAGTATGGAGCCAGAATTACATCCAGGTGATGTAACAATAATTGTAAATAAAAATAAAGTTAATTTAAATAAAAATGATGTAATAACATTTAAGACAGATAATTCAATAATTACTCATAGAATAATTGAAAAAAAAGATGAAGGGTATGTAACTAAGGGAGATAACAATAATGTTATTGATTCTTTTATTGTAAAACCTGAAAATATAATAGGAAAAGTAGTATTTCATATTCCTAAGATAGGATATATAATAGAATTTCTAGCTAGACCATTAGTTATAGCTATAGAAATGATTATTTTATCAATATTAATTATTAAATCTAATAAAAGATGATAAATTTTATTAATAAAAAGGATAATATCCTTAATTCTATGTAAACTATCTAAAAATATATTAAAGAAAATTAAGGTTTAGATATTAATTTATTTAAACCTTAATTTTTTTATATAATTATATTAAATGTAAATTATGTAAAAAATAGATTTACTATATTTTAAGAAATCCATTCTCTATTAAAAGATTTTGATAGTCATAAAATCATATTTAACACCTCTATAAGAATGAAATATTAGTTATTCAAGAGGATTTTCTTTATTTATAGCACAATACCAATAAAATCTATTTTTAAATCATTAAAAATAACTTAAGAATATGTTTTCTATTTAACTGTAAAATTATTTAATATGAGTATATAATTTAATCCATAAAGTTAATTTATATATTAAATACACTTAAATTTATAAGGAGGTTTATTATGAAGGTTAAAATACATCCAAACACATTAGATATAGTTAAAAAGATGATTGATAATAGTGATAAAAATTCCCTTAGAATAAAAGCTTGTTCTTCTGGCTGAGCAGGTCTAAATATTGAAGTTGTTCTGGATGAACAGCATGAAAATGATGATGTGTTTATAGATAATGGTATTAAAATAGTTGCTGATAAGAAAATATCACATTTCTTTACTGATGCAACTTTAGAATATAAAAATACTATTCTAGGGAAAAAATTTAAAATATATTAATTGGTATATTTTTTAAACTATCAGTCAATACTACTAATAACTTAATACACTCTTAAGTTAACCACACAATTTAACAAAAAGGAACTGCTTTGGAAAACAGTTCCTTTTTTGTTTCTATTAAATATTATAGTACTTTTACCTTATCTCAAACTATCCTTTACTTTTTCTAGTTACAAATATATCTAAAATCAAAGTTCTTAATTCTAATTATTTTTATACTCCTTTAATTTTCAAGTGATTCTGTATTACCCTTTCATTATAAAAAATGTGTATACTATAAACACTATTACACTTAATATAAATGGTATATTTATTACTCTCTCTTCTTTATAAGAAACTCTTGTTGCAACATCTAACTCGTCTAAAGTTATATTGAAATTTCTCTTTTCCATTTTTCTTATTAAATAACTAATTAAAAATCCAGCTACTATTGCGAAAATTAAATAGTAGAAAAATAAATGAACTTTAATTTCAATTGGGACAGTTTTTATTTGATCAATTTGATGTACTAAATCATCTGTTGTTATTCCATAACTGACTACTCTCTGAAGAATTAAGTTCCATGAATTAATTAAAAAATGAATTAGCATTGATAAAAATATACTGCCTGTAGCTCTTACTACATAAGCTAAAATTATCCCCATAGCCGTAGCATATAAAAATTGATGTGCATTTAAATGAAGAATACCAAACATTATTCCTGTCATTATTGCTGCCACATGCTTACTTTTAAATTCAAACCCTGATAAAACAATACCTCTTATAGTTATTTCTTCCGTTATAGCAGGAGTTACTCCTACAACTAATATCATTAACCATAACGGGAATGAACTCATTTGACCTAAAACTAATGCTACATCATTTGTATAAAAAAAACTTGATGTATATGAAAAGAAGGTCATTATAGGAAGTGCCAAAGCTGCTATTAATACAGAAAAAAAGACATCTTTTCCCTTTGGTTTTTTAAAACTAAAAACCTTTTTATAATTGCTCTTAGTTACAATGATGTATATTATTGCTGGAACTATGAAAAATATTATGTGTGTTACCATTAAAACCAATGGTGGTGTTAACCCTATTGTATATAGAACTGGCGTTACAAACATTGGTCCTATTATAGATAATACTAATACTATAAGGAAATATAAACTTACTTTAAATATAGGCTTCATCTTAATTTCTCCCTTCTATAAATAATTAATTTAAAAATTACATAAATCTAAATTTAAAATAATTAAATATTGTTTAATCATTTTAAAATATACCATATTTATCAATTAGCTTATAGTACTAATTGGTTATTTTTTTTATTTTACTTACTTTTTATTATATTTATTTTAGGATTTATTTTAGAACATTATTAATTTCTAGATATAAATAAAAGACAGTCTTAATGAATACATTAAATTTTTATTATATATTCAAGAATAATTGTTTGACAGAGTAAGTAAACTTAATTTTCTCCTAAAACCTCTTTTCTAAAAAAATAAATCTAAAAAATATTTTATTTTAACTGTATAAAAAAAATAATACTGTTAATACTATTTACTGAGGCAATAAGCTTCAATCTTATAATAGCCTCTCCCCCATTTTATTTATACTGACAGTTTCGTTAAAGTACGGACTAACGAAACTGTCTCCCCCTTAAAAACCTTATAATGTAATAAATTTTCTTCATGTTTTTGTAGTAGAGAGTATTTATATACTCTCTTACTTTTTAAATAAGACATATATTTTAAAGCTAAGCTTTTTAAAATAAATTATTAGATACTCTAAGCACATATTAATTACCCATTAAGTTTACTTAATGGGTAATTTTTCATTATCCTTCTATGTATAAAGTAAAAATAATATTTGTTTAAAACTTAATTTTCTTTAATTAATCTTTTCAAGTTCTCTTCTTAACCAATCTAAAACATTCATCATAGTTCTAGTTCTAACTTTTTGTCTATCAGCTTTAAAATTAAATTTTTTAACCTTTGTAATTCCATCTATACATAATCCAGCATAAACAAGACCTACCGGCTTTTCTTCTGTTCCACCTCCTGGACCTGCTATACCTGTTGTAGATATTCCTATTCTTGTTCCTGCATTTTTATAAATACCTTTTGCCATCTCTCTAGCACATTCTTCACTAACTGCACCAAAATCCTCTAAAGTTTCTTTTTTTACTCCAAGCCTCTTAATTTTTGCTTCGTTAGAATAAGTTACAACACCTTCCATAAATACCTCTGATATTCCTGGATAATTTATTAATGTGCTTGCAACCATTCCACCAGTACAAGATTCAGCTGTTGATAAGGTCATTTTTTTATCAACTAATAACTTTCCAACTACCTCTTCTAAAGTTACTTCTCCTTCTCCATAAATATTATTTCCAAGTCTTTTTCTAATTTCTTTTTCCATAGGGGCAATAAGCTTTTCTGCTTCTTCTTTATTTTTTCCTTTAGCAGTAATTCTTAAAATAACATCTATATTTTTTGCATAAGGAGCAACTGTTGGATTTTCATTATCTAAAAAATCAGCTACTAAATCCTCCATCTTACTTTCCCCAATTCCAAAAACTCTTAAAATTTTAGATACCAAAACACTATCAGTAAATTTACTTAAGTATGGTACTACATAATTTTTAAACATTGGCTCCATTTCTCTTGGCGGACCTGGCAAAAGTATTATTCTCTTATTATTTTCTCCTTCTAAAATAGCTCCTGGAGCTGTTCCATTAGGATTAGGAAGTATTATTGCTTTCTTTGGAAAATAACATTGTTTTTTATTGTTCTCTGTCATTTCAAGATTATTATTATTAAAATAATCCTCCAAATCACAAAGAAGCTCTTCTCTTAAGCACATTTCCATGTTGAAATACTTTGCTGCAAGTTCCTTACTTAAATCATCTTTAGTAGGTCCTAAACCACCAGTAGTAATAATTGTATCACAATTTTTAAAAGCATTATCAAAAGCTTCTAAAATCCTTTCAGAATTATCTCCAACTACTGATTGATGATAAACTCCAATTCCTAAATTAGCTAACTCCTTAGCTAAAAATTGAGCATTGGTATTTACTATGTCACCTAAAAGTATTTCTGTTCCTATTGCAATTATTTCAGCTTTCAAAAAAAATCACCTTCTCAAATTTAATTTATAATTGTATTTATACCATAAAATTATTTATTATCCTCTAACAAATAATTTTACTCTACTTTCTTCTCTATGTCCTAGTTTTTATTTATATTCTTCCTATTATTCAAAATTATTATATAAATATTTTTATAATTAAATTTGACCTCTTATTTTCTTAGCTCTATAATAATCTTTGTTTGTTTATAATAATACTTTTCTAAATAAGTATTAATTTTTACATAAAAGATGCCCTTAGTTCAGTTATCTATACTTTATATTTAGTTTTAATAATAAATTTAAATAAGACTTAATAAAGATATTAAGGAGTGAAAAAAATGAATTCAAAATTTAAAGGAATTATTTTTATGATACTTTCCTCTGCAGCCTTTGCTACTATGAACTTACTTAGTAAACTTGCTGTTGGAATTAACTCGTATCAAAAAACTTTTTTGACAAATATTGTAGCAACAGTCATAGTTTGCTTTATAATAATTTATAAAAAAGGCTCTTTCTTTGGAAAAAAAGGAAGTAGAAAATATTTACTTACTAGAGGAATCGCTGGTACCTTATCTATACTAACCAATTATTATGCTTTAGATAAGATGTTTTTGTCAGATGCAACAATCCTAACTAAACTTGCTCCATTTTTCACAATAATTTTTTCTTACTTATTAATTAGGGAAAAAATTACTAAGAAACAATGTGCTCTTTTAATAGCTGCTTTTTTAGGAAGCTTATTTGTAATAAAACCTCAATTTAGCACAGCAATAATACCTTCTCTTGTTGGAGTAGCTTCTGCTGCCTTTGCTGGAATTGCATATACAATGATAAGAGTACTTGGTGATAAGGAAGACTTTTGGACAATAATTTTATCATTTACAGGCATAGCTACTATTGTTATGCTACCTTCAATGTTTATTCACACAGAAAATTTAACACTACTAAATGTAACTCTAATTATGAGTGCTGGTATAGCATTCACATTAGGACAAGTTGCCTTAACCATAGCTTATAAAAATGCTCCAGCATCTGAAATATCAATGTATGATTACATTGGTCTTATTATAGCAGCTATATACGGCTTCATGTTCTTTAGAGAAATTCCTGATTTCTTATCCTTTACAGGATATGTAATAATAGTTGGCTCTTCAATTTTAAATATTTTAGGAAATAAAAAGCCTTCTAAAGGAGAAGTAAATTAATATACAAAATTAGTATTTACATGTTAAAATTACTATTTAAGAGAAACCAAAAAAGCTGTGAATTTCTCACAGCTTTTTCTTTTTGTCGAAAAGTAAATATTATTATTTTATAATGAAATCAATTAATTATAAATTTTTATCTTATAAAAATCAATGTTATAAAATCTAAAAAAATTAGTATTTTAATCTATTAAAGCATCTAACTCTTCTCAAATCAAATTTATTCACAAACATACTTATTAATATAGTTTATTTCTAATATATTATATATGTTTAAGTTATTTATTCAAAATAACTTCTGTCAAATTAACTTTCACTAATTATATTTACTTTTACTATTAAAAAGTTTCAATACAATTATGGCTAAAATCCCAAGATATATAACCAATCCTTCCATTGCTCCAAAACATATAATATAACCTAATTTAGCACATTGATCATACCCAAAACTTAATATATCTCTTACCATTTTATCCCTCCCAATAAACGTTTTCATTTAAGATATATGAATTTACACTACATAAAATGATGATTTAATTTAAAAATTCTAGTTTCCTATTTAGTCGTATTACTAAATCATTATACATACCTATATAAATAAAAACATTTAAATTCATATCAATAATAGGTTTCTAATTATATGTAAAAAAAGATAAGTGAAATGATTTTAAATTCATTCCACTTATCTTTTGAATTTCCCAAAATAGGAAATTACAGCATGACACATTGTTTTTGGAGCATCTTATAAAAAGATTATGAGTAGAGGCTAAATTTGTTCAGTTTATCATTGATAAAAGTTGGTGGGAGTTTAACTTACTATAAATAAATTACTCATAATCTTTATTATAAAACACTGTAAAATGATTGAGATTTTTATTATGTTGTTTGATTAAAAGTTTATTTTACAACTCTTAAAGTTATAAAATATTTCATTTCTAAAACTTTAACTATATTTTAGAAATTCCCGACTTAAATTCAACTGCGAATCAAGTCTGAGTATATATGTAAACCTTATTCAATTATTTTGAATAAAGAGTTCCACCTATTATTTCTTCTTTTTCTACAACTTTTTCAAACTTAGGATTTATAGCTTTAAAGAACATATTTAAGAAATTAAGTAACATAAAGAATATTACATATGTTGCTATAAATATTTCAACATCCCCTAAAAATTTAAATAAACTAGCCATTTTACCATATCCTAAACCAGTAAAATAAGTTGATAACTTAAATGCTGATAAAGTAGCAATTGCTAATGGGAATGTAAATGCTGCATATGATGGTTTAAAACCTTCTTTAAATAATTTTAAAATATATCCATAAACAACTACAAGTAGTATTAATCCTGTTATTACTAACCACGCTAACATATATGGGTTAGGATTTGGTTCTATAGTTAATATACCAACTACTCCAAGTGGAGCTGGTGAACAAATTATACCTACTGTTGGTAATTTGTGATCATCTAATATTTCACTTTTAAATACTATATATAAAACCACTGGTAACAGAATTGTATAGAATGTAAATCCAAACATAAGCATAAAATGCGCTATTTCAGGTATTTGAGGAATTACTCCATCCATACCTTTACTTGCTACACTACCTGTTATCATACCTGTATAAACTATAAAACAAGTTGGCATTATGTTTTCAAACTTTCTTTCTTTTACTCTAAGTATTGTATAGAAAATAGCTATTCCATAATGATATACTACAGCTGCTATCCAAAGCCAACTACATACTACTGGAAAGTAAGGATAAAAGAATCCTGATAATAGCCAAAGAACCATACCCATTGTAGGATAAAACGTTCCTGTTACTGGGTTTTTAAGCTCTTCATACATAACTTTTGGAAATCTTATAAGTCTTAAAACCATTAAAGATAGCATACAAACAGCTAAAAATATTGCTACTGGTTTTAAATACTCTATCCCTTTTAATTTCCATGAATTACTTAATGTTATAAATGCCAAGCAAGTTCCACTAATTCCTATTGGCATATTTTTAAGCTTATCTAAATATTTTTTCATCTATCTAATCACCACGTCCTACTCACTTGATGATTTTATTATACATATATTTACCTATAAGATAAAATACTTATTTCTCATATATATAATAAGTATTTAATTATATGTAAATTTTTTATTAACGTACAGTTTTTACCTTTTCTTATAGAAATGTCACCAATACTAAAATTTAAAAACTTTCTTCTCTCAAATTTATAATGAATTTTTTTTTAAATATTAGATAACTAAGGTTCTTTTTTATTATTTATAAGGTTCTTTTTTATTATTTATTATTTATTAGGTATTTATAAACTTTATTTATGCTCTTTCATTTATATTTTTCTTAGCTGCTAAATATACTGCTAAGAAGTATCCTCCATAAATTATAACAAGAATTATTGATGTTATAATTATATTTGGCATTATACTAGCATTTCCAAATATTCCTACTATACTAGAAGAAACCTTTAAACCAACTATTGAGTGTACTATGGCAAGTGATAAAGGAAGCATAAAATATACTCCTATTTGAGTGAATATAGCTTTATTTATCATTTTTTGATCCACACCTATTTCTTTTAATAATCTGTATCTTTCTATATTATCAGTAGCTTCTGTAAGTTGCTGAATAGCTAGTATAACTGCTGAGGTTATTATAAATATTAAACCTAAATATATTCCTAAATAAGCCGCTGTTGCTCCTAGCCCAGCTGCATTATCTATTATTTCTTCTTTTGTTATTGAATAAACATTATTTTCTACTAACTTCCCTCTTATTTCCTCTAAATTTCTCATTGCATTAGAATTCTCATTTAACATAATATTAAATTTACTAGACACAGGTTTTAGACCTTCAAGTAGAGAATCCTTAACAACCAAAATCAAAATATCACCTTTCATAGTAAAATTATATAGATTAATATTTTCATACTTTTTATTTGCTGGCTCTAAGGTTTTTCCTGAAATATTTATCTTCTTTCCTTCTTCTAAACTATTATTAGCAAACTTTTCAATTTCATTTATATTTCCAACTGCTAAATATTGATTTTCCTTTAAATTAACATGCTCTTTTCCAAGGATTTTTAATGTGTCATTATAAGCTTTTTCTCCAATTGCTAAAATATCTTTATCATTAGCTACTGGAAAATAGTTTTTCATAGCATCAATTCCATCTTCTGATAAAAAACTACTATATTTAACCCCACTATCGTACATAACTATGTTTGAATCTTCTTTAGCTATATTAGATATATCAATATTTTTTTCCTTTAATAAGTTTTCTATATTATCACCACTATTACTCCAAAAGGTAACATCAAATTTAGTTAAATCCTTTAAATCAGCATTTAAAGCTCTATTTATTCCTAAGCCTCCTGAAAATGTACAAATAGCTAAGAATAACATTAAACATATAAATGATAAAGATACAAAGGTTGTGTTTATTTTGCTACTTATTTGCTTCATAACAAACATATTTAAATCTCTTAAATAGAATTTTTTATTTCCTTGAATAACCTTTAAAAAGAATCCTGTTAGCGAATAAAAGAATATAAATGTTCCAACACATCCTAATATAATTGGTAATCCAAGAAAATTAAAACTAGCAACAGCAATTCCATCATTTATAACCTTATAATAAGCTATTCCTATGATTACAAGGCTTCCTAAAAATAATATTACTGATACCCATAAGTTTTTAATAGTAGGCTTTTCATTTTTCTTTGAAGCTATTAATAAATCTATTAATTTAATCTTTCTAACACTTATAAAGTTAAATATTAATACAACAAAATATATTATTGAAAAGCAAAATACTGTTTTCTTAAATCCAAGTGGAGAAAATACAAATTGAAATTTTGTAAGATCTACTTGGAACATATAAGCTGTAAGTACTGAAAGTGCTTGAGATAGAATTATTCCTAATACTAATCCTATTCCTAAAGATATAACCCCTATAAATAAAGTTTCTAAGAATATCATCTTTGATAAACTTCCCTTTTCCATTCCAAGGGTCATGTAAATTCCAAACTCTTTTTTTCTTCTTTTTATTAGATAATTATTTGAATAAACTATTAGAAATCCTAATACAAAAGCTATAAACACAGAGAAATATCCCATTAATTGTTCTGCCATCATAAAGGCTGACTGCTTTTGCTCATTAAGTTCCATCATTAAACTTTGTGATTCTATGGAATTAAAAGTATAAAATATACATATTCCAAATATCAAGGTTAAAAAATATATTACATAATTTTTATAACTCTTTTTTATATTTTTAAAGGCTAACTTAAAATACATTATTACTGTCACCTCCAAGAAGAGTTATGACTTCAATTATTCTATTAAAAAATTCTTTTCTAGAATCAGTTCCTCTTATAAGTTCATTAAATATCTTACCATCCTTAATAAATAAAATTCTATTTGCATAACTTGCTGTAAAAGCATCATGAGTTACCATCATAATTGTTGCATTTAAATTTTTATTTAAATTTCCTAAACTTTCAAGAAGCATGGTAGCTGCCTTTGAATCTAATGCTCCTGTTGGTTCATCAGCTAATACTAAAGATGGCTTAGTAATTATCGCCCTTGCTGATGCTACCCTTTGCTTTTGTCCCCCTGACATTTCATAAGGATATTTATTAAGCTCATTACTTATATTTAATGCTTCTGCCACATTCCTTACTCTTTTATCTATTTCATCGTTATTCACTCTTTGAATTGTAAGAGCTAAGGCTATATTTTCGTAAGCTGTTAAGGTATCTAAAAGATTAAAATCCTGAAATATAAATCCTATTTTCTCTCTTCTAAACTTAGCTAACTTTTTAGAATCAAATGTTGTAATGTCCTCTCCATCTAAATATATGTGACCACTAGTCACCTTATCTATAGTTGATATACAATTTAAAAGTGTTGTTTTACCACTTCCTGAAGCACCCATTATTCCAACGAACTCACCTTCTGAAACAGTAAAACTAATATCATTAATAGCCTTTGTAACATTTCCTTTTTTACCATAATATTTCTCTATATTTCTTACCCTTAAAACCTCTTTACCCATTAAACTACACTCCTTATCCTTACTTATATTATCTTAAAAATACCAACTTAAACCACTTTAAAACTCTCTCTTTAAGTCTTATCTCTATACTTAAATTCTATTTCAGATTACTAACTTAATCCATAGAACTATATAACACTAAACTAACAAAAGTGTCACATTATAAATTTTAAAATATTATTATGTAAAAGTCATAAACACCTGTAAAACTGGTAGATTGCCCTAAGTCTATAACTCTATTTTTAGCTAGCACCAAAAGGCTAAGTCTTCACATTATTCTATACAATTTGCTATTATAACTTTATCTAACCTCTTAAAACATATTATTATAAGAATATATAAAAAGGTGGATTCATAAATTTGAATCCACCTTTTTATCATTAATATCAAAATTTATTTTCATATTAGATTGTTAAATCTACTCAAAAATCATCATTCTATTTATTGGAAAAATAATTGAAACTCTTGTAAATTTACATTCTTCTGAAATCAATGTTATATCTAGCCCAAGTTTCTTACAAAGCTTTTTACATAAGTATAGTCCTATACCTGTAGACTTTCCAAACTTACGTCCATTTTCTCCAGTAAATCCTTTATCAAAAACTTTAGAAACATCCTTATCACTTATTCCAACACCATTATCTTCAATATTTAAAATCACATATTTACTACTTTCACTACAATATATTTTTATCTCCTTATACTCCTTATTCATATATTTAATAGCATTTGATATTATTTGTCCTAAAATAAATTCAATCCATTTACTATCTGAATAAACCTTTTTTTCTAAATCACCTAAATTTATTTTAACTTTTTTCTTTATTAAAGAATCTGCATTATTGTTTAAAACCTTATTTGTACAATGTCTTAAATTCATTTCTTTTATTATATAATCTTTCTCAATGGTATTACTTCTAGTGTAAAAAAGAGCTTGATCTATATAATTTTCTAGCTTATCCACTTCTTCTCCTATACTCTCTGTAAGTGGTGATTCATTATTTTCTATTAATAGCTTACAAGTTGATATGGGAGTTTTTATTTCATGAACCCATAATTCTATATACTCCCTATAATCATTTATCCCTCTCTTAAACTCTCCTATTTCGTCATTCATAGACTTATTACTTTTGCATATAACATCATATATTAATTTACTTTCTGTAAAAGTCCCCTCATCTATTACTTCTGATATTAAATATTTTTTATCTAAAGATTCCATGTTCTGCTTTATCTCATCATAATATTGATTTTTTCTTAAATAATCAAAAATATGATAAACTAGAATTCCTCCACCATTTATGATAACAATAAATAAAATTGCAAATCTATCAACCTTTAAAACCATAAGCAATATAGCTGTAAAAAGTAATATTAATGAATTTATAATAATAAAAACTACTCTTTCTCTTATGAACTCTCTTAAATTCATGATAATATATACCCTTGTCCCCTCTTAGTTTGCAAATATCCATCTGCACCTATTCCTTGAATCTTTCTTCTAAGTCTATTTACATTAACAGTTAAAGTATTATCATCTATAAATTCATTAGTTTGCCATAAAGCTTTTATAATATTATCTCTTGATACTATTTTCCCTTTATTTCTTATTAGAATATTTAAGATCTTACTTTCATTTTTAGTAAGCTCTACAACTTCATCCTTAAATAAAACCTCACTTTTAAGCATATTATATTTTAATTCCCTACAATGATATATTTCTGTTTCACTCTCAATTCCTGAATAGGTTCTTTTCATAATTGATGCAATTCTAGCTAAAAGTATTTGAGTATTATATGGCTTAGTAACAAAGTCATCAGCTCCTAAATTCATACTCATAAGTTCATCCATCTCACTCTGTCTACTAGTTACAACTATAACTGGAACTTCACTTCTTTTTCTTATCTCTCTGCAAATATAGTATCCATCATAGTAAGGAAGATTTATATCTAATAAAATCATATTAGGATTACACCTTAATGATATATCAACTATATTTTCAAAATCCTCTGATGACTCTACAATATAGCCATACTTCTCTAAAAATTTAGTAAGCTCTACTATTATTTTTTCCTCATCCTCTATAATAAAAATCTTTTTACTTTCCATTAATCTCCGCCCCTCATAAAACTAAAGCCGCACATGTATTGTACGGCAAAAAATTCCTTTTAATAATTATAACACAATTACTTTAAAAGACATTTATTATTTTTTTGTATGTAAAATAATAAAAGAGTGTAAAAACTCACTTGAATTTCTACACTCTTTAAATTATAAATTAAGACATTTCAAAACTTTCTATTGTTTTTTCTACTATTTCACCCTTAACTTTAGAAACTAAATCTCCTCCCTTAGAAACAAATATATTTGCTGTTACTATTTTTTCCATAAGATTTTGAACTTCTTCCTCAGTTGCATCTTCCTTAATATTCTTAAGAGTTATCTTTGTTATACTTCCTCCAGCATTCTTAAAAGACATTACAAGATATAATTCTTTTTCCATTTTAAAGTCCTCCTTCTATTTACCATTAATTTATTATGTTACATCTTTTGTTCTTCTAATTTTCATCCTAAAATTTATGTCTTATCTTAATCCTTAATCTGTTCTAATAATGTTTATTAGCTTACAATTTATATTTAAAAGTTCCTATCTATAAATTCTAGTGTTTTTTTTATATAAACTAATATTAATTCTATTCTTTTGATTATCTTCAATATAGAATTTAAAAGTATTTTTATTTTTTTTAATTCTACAAAATCGGCTGATCACCCCTCTAATTTTTATTAGATTATTGAGTGTCTTCTACAAACTTAAAGTCATCTTCTTTTAATATAGAATTAACCTTTGATTCTAAAAGCTCTGATAACGCTTTTCCTACCTCATAAAGTTTTGTGTCCTCTGCATCAATCTTTACCTTAGAAAACTTTTGTGTTAAAAAATTAGGACTTCCACTATCATCTACCCCCTTTTGATATTTTAATACTAAGCTTTTCTTTGTTAAAATTGCCTTTGACATGTTTATCAACTCCTTTCACTATATAAATATTCCTTACCTTTTATTTGTGTTGTAAAATTATAAAAAAAACTGTAATAAAAACATTTTGTTTCTATTACAGTTAATTTATATTTATAATACTAAGTAAAGTTATTTTACTACTTTTTAATTATCATCAGGATCTCCATATCTTCCTGTTTCTGGATTATATTCTCGTCCCTGCTCATCATGTAATGGAACTTTTTTACCATCAACTATTATATAATCATTATTTCCATCTGAATCTTTTCCAGCATCTTCAGTTTCTTGAATATTACCATATCCACCAGTAACAGGATTATACTCTTCACCATTTGAATTATATCTAGAAACTACAGTACCATCTTGAAGTTTTATAGTTTCCTTACTTTTATCTGTTGAATTATTATTATTGCTTCCATTATTATTTTTATTTAAATTGCTTTTAGATTTATTGTTTTGTGACTCTTTAGTATCAGTATTTTGAGATTCTTTATTACTTTCATTATTTTTTGAACCATTGCTCTTACTTTGGTTTCCTCCAGTATTAGAATTGCTTTTATTACTATTCCCCTTGTCATTTGTTTTTAAATTAGCACCACTTGATTGTGCTTTATCATCTATATTCTTTTTAATTTCATTATTTTTAGCATCTTTGACCTCATCATTTACTACAACTCCTATATTCTTTAGTTTATCCTTATTTATCATATTACCATCTCTATTATATATAATTCCGTTTATAGTAACTTCTCCATCTCCAAAATATGATGCAAACCAACTTTTTATATCATTAAAAACTACTAGAATTTTATTTAATATTCTATCTAAAATTCCACTTTCTTTAAGTTCTTGTCCATTTTCTTTTAAAATATCCTGTATATTATTAGAAATATTATTTAACTCTCCTTTTAAGTTAGAATAATTTAATCCTAATGAATTTATATTAGCTAAAAGTCCAACTAATTCTTGCTCTTGTGTTGGAGTCAACTCAACGTCATAGTTATTTGTAATATTATTTACTATTTCCCCAACTTTTCTATCATTTTTAGGTTTATCCTTTATTACTTTTTCTTTAGCTTGATTAACTATAGCACTAGCTACATCTTGTCCAATATTTTGTCCTTCGCTATTTTTAGCATAAGCTAAATTATTTGTTATGCTCAGTTCTTGTCTTGCAACTTCTTTATTTTCAACTGGTATATTTTCTCCAGTAGCCTTTTCAAAGGCTTGAATAATACCAGCTAAAGCTGATGTACCTGTTACCTTAAATGGAGCTGTAGCAATAACATCAGCATCATTAACACCTACTGTTAATAATGCATTACTTAGCATAGTTTTAGTAACCTCTGTTAAGTTATTTGTTTTTACCTTTATGCCATATCCTTTTTCTTCTATCTTGACAAAAGCACTTGAATAAGCATTTCCTTTAACTTCTCCTGATATTTTAGGCAATCCTAGTTGTTCTCTTATTTCATTAACATTCATAGTTATAACCTCAACATCATTTGGATTAACTCCGAATTCCTTAAACATCTCTTGTTTTTGATTTGAATTTAAATTAGCTCCTAAAGTCACTACTTCCTTAGTATCAGCAAAAACTGTTTTAAATGAACCAATACTTATTACTCCAGCTAGTATAATCGCTGTTATTAATCTATTTCTATTCATTTGCCTTCTTCCTTTCTAAGCAGTCATATCAAATAAATATATTGAATTCTATGTTCCATTTTTAAGTTACTATTAATATTTAAATTACTTTGGAATAGCCTAATTTAAAGTAAATATTATTAATTTAAATCTTACTTTAAATTATATCAAAACAAATTCTCAAAAGTTTACAAATTGTTTTAATTTTATATAAAACTTATATATTTTTTCATATTAGGAATTTAATCTATATTTTAAAAAATTTTATAGTATAATTATACTGTGTCTTCTTTGTTGCGAGATGGTATATAAAAAATACTTCTTTCAGCTGAGAAACTAGTCAAAAAAATAATATAAATATACTTTATCCCTAATTGTAAGGAATTCTCTAAGCAAAAAGGTAAAAAAAATTTTGAATCTTAGAAAGGTTTGATGACAAGTATGAGTACTAGAATTGCTGTTGTTGGCATTGTTATTGAAAGCCTTGATAATATAAAAAAAGTAAATTCTATCTTAAGTGAATACGACAAATTAATTGTTGGAAGAATGGGGTTACCATACAAAGAAAAAAACATTAGAGTTATATCTATTGTAGTTGATGGAAACACCGACGAAATTTCAGCTATAACAGGAAAACTCGGTAAACTTAAAGGAGTTTCTGTTAAAGCTGCCATATCTAAAACTAGCTTTTAGCTTAATTGCTTAAGCCTATTATTCTTTGAATTCCCATGAGTATATTTTAGTTGTTTATATTATTTTTTGACATACCATAAAAGTAATTTAAAAGGAGATTTTATTATGTTAAAAGATAACGAAAAGTACAATGCTTTAGATTTTATTAAAGACTATGAAATTAATAATCTTATAGCAAAAGGAAAAGAACTTGTTTCTAACAAAGAATTAGTTAAAGAAATCATTGAAAAAAGCAAAAGTGCAGAAGGTTTAACACCTGAAGAGACTGCTATTCTTCTTAATCTTGAAGATAAAGAGCTTATTGAAGAAATGTTTAAAGCAGCTAGACAAGTTAAAGAAAAATTATATGGAAAAAGACTTGTTGTATTTGCGCCTTTATATGTAAGTAACTATTGTGTAAATAACTGTACTTACTGTGGATATAAACATTGCAATGATGAATTAAAAAGAAAGAAACTTAATAAAGAACAGCTTATTGAAGAAGTTAAAGTTCTTGAAAGCTTAGGTCATAAAAGAATAGCACTTGAAGCTGGAGAAGATCCAGTTAATGCTCCTCTAGATTATATTTTAGATTGTATAAAATCAATATACTCAATTAAATTTGATAATGGATCAATAAGAAGAATCAATGTTAATATAGCTGCAACATCAGTTGAAAACTATAAGAGACTTAAAGATGCTGAAATTGGAACATATATCTTATTTCAAGAAACTTATCACAAACCAACTTATGAAAAATTGCATGTAAGTGGTCCAAAACATAATTATAATTATCATACAACAGCTATGCATAGAGCAAGAGAAGCTGGTATAGATGATATTGGTATGGGAGTTCTATATGGACTTTATGATTACAAATATGAAACATTAGCAATGCTTATGCACGCTATGGATTTAGAGGAAACTACAGGGGTTGGTCCTCATACACTATCAGTTCCAAGATTAAGACCAGCTGAAAATGTTAGCTTAGAAAATTATCCTTACTTAGTTAATGATGAAGATTTCAAAAAGATTGTTGCTATCTTAAGATTGGCAGTACCATATGCAGGTCTTATACTTTCAACAAGAGAGGAACCAGTCTTAAGAGATGAAATAATATCTCTTGGAGTATCTCAAGTAAGTACAGGTTCATGTACAGGTGTTGGTGGTTATTCTGAAGCGTATAGTGATCCTGAAGAAAAACCACAATTTGAAGTTGGAGATCATAGATCACCGGTTGAAATGATAGAAAGTCTTATGGAAGCTGGGTATATACCAAGTTATTGTACAGCTTGTTATAGAGAGGGTAGAACTGGTGAAAGATTTATGGACATCGTTAAAAGTGGTGAACTTTATAAAATATGTGAAGCTAATGCGTTAATAACTTTAAAAGAATTCATTGATGATTATGGTACAAATAAAACAAGAGAAATCGGAGATAGATTAATTAAAAAATCAATAGATGAAATAGATAACGAGTCATTTAGAAAATCTGTTCAAGAAAAAATAAATAAGATAAGTAATGGTACTAGAGATTTAAGATTTTAACTAATTAAATATGCTGTAACTTTTTATATGACAATAATTCGCTAACTTTAATTAAATTTTTAATATATAGCCAGCGTAAGCTGGCTTTTTTTTAATATAGAGCAACTAAAGTTGCCCTATATTTTTTCATTATTCTATTCAGTTATT
The DNA here is from genome assembly GCF_029258205.1 of Clostridium sp. GTDB lineage: Bacteria > Bacillota > Clostridia > Clostridiales > Clostridiaceae > Sarcina. Next base: position 23,935 of record NZ_JARHZJ010000067.1, read on the forward strand.
AATTCTTCTTCTTTAGCTAAAGCTGTTATTGCTAACTCTCTTTCAGCAATTAAATCTTCTAAAGTTTCTTTAGTTTCCATTAATTCTTCTAATGACATTGAAGAATAATCTTTTCCTAAATCATTTGAAACATTTATTCCTTGTTTTCTTAAAAAATCATCAACCTTAGCTTGATTTTTCTTATATACATAGTATCCCGCAGCACATATACCAACTCCAACTAATGCACCTGTTATATGGTCTTTGTTTATCCCTTGTATCATATTGAATTCCTCCTTAATTGTGTAATTTTATAATTTATTATAAATTTAATTTATAGCACCTTTATATAATTTTCTACTTCTATCATTCATCCCCATGAAAGCGGGTCCATTTTCAAATCCTGCAAAAAAACTTCCTTCGTGTTTTGACATACCTTTTCCAGAAATCATAAATGATTTACCTATAGTATTACCCTCTGTTTCTATAAACTTCTCTAAAAATACTCTAAGCATGTTTGCACTCTTAGAGGATTCAGTATCAGGCATAACTGATATATCATAATATGTTTCATTTGAACACTTATTCCTAAACTCCTTAACTGATATAAGCATTCTTCCGTAAGACATTTCTAATATATGTCTTCCAAAAGTAGCTCCCCAAGTTATTGCTGATGGCATTAAAAATTTACCTTTTCCTATTGAATTCATTAAATACATTACAGAAACAACCTCAGGATCAAAATATCCCTTTTCATTTATTTCTTTGTAAGCATGCTCTCCAATAGCTCCTATAGTAGTCCCCACTACTGCCCAATTAATAAATTCTGAAATTTTAGTATTCATAGGTATACATCTACTAACTCCACCAATTATAAGTGTAATTAAAGAATAGTACGCCATAGGTGGCATATTCTTTTTCTTAGAATTATAAATAAGTCTAACAGGTATCAAATCATAGTTCTTTGAATACATAGCTATAACTCTCATTATTACTTCATCTTCTGAAATTCTGTAAGAATTATATTCTACAACTATAGATTTAGTTATTTCTGTATATCTAGCTGTTCTTATTCCATCTTTTTTAACAAGCTCATCCATTACATATAAACTATTTATAATAGGATGAGAAAGTTTAAATCTTATTCTATCTTTAATTTTATGAGCAACAACAATAGTAGGATTATTCATTTTAAACACCTCTTTCCATATTGAAGAACATAAGTCTTAAAGAGTTTGCAACTACTAAAATAGTACTTGAGTTATGTAAAACAGCTCCAAAAAATACTGGTAACACACCTGCAGCGCTTAGTATAAGCCCAGCACTATTTATACCTATAACTAGTCCAAAATTTTGTTTAACAACATTCATAGTTTTCTTTGATAAATCTATTATTGTAGGTAACATCATTGGATTATCACCTTGAATAGTTATATCAGCAGCTTCCATAGCTACATCAGTACTTCCTCCACCTAAGGCTATTCCTACATCAGAATAAGCAAGTGCTGGTGCATCATTTATTCCATCTCCAACCATCATTACTCTTGAACCAGATGCTTGATATTTTAAAACTTCTTCAGCTTTATCTGAAGGTAAAAGCTCAGCCTTATATCCATCAACACCCATAAGCATCGCAACTTCCTTAGCCTGCTCTTCTAAATCACCAGTTAAAAGTAAAATATTATCTACTCCTTGATATCTTAAGTTATTTATAGACTTCCTCATATTCTCTCTCATCTTATCCTTAATAGCTATTATTGCAATTAATTCACCATCATATGCTACATATATAAGATTTGAACTGCTATTATTTAATTCTTTTTCATCAGATTCAACCTTACTCATATCAACGTTATTTTCTTCTAAAAATACCTTGCTTCCAACAAAAACTTTTTTATCATCTAAATCAGTTTCCATACCTCTTGCAATATGAGTAACAACAGTACCATGTTTAGGAACCTCTATTCCCTTTTCAACAATCTTAGCCATTATAGCTACTGACATTGGATGTGAAGAAGTTTCCTCCGCTGCCCCTGCTATTTTTAATACATCATCCTCTGAGAAATGTTCACTAAGTAATTTTATGCTTGTTACAGCTGGTTTTCCTTCTGTCAATGTTCCTGTTTTATCTAGAATTAATGTATCTGAATTTGATAATGCTTCTAAATAATTTCCACCCTTTATTAGAACACCATTTCTAACAGCATTATTTATTGCAGCTGAGAATGCTGTAGCAGTTGATAACTTGATTCCACATGAGTAATCAATAATCATCATATTTAATGCTCTGCTTGGACTCTTAGTAAACATATATGTTAACCCTGCAAATAAGAAGTTAAATGGAACCAAATAGCTTGAAAACTTATCTGCATAATCTTGAATAGGAGCTTTTTTAGATGCTGCATCCTCAACTAAATGAATTATTCTAGATACAACAGTATCATCTCCTGCCTTTTCAGTTCTTACTGTTATACTTCCACTCTTAATAACTGTCCCAGCAAAGACGCTATCTCCAACCTTCTTAATAACCGGTACAAATTCACCAGTTACAGAAGCTTGATCTACAACAGCTTCGCCCTCAATAACTTCTCCATCTACACATATTTTTTCACCTGTATAAATAACAACCTTGTCCTCTTTAACTATATTATCTATTGGAACTTTTTTAAGACTTCCATCCTCATCAATTCTCCAAACTTCTTCCTCTGCTACAGAAAGCATGTTTTTTATAGAATCTCTAGTTCTCTCCATAGTGTATATTGTCATAAGCTCTGCTACATCTGATAATAAAGTAACCATAAGAGCAGATTTATCATTACCTAGCATTAAACTTGCTGCTATAGAAGTTAAGGTTAAAGTATCAGCATTAGGTCTTTTATTTTTTACTGCTCCTTTAATACCGTTATCTAGCAAACCTTTATTTAGATATATACTAGCTAAGGCTGGAACAGTTAAAAACTTTCCAAAAGATCCAAATCTCTCTACACTATATAAATCTCTTAAGTTAAATTTTTCTTTTACCACTGAATAACCTAAAACACCAACATTTATTGCTAATCTCTTTAGTATATCAACTGAAGTTTCTTCATTTTTTTCAACACTATTTATATCTATCTTTTCTTTTTCTCTTAACGCAGTAAAAACTTTTAAAGAGTACTCTTTTAAAATATTATCTACCCTATGTATTATTCTGTCTTCGCTTATTTTTTTATCATAGCTTATTAAAACAGAACCTGTTATAGTGCTAATCTCTGAAGAATTTACAATTGAGCTATTAGAAATTTTATCTTCTATCTCTTTTTTGTAATTACTTAAATACTTTAATCCTTGGCATCTAAGTCTAATTCTTCCCGCCATGCTGTGTTTTACAGTACTTTTCAGTAGCAAATCATTTTTTCTCATATTATTCACTACTCCTCTTTAAACTAAATTTCTTTTAAAGCTTCATCTAGCTGTTGTTCTATAGTCTTAACAACATAATCTAAATTAGTTTCACCATACTTTTCAATTAAATCATAGTTCTTTATTCCTATGGATTTAACCTTATCTACCCATTTTAAAATCTTCTTTTCATAAACCTTATTTATATCGTATATAACTAATATACTACCTGTTACAGTATTAACTTCCACCTTTTCAATACCATATAATTTTTTTAAGGCTTGATGAAGAAATTTTTCATAAACCCTATATTCATCAGGAATCATTTTTAAAGAGCTCATTTTAAATCTTATTCTTCCTGGTATGCTATGAGATACTTTCATCTTAGCTAATTGAGATATTATCATCTTCTTAAACATTATCACATCCTCCTATAAACCTGCATATGCCCATCTAACCATGGTATATCCATTAGGCAACATCTTAGGCATTTGTCTTATTCCTCTTATACCGAAAAATAACACTATAATAATATATATAGCTTTTATGTCTGCAATACCTCTAGTTTTATTATAAATAGCTAAATTTACTGCTTCTTTCATATTTCCCATTTCTCTAGTAATAAGAGATTCTTGTTTCTTTACAAGCTCACCTTCTAATTGAAGTAACTTTGCTACTACTCCAATTAATAAAGCTGGATCTATTTTTTCCGGATCATACTTTATTGTTAAACTACCTATAATATTATTTATTTCAATTTGCTTTATAGTTTCTATTCTGCTTAATTGTTCTAAGATAATTCTCCTACTTGCTTCATCCTTCTTAAGCACTGGCACATATAACCTAACTCTTCCTCTTATGCTATGTTTAACTTCTATAACACCAATAAAACTAGGTAAATTTAATGAGTTTTTGTTATGTTTCTTTTCTTTAACTACTAATTCACTGGCTAACTTTCCAGCTAAAGTAAGTAATAAAAATCTTACGTATCTATTATTCATTTTCCCTCCTAAGTTTTCTTACTATTATATTATTTTATTAATATTATTTTTATCATATTGTTCATTTATAAAATTTAAAGATATTCCTATAATGTAAAATTCAAATCATTCATATTATTAATTTTATAATTTATCATAAATATACTAAAATAGTTGCTATTAATTAACATTTGATTAATTATATCATATTCTATTACAATTTTAATCATATTTTTATTAAATATGACTTATTTTTCATCTATTTCTTAACGTACCAAAAGAAGATTTCTTTATTCTCTAAACTTACTGAAATATATACTTTCATAAGTATTTAAACTAAACTTCATAAAATATAAATAAATGAATCTTAATCAAAATATAAAATATAATTATATTCAAACTTTCTAAAAATATACTAATATTACTTATAATTATATTCACCTTAAAATTCTATAAAGAATATACTAAAAAAAGTATTAAATTTGTAGAAACTATATAATAATACTACTTGGAGTTGGTTATTAAATTAAATTCTTAACAATAGAAAAACTAATAGTATATATAGGATTTTAAATTATTCATGTTTTACATTTTAATACTTAGACTAATATTTTTCTTACCTGTTTTTTAGATAAATCTTATACTAAATATAAATAACTTATAAACAACGCTGTTATATTTTCTACAATGTTATGCATATTAATCTTTGGCATATTCATATTATTAATATAGAAAGTTTAATAAAATTAACGGTTTCTTTAAATTTCTCGTATTTTTTTAATTTATAAACCTATTTATAAATATTTTTATAATAATTCCTCTTAAAACATATTGTTAAAAATTTAACCTGTAAATATAAAGGTTATAAAATATAATTAAACATCATGTAAATATTAGGAATAATTTTAAATTTTAACTTATTGTTAAGGAGGTTTTTTTTATGACAGTAGATCAAAATTCATTAGAAAGAAGATCTTGTTGTAATATCCACAAGATAGTTTTAACTTTAGAGAAAGGTTTTTCTTCTATAGAGTCTTTAAAATATGCAGTTATAGCTCAACTTCAAAATGAAGGATATATATGCAATGATACCAAAAACAATATTGGAAATTATCCACTATTAAAAATAAATGCTAATGATTTTTTATTAACTATAAAAGATATAGATAAAATTTCTATAAATTTAGAAGATTGTAAAGAGGTAGTTTTGATACCTAATCAATAAAATTAATATTTTGATTACTATGGACAACTTCTTTCTTTAAAAGTTGTCCTATTTTATTTTTATACTATTTACTTAAAATTCTCTTCTAATCTTATACTCAAAATTATATAATTATTCTTGGATAATTTTATAATTTTATTTACTAAAATATATAATAAATCACAGATTTTCTAATAACTTTTAGTAAAATAATAATAATTATTTAATGCTATTTTTAAGCTAAATTTTCTATTATTAATCTTATTTTAAATTTAATTTAAATAAATAAATTTTTATTTATATTAAATATAGCATTTTATTTCTTATATAAAAGATTTTTATTTATAGTTTTTTATGTGAAAAATTTCAACATATTTATATTACATTTTTTTCCTTATCAATATTTAGTATGTATATAAATATAACACAACTATATCTTGTGAATAACTTTCAAGTTATCCACATCCAAATGTGGATAACTTGTTTTTTAAGAAAAAATTATACTATTTTATAATTATTTTTTAATAATATTTACTACTAAAAAAATAATTTTTTAAAAAGATAAAAACTCTTGTAAATGGCTATATTAAGCGATTTTCAATTGTATTTTTTTTACTTTTTTTAAAACTTATTTTACTTATTAAATTAGAATTTGAAAGTAAAATTCAATAAAAAAGTTATCCACAAGTTTATTCACATTTGAAAATATTTTCACAGAATAATTAATTCAAGGAGGTGTAATTCTACTATTTGTATCTTTCAATAGTAGAAAAATTTATGAGTAATTTTAATGAAACTCCTAGAGGAAGTAGAATCCATATTTCTCTTTTTGGTAAAACAAACTCTGGGAAATCTAGTATAATAAATGCCTTAACTGGTCAAAACATTTCTCTAGTATCAGACTTTAAAGGAACAACAACTGATCCAGTTTATAAAGCAATGGAACTTTTACCCTTAGGACCTGTTGTTTTTGTTGATACAGCCGGTTTTGATGATGATGGAGAAATAGGTAAACTTAGAATTGAAAAGACTGAAGAGGTTGTAGGCAAGACTGATGTAGCTCTTATAACTCTTTCACTTTCTGAAATAATAGACTCAATAAAATCAAATATAGCATTTAAAGATATGCTTTCTAAGGAAATATTATGGCTTAATAAATTAAAAAAAGCTAAGAAACCCACTATACTAGTTATTAATAAGTGTGATTTAATTCCTAATAACCTAATTGAATCTAAAATTGATTTAAAAGATCTTGATAAAGTAGCTGCAAATAATAAAAATTACTTTATTGATATTAATTTAAATAATTCCTTAAAAGAAATTGGTGAATTATTAGGAATACCTTATGTTGCAATAAGTGCTAAAAATAACTTAAATATAAATGAATTAAAAAAAGAACTTGTTAATATATCACCATCTTCAATAACTGAAAGCCCAATAATAGGTGATAAAATTAAAGCTGGAGATAAAATTCTTTTAGTAGCCCCTCAAGATATACAAGCGCCTAAAGGAAGACTTATACTTCCTCAAGTTCAAGTATTAAGAGATATATTAGATTATGGCGGAATACCAACTATGGTTACATTAGATAAATTAGATGAAGGATTAAAAATCTTTAATGGTAAACCAGATTTAGTAATCACCGATTCTCAAGTATTTAAACAAGTTAATGCAAAATTAGATAAAAGTGTTCCTCTTACTTCATTTTCAATACTTATGGCTAGGTATAAAGGTGATTTAGATAAATTCTATTCAGGAGCTAAGGCAATAAAAAATCTTAAAGCAGGTGATAAAGTTTTAATAGCAGAAGCTTGTACTCACCATCAATTAAAAGGTGATATAGCAAGAGAAAAATTACCTACTTGGCTAGAAAAAACTTGTCCTGGAATAATAGTTAATAATTGCTCTGGTAAAGACTTCCCTAAAAACCTTAATGAATATTCCCTTGTAATTCATTGTGGTGGATGCATGTTTAATAAAGCTGAAATAATGAATAGAATAGGAATATGTGATGATGCTTTAGTTCCTATAACAAACTTTGGTACATCAATTGCAGAAATTAATAATATATTAGATAGGGTAATTGAACCCCTTAAATAAATATTTTTAATTAATCTAAATCAAAGTAATTTCTATTAGAAAATTTATTGTATTCAAAAATTAACTAGAATATATTAAATTAATACCAAATAAAAAAATGTCTAAGAAATACATTTAAATTATATTTCTTAGACATTTAAGCTAATCTCTAAATTCAAAGTCCTATTCTTCAATTTCAATATCTTTATTTAACTCATCTTTTGCTAATTCTAATGACCTTTTTGAAATTGAAAGATAATAAACTCTATATATAGTATCTTTATATACAAATAACCATATTAATCTCACAGAAAAAATAGGTAATAACTTTGTACTTCCCATTAAAACAACAATTACCATTCCTATTAATAAAGGTAAAATAGCTAGTATTACCCATCCTATAAAACTTAAACTTAATATGAAAAGCTCCCATTTATGACCTTTCATAATTTTAAAAGCCTTTCCTACTGCTTCCCATATACCAAGTTCTGATTCTTAAACTATAATATATCTAACTGAGAAGAAAAATAATGAAATTATAATATTATAAGTAACTATTATTAATAATATTAGAATAAATATCCATATATACTCACTTGCTATATCTTCATAATTTATAGAAGACATAAATAAATACTCATTTTAACGATACAGTCTTAACTTTAATTTATTTCACTTTCTCTTCCTGTAATTGAAAGATAATATACTCTTAATGTAACTTGGATATATGGTAAAACCCACAATAATCCTATTCCAAGGGTTAACACTGATAATATAAGCCACCCTAAGAAGCTAAGTCCCATAATAAATAATCCCCATTTGTTACCATTCATTATTTTAAAACTTCTTTTAACAGCTTCCCATATTCCACAGGTGTCTTCAGCCATTAAATATGGTAATGGGAATAATAAAGTTCCTACTATAGCAACTAAAATCAATACTAATATAACTATTAAAAATACTACTCCCCCAATTACTATCATAGGATCAATAAATAGTTGTCCCTTAAGCATTGCATTATTTAATGATATTGTAGAGAAGAATAAAAATATGTTTCCTAAAAATGCAACAAAAAATATAGGAATACTAAATATCATAGTAACTATCATACTCATTATAAATCTTCCCCAAGTTTTAAAACTTGGAATAGCATCACTTAAAGATATTACTTCATTGCTTTTAACAAATTTAATTGTGTATATAATACCAGAAGCCGTTATAGATGGCATTAATAAAAAGTTATTAGCTATCCTTAAAATACTAGAAGTTATTCCTTCAGTTCTTCCAATAATCTTACTTGCTTCAAATTCAATTATTGCTATGATTAAAGTTAATAAAACAATATTAAACCATCTACCTTTTAACTTAGATTTAGCAATACTTTTTATCTCTTTTCTATTCATGCTCTTTTCACTCCCTTCTAAAAATAAAAATATTAATTATAATCTTTTCAATATTATTCCGTCTTCTAATAAATGAAGCACTTCCCATTATAAAAGTTACAAAAGCAATAGCAAGTATATACGTTGAAAACCTCTTAACAATTAGCTTAAATATATACTTATTCTCAATATTTTTTATTTCTTTATTTACTTCTTCATATAAGCTCATTACATCACTTTTACTTAAATTGTATTTATCTATGTACTTTCTAATATACGGCTCTAAATACCTACTTTTAGATTGTCCAAAATATATGGTGTTTAGTGCAATAATTTTATATACTTCTATATTTTTATCATTTGCATATGAATCATATACATCTTCAAGTGATTTATCACTATTATGTAATTCATACTGAAAAAAAATCACTATAATCATTTCTAACTATTTCTGCAATTAAACTTCTTGTTTTTCCTGGATTTATTAAATTACTTACAGTAATTATACAAGAAAAAAGAATAATCAAAACCAACCCCAAATATCTATAGAATCTAAATTCATATTTTTTTCAGCATCATTTTTTTTCATTTTTTTCAAAGATTCTCACTCATTTAAAATCATAATAAATAATTTTTTATTTCTATTAAATTATATACTATTTTTCCCAAAATATAACTTTATCATTATATATTTAACCTTAAATTTTACTTAAAAATAAACTAAGAGGCTTTATCAAAACTTTAATATAAGACTTATAAATATATTCTAAGAATTTATAAGTTTTATATTAATTATAAGTTATTTTGATACAACCTCTTAATTTTTATAAGAGTTAAATTAAATTTCTTAAGCCCCATTTTACTTATTTAATTTAACTCTTCTTTTTCTATAAAATATTACTAATAAAATATACTTAATTTTTTAAAGATCTTTTCTTTATACAAAAGCCCACGAATTTATCACTTATTAATATTTAAATCTTTATAATCTTAAATATATTCTTTTCAATACTATATTCTCCTACAAGTATAAATATCCTTCTAATTAGAAAGAATATTTTTATAAACCTTTTAACTTATAACAATAAACACCTACTTAAATACTCTAAATATGAAAAATAATAGTTAAAACTACTTGATAATAATTATTATTTGTTATATAATTAACTTACAATTCAGAGTAATCAACTAGGAATTAGTTTAGGAGATGATATATATGATAAGAGAAAAAACTAATAAAATCTCAATAATAGGTGCAGGATTCGTTGGCTCTACAACAGCCTTTGCATTAATGCAAGATGGATTAGCATCTGAAATAGTAATTGTTGATATAAATAAGGATAAGGCAAATGCTGAAGCTATGGATCTAGCACAAGGTGCAGCATTTGTTAAATCTGTTGATATAAAATCAGGAGACTATAAAGATACAAAAGATTCTGACATAGTTATAATAACTGCTGGAGTTGGTCCAAAACCAGGCGAAACAAGATTAGATATTATAAATAAAAACTTAAAAATATTTCAAAGTATAGTACCTGAGGTTGTTAAATATAGTCCAAACTCAATACTTTTAGTAGTATCAAACCCAGTTGATATTTTAACTTATATAACTTATAAGCTTTCTGGTTTCCCTAAAGAACGTGTTATTGGATCTGGAACTGTCTTAGATACTTCAAGATTAAAATATATGCTTTCAGAACATTTTGATATAGACGCTAGAAATGTTCATACATATATAATCGGAGAACATGGTGATTCAGAAATAACAGCGTGGAGCTTAACTAATATTGCTGGAGCAAATGTTGATGAATATTGTAAAACAGTTTGCGCTAACTGTGATGGCTCCTTCAAAAAGCAACTTCCTGAAAAAGTTAAAAATGCAGCGTATGAAATAATAAATAGTAAAGGATATACAAACTATGCAGTAGCTCTTGCAGTTACAAGAATAGTTGAAGCAATCCTTCGTGATGAAAATTCCATTTTAACTGTATCTTCTCTATTTGAAGGACAATACGGAATTGATAATGTTTATTTAGCAATGCCTACTATAGTTGATAGAAGTGGAGCTAGACAAATTCTAGATGTTCCTATATCAAATGAAGAAAAAGAAAATCTAATAAAATCAGCTAAAATTTTAAAAGGTCATATAGCTAGTTCTGAATTAGATTAGTATAAAACTTCAGGTGTAAATTTTATTTATTTTCACCTGAAGTAAAAAAATTTCAAACTATACTTTCTAATTTCAAGTTAATTAATTTTCAAATAAATTTGTTTATTTAAACTTTTAATCACTTTTGCTTAATAATTTGAAGTTAATTAATAATAAAATAAACTTTTAATATTAATTAGCATCAAAGCTAACAAATTTATATTCCTTAATTACATAACCTTTTTTAATAAAAAGAGTATAATACAATATTTCCATTGGGTTATACTTTTTTTTGTATTAATATTTTTCATTATTACAAAAATACACATATTTAATTTTTAGATACAAATTCTTAAAAACTATGATTATAAAATTGTAATAAACCTAAATATTATCAAAATAAATCTATTATTTTAAAAATCTTATTTTTACCTTATTTGATTATTTACTTTTAAAGTAATATATTAAAGATAAGGTTGTTGATGTTAGAAATTTTGTTCAGAGTACTATTAAAAATTAGCTTAGTAAATTTAGACAAAATAATCTATTTACTAAGAAGTAGTCCACTTCTGTAAGTGGTTATAGAACAAAGAAATAACATCAGCAACTTTTAAAATATAGTCTTGTATAATATTTATATAAATTACTATAGATTTGGAAGTGATTAAGTTGAAAATTATATTTCATATTGATGAGCCTAACAAATGGCCTATGGTTTTAGAAAATATAAAAAATGTATTAAACAATGCTAAAGAAAATAATAAAAAATATGAATTAGAAGTATTGGCAAATTCTATGGCTGTTTTCCAATTAAGAGAATTAATAGCTAGAAATACTCATCTAATAGACCAAATTATTGAACCTGCTGAACAAGGAGTAGTTTTTGCAGTATGCAATAATTCACTTAATAAATTCAATATATCTAAAGATGAATTATTTTCTTTCTGTAAGGTAGTTCCTGCTGGAATTATTGAACTTGCTGAAAAGCAATCAGAAGGATATCTATACATAAAACCATAAAATTTAACATAACCTACTACCCTAAAAAAATTTATAAAAATGAGTATATCAATTTGAGGTGCACCCCGTTAAGTAGACACGGTATAAAAGACTGTTCAAAATCTACTTAACGGGGTGATTTTTTATAAATAAAAAATAAATAACTTATTCTAAAGAAATAAAATTAAATTTCTACTATATGTTATTAAAAATTATGTAATAGTAACATTTATATATACTACTATATAAAATTTAGTATATTTTTTTATTTACTACCTTGCAATATATAATAGCTTGTGTTATATTATAATAAATTCAATGAATATATGTTAATGAAAACTATAAACATGTCTAATACAAGGTTTTAAAATTATATTAATTAAGAAAGCAGGTAAATAGATGAATTCTCAATTTAAAAAAGGTATATTAGAACTTTGTGTTCTTTCTCTACTTTCAAGAAAAGACTATTATGGTTATGAACTCATAAGCAAAATTTCTGAAAAAATATATATATCAGATGGAACAATATACCCTATCTTAAGAAAACTTAGTAAGGAGGGTTTTTTTACAACTTACTTAAGAGAATCTCAAGAAGGACCACCAAGAAAGTATTATAGAATTACAGATTTAGGCCTTCAACGTAAAGAACTTCTAAAACGTGAATGGTTTAATTTATTAGATGGCGTAAATTATTTATTAGAGGAGGGTTATGAACTTGACTAAACAAGAATATCTTAAAGAACTTAAAAAAAATTTAAGAGGTTTTTCCCAAGAAGAGATTGATGATATTTTATATGATTATGAAGAACACTTCTCTATTGGATTATCCTCTGGAAAAACTGAAGAAGAAATAGCTGAAGAGCTTGGTGATCCAAAAGATATAGCTTATCAATATAAAAAAGCTAAAGGTAATCCAACTATTAAAGAAACTGCAAACTATTATAAAGAAAAGGCAAAAGAAAAAACAAGAGCCTTCAGTAAAAGTATGTCTCAAAACTCCACTACAACAGATAAACTTGTGCAAATAGGTATATTAGTTATATTAGCTATTATTTTATCACCTATTATTTTAGTTGTTGCTGGAACTATACTTGGTATATTTGTAGGTGGAATAAGTCTTATATTTGGTTGTTTAATAGGAATTATATCCTATGTAGCTTTAGCAGCAACAAGTACAATAGTAGTTAATTCTTTATTCTTTGGAGTTATTTGTATTTTAGTATCTTTAATTTTCTTAGGAATTCTTATGACTATTTTAGGCTATTACGGAATCAAATTGTGCATTGTCTTAGTAAAAAAAGTCATTGGATATTTAACAGAAAATAAACCTAAAGAGAAAAAATCCTTTTGGAGTAAAAAAACTATTATCGCTATGATAATTTCCTTAGTGTTATTTATAACAGTATTTTCAGTAGGATTATTCCAAACTCTTTCATCAGGTTTTTCTATAGGAAATGATTTAGCTCCACAAATATCTAATTATTTAAATGAATTTGATCATAATCCTTTTAAATTTGATTTATTTAATAAAAAACAAACTATAAATGATACACAATCTCATAATATAGAATCTATAAATAAAATTACTATTAATTCAAAAATTACAGATGTTAATATACTTAAATCTAATACAAATGAGTTAAAAGCTGAACTTAAAGGTAAATATCGTTCTAATGACAGTAATTTAATAAAACTTAATTTAAGAGAAGATAATGGAGAGTTAACTATAGAAACTCAAAATACTCCTAATAATTTACCTTCCAGTGACTTAAATTTAAATCTATATATTCCTGAAAGCTATAAAGGTGATATATCAATATCAAGTGTTTCTGGAGATATTAAATCTGAAAGAGTTTTAGAGCTTAATTCTCTTAAAATTACAACTGTAAATGGCGATGTAAAGTTTAACTCTGTATCTGCTTCAACAGTAATAGCTAATGCAACTTCTAGTAATATAGATTTTAATAATTTAAATACTAATACATCTTCATTAAAAACTACTTCTGGAGATATTAAAGTTAAATCATATATAGGAACATTAAATGCAAATTCAACCTCTGGCTCAATAGATATGAATTTAACTGAAATCAAAGGTGCTTCAACAATTAATTCCGTTTCTGGTGATGTTGACATAACTGTAGAAGTTTCAAATAATTTATTCTTAGAAGGAAAGACAGTATCTGGTTCTATAAAGGTTTCTAATGATTTAAATAATCAAAATATAGAAAAAGGTGATAAACTTTTAAAAGCAACCTTTAATTCAGGAGAAAATAAACTAAATATTACAACAAAAAGCGGAGATATTAAATTAGATAATTTCTAAAATAAAAAATCTCATTAAGATTTTATAAGATCTTAATGAGATTTTTTACTTTAAGTAAATTAAATCTAGTTAAACTATCTACTAATTATTAATAAGTATTAAGGTTCTTTATTAAAAAATAGGAATACAAGTAAGTATCCCTATTTTTAATGTGCTCATAAATTATCTAAGAGCATTATTTTCTATAACTTTTTGCTACTTTATAAACTACAGTCAGCTAAATATATCTTCAAATTAAACTTTAAGATAATATTTTTATTTAGCCATAGCTTTTAGATTATAGAGGTGCTTAACTAGCACCTCAATATTTAAAAATCTTACTCCTAAAATCTATTCCTCTCTTCCCAATAATCGAAGAAAGTAGATTTTAAATTCACTAGATTTTAGATTTAAGATTGTAGCACAAGTCTAATATTAAATTGTGTACTTTTTTAATTTTTATTCATTGAATTATATAATAAAAATTAAAACTTTTAATATTATTTATCTATTCATAATGATCAATATTATTAAAAGTAACTAATTGAAAATTTTCTCCATTCCATTCTACCTCATTATAACTAACTTGATGACATATAGGATAATCTATTATTTTGCTTTCCTCAAATTCATTTTTAAAGTATCCTATTAAGTATCTTACACACATTCCATGAGTAACTATTAAAATGTCCTTATCTTCATTATTTTTTATTATATTATCTACAGTTTCAAATAGTCTTTCTGTAAATTCCTTTATATTTTCTCCTTCAAAACTCTTATAAGAAAATGGTTTATTAAACAAATTATCTAACTCATTTACATATTCATCATGACCTTTTATCTCTTCAGTAGTCATTCCTTCCCACTTTCCAAAACCTATTTCTTTTAATCCTTCAACTTCTTCAACCTCAATATCTTTATTACCTTTTATTAAATATGCAGTCCTCTTTGCCCTTTTCATAGGACTTGTAAAAATTTTATCTATCTTAATATCATTAAATCTCTTTCCTAATAACTTTGCTCTTTTAACTCCATTTTCAGTCAACTCAGAATCTTTCCATCCTTGAAATCTATGCTCAAGATTCCATAAAGTTTCTCCATGCCTTGTAAAATATATCTTCATACTAAAAATATTGCTCCCTTCTATTCCTTTTATTTATATATAAATTTTATCTTCTTTTTACTTAAACATTATTTAAATATAAATTGCTTTAAATTCATTATCTTTCACAAATTACTATATATTGTATTAGTATCACAAAAATAGCTATTTCCTCGCTTCTGTTCAGAAAAATAAACTTAAAAAGATTATTTTAAATTATAAATAGTTAACTCTATAATAATTATATACCTTATACCAAAAATATAATAATAAAAAACTTTTTATTTGTAAGTAAAAAGAGACACCTTTATGGCATCTCTTATAATAAGAAAGTAATTAAATTTTTAATTTATAAAGCGTGTAATTTTTATATCTTATTTAAAGTATCTTTTTAATAATCCAGCGAAAGCTTTTCCGTGTCTAGCTTCATCTTTACACATTTCATGAACTGTGTCGTGGATTGCATCTAAGTTTAATTGTTTAGCTAAAGTAGCTAAGT
>NZ_JARHZJ010000074.1 GCF_029258205.1 Clostridium sp.
TTAAGAGTTTTGGTGCCGAAGACCGGAATCGAACCGGTACGGTGTGTTAGCACCGCAGGATTTTAAGTCCTGTGCGTCTGCCAGTTCCGCCACTTCGGCATGTCCTGTTGACAATATTTATTATATATACATAAAAGATAAATGTCAACAAAAAAATAAAAAATTAGCGCATAAATTTTAAAAAATATAAATCATTAAAAAATATATGAAAATGAGTTGAAGTTAAAAGAAAAAGATGTTATTTTATTTAAAATACTTTTTAATTTGATTATATAAAATTAAGTTTTAATTTTAATGGTATATTTGCAATTATGTTAATTTAAAATAATTACTGTATTAAGATTACTTTGTTATTTTATATAAATTAGTTTGTTTAAAAATATTAAGCAATAAGAGAACATTTTTTTATAATCAAAGTAGATATTATTATAAAAAGTAAATATTTATTATAAAGGAGGAAAAATATTGAGTTGTCTAGGAAATCTTATTTGGATGATATTTGGTGGGTTTTTTAATGCTTTAGGATGGTTATTTTGGGGATGTATATGGTGTATAACAATAGTAGGAATACCTGTTGGATTACAATGTTTTAAATTAGCGGGATTACAATTAGCCCCTTTTGGTAAGGAAGTAGTAACTGTTGACGATGGAGCAGGAAATCTTGTGCTTAATATATTATGGATAGTTTTTGGTGGATTTACATTAGCTATAGGAAATTTAATAAGTGCAGCTATGTTTGCTATTACAATAATAGGAATACCTTTTGCAATACAGTCATTGAAATTGGCTAAATTATCTCTTATGCCTTTTGGTAAAGTGGTAAGATAATATACCTTTTATAAAAAGATATATTATTAGGTATTTGATTAAATTATTAAGATAAGGGCGTGTATCAAAATAAGTTTTTATATTTTTATATAACGCCTTCTTTTTTTATGTAATAAAGTTGAAATGATAAAATATGAATAGTTTTATTACAACAAATAATAATTTGAACTTTAATTTTTGATATAAAAAACTTATAGAGGAATTTTTTTTATTAAAAGTATAAATTGTTTAAAATATGTTGATAATGGAAAATGATTATTATATAATATTAATAAGGGTTAAGAAAAAAAATAATAGGTTAAATCTATAGATTATAAAGAAAGAGATTTATTAGGATAATTTTCTTAATAACCTATTGATGAAAAATATTTAAGCATAATATTAGGAGGATTTTATTATGAAAAAATTTGTTTGTACAATTTGTGGATATGTTTATGAAGGAGAAAAAGCACCAGAAAAATGTCCAATATGTGGAGCTGGTTCAGATAAATTTGTAGAGCAAAGTGGAGAATTAGCATTTGCAGATGAGCACAGAATCGGAGTTGCTAAAGGTGTAGATGAAAGAGTAATTGAAGGATTACAAGCTAACTTTGTAGGAGAGTGTACAGAAGTAGGAATGTACTTAGCTATGTCAAGACAAGCTGATAGAGAGGGATTCCCAGAAGTTGCAGAAGCTTATAAAAGAATAGCTTTCGAAGAAGCAGAGCATGCTGCTAAATTCGCAGAAATGTTAGGAGAAGTTGTAGAAGCTGATACAAAAGCAAACTTACAAGCAAGAGTAAATGCAGAGCATGGAGCTTGCCAAGGTAAAAAAGACTTAGCTACTTTAGCTAAACAATTAAACTTAGATGCAATCCACGACACAGTTCATGAAATGTGTAAAGATGAAGCTAGACACGGAAAAGCTTTCGCTGGATTATTAAAAAGATATTTTGAATAATTAAAATAAAAAAATGATTTCTACATTTGTAGAAATCATTTTTTTTTATTAAATGCATAAAATCATTGTGGTATAAAGATTGGTAAATAGAAGTTATAGGTTTAGAATAGATATTTAAATTAATTTGAGAGAATTTACTTATTTTCTATAAAAATGGTGAGAAGTTCACTTGATTTTGTTTATATTAAACAGTATTTATGATTTTTACACAGAATAAAAAACAAGAAATTAATTATTTTATTTGTATATACTTTAAATGATAAATATTACATAAGTGATACTCTAATAATTAATTATTATATATTAAAGTTATAAAATATTATATTATATCATATTATTAAGGAAAAATAAAATGACAAAATGTAAATTTTAGATAAAAATATTGAAAAATTCCTTTTTTAATGTTAACATCTATCTATGGAAACGATTAATAGAAAAAATATGGAATTCAAATTAATATTTTAAAATTGATGAAAAGGAGATTATGAAATGAAAATATTTATCGATACTGCAAATGTAGAAGAAATAAGAAAAGCTAGTAAATTAGGAGTTTTATCTGGAGTAACAACTAATCCTTCATTAATAGCAAAAGAAGGTAGAGATATTAAAGAAGTAATTGAAGAAATATGTAGCATAGTAGATGGACCAATAAGTGCTGAAGTTATGGCCTTAGAGTGTGACGAAATGGTTAGAGAAGGAAGAGAATTAGCTAAAATACATAAAAATATAGTTATAAAAATACCTATGTGTGAGGAAGGTTTAAAAGCTGTAAAAGTATTAGCTAGTGAAGGAATAAGAACAAATGTTACTTTAATATTCTCACCATTACAAGCTTTATTAGCAGCTAGAGCTGGTGCAGCATTCGTAAGTCCATTCTTAGGAAGACTTGATGATATAGGAAATCCAGGAATTGAAATTGTAACTCAAATAGCTGAAATGTTTGCTTTACATGGAATAGATACTGAAATAATATCTGCAAGTGTTAGAAATCCAATGCATGTTTTAGATTCAGCTATGGCAGGATCACATATTGCAACAATTCCTTATAATGTTATACTTCAAATGGTAAAACATCCTTTAACTGATGCTGGTATGAAAAAATTCATTGAAGATTATAACAAAGCTTTCAATAAATAATGTAGTTTACATTTATAATGTAAATTAATACACTAAATTAAAGTTTATTAATTTATAAAAGAATATATTTTATTTATAGTCAATAATTAACCCTTAAAAGAACTATCTGAAAAGATAGTTCTTTTATTTTGGAATTTTATTTTAAATAAATTATCTGTAAATAAAATACATAATAAAGTAGAAAATTTACATGTGAATTATTGAGTTAAAGGGTTAAAATTACAAATGTAAACATTTAACGTGAAATTAAGGGAGAGAAGAATGGGTATAAAATGTATGAACAAGAAAATTGCTTTAATAATAGCTTCTGCTGTTATTGCTGGACAATTACCAATTTCAGTACTTGCTACACCTGTTAATGAAGCTGTAGATGAGATAAATAGTAAATCAGCTGAAACTTTAAACAATAGTAATGAACAAGATGAGACTTATATTCAAAACTATGATAGACCAGAAGGGATTACATGGACGAAATTAGCTGGATCAGGAAGTGCTGAGGTAGCTGACGGAGTTTTATCAGTTACTAATAGTGGAGATTATAGAATTATGGAAGATCAATCGCCTAATATAAAAAATGGAGAGTTAGAAAGTAAGTTTACAGTTGGTGGGCCTCAATTTGGAATAATATTTAGATCAACTGAGTTAAACTATGGAATGATTAACTACGATTCAGGTACTGGCTGGGTTATAGAAAATAAAGATAAGTGGGAAAATATTTCAGGTCCAAGACTAAATAGTGGAGATATTGTAAAAGTTAAGGCTACTTTTGTTGAAAAACATTTAACTGTTAATGTTTCTGTAAATGATGGAGAATTTGAAACTATATATGATAAAGATTCAGATTTAATTCCATTACAAGCAGGTAAAGTTGGATATAGAGGATGGGGAAACTCTAAAACTACCAAATTTGATTACATTAAGTATGCTCCTATCACTGTAGATAAGGGACCTATAGTATCAATAAATGAAGTGAATGTAGAAACTTATCCAAGAGTTAAGCCTATTTTACCATCAAGTGTTACAGTAAATCATGAAAATGGTATGTCTAGTATTAAGGAGGTTTCTTGGAATTATATATCTAAAGAAAGTTATTCAAAGCCAGGTACATTTAAAGTTGAAGGTACAGTTGAAGGTGCAGAGGTAAAAGCAATAGCTAATGTAACTGTGAGCTCAGATTTAGCAAGTTATGAAACTAATTTTGATACAGAAGAAACAAGAGGAAATTGGCAAGTTGTAAAAGGTGGAGGAACTCCACGTTATGAGAATGGTAAAGTTACTATACCTATGAATGGAGTATCTGTAGCTGTTGATATGAATTCTCCAGAGGTTAAGAACTTTACTTACGAAACAGATTTTTCTGTTGATAATAATGAAGGAAGAATAGGTCTACTATTTAGATATGTATCAGAAACTGAGTGGGGAGCTGTTTGTTACGATAATGGTTCTTGGGTGTGGAAAACTGGAGATGGTAAATATGGTGCATTTCCAGGTTCATTTACACCAGAGCCAGGAAAAACTTATAGAATAAAGCTTAAAGTAGAAGATACAAATATTACTATGTGGGTTGATGGTGAAAAAATAGGTCAGGTTGCAATATCTAATTTACCAGATGTGAGAGGAAAAATAGGTTTAACTGGATGGTTTGGAAATAAAAATATTACTTTAGATAACCTTGCTATTGAAGAGTTAGGCGGGATAATGGTACCAGAAGTAGGAACATTAGAAGAACAAACTATAGAATCAGATTCTATGAAAGTAGTTTTAGATAATAGATTCCCAACAGTTGTTAGATACGAATGGAAAGGAACTGAGGATATTTTGTCAGGCGCATCTGTAGATGATCTAGAAGCTCAATATATGGTTGAAATTAATGGAGAGAAGAGAGTTCCAAAAGTAAATAGTGAATTTGTAAATAATGAAGGTATATATACATTAAATTTTGAAGATATAGGAATGACTATTATTTTAAAGATGACTGTTAAAGAAAATAAATTAATAATGGAAGTTACAGATATTAAAGAAGGAGATGTTAAACTTCAAACATTAAATTTCCCAAATCATAGTTTAGCTTCAGTAAGCAGTTTAAATAATGGTAAAACAGCATCTGTTTTAACAACTGGTGATTGGAATAACATAAATGAAGAATTTACAGAAATTGCTAAATTGAAGCCTGGAGTAAAGGGGAAAACTTATGCATTTATAAATGATGATAACTTTGCTGTAACTATAAATAATAATACTATTGAAGGTGGAAATAGAGTTGTATTAACAACTGAAAATGATACTCTTCCTGATAATACAAATTATAAGAAAGTTGGAATTTCAAATGGTACTTGGACTTATAAAGAAGTTCTTCAAGATACAACAGAACAAGGAAGTAAGCTATATCAAGGTGAAAAGCCATGGTCAGAAGTAATTATAGCAAGAGATGAGAATGGAGATGGTCAAGTAGATTGGCAAGATAGTGCTATTGAATATAGAAAAAATATGAAAATTCCAGTAGGTGGAGAAGAAATAAAAAATCAAATGTCATATATTGATTTTAATATTGGATACACTCAAAATCCGTTCCTAAGATCATTAGATACAATTAAAAAGCTTTCAAATTATACAGATGGATTTGGACAATTAGTTCTTCATAAAGGATATCAAGGGGAAGGACATGATGACTCTCATCCAGACTATGGCGGACATATTGGTATGAGACAAGGTGGTAAGGAAGACTTTAATACATTAATAGAAAAAGGTAAGGAATATAATGCAAAAATAGGTGTTCATATAAATGCAACTGAATATACTATGGATGCATTTGAATATCCAACTGAATTAGTTAACGAAAATGCTCCAGGATGGGGATGGTTAGATCAAGCTTATTATGTGAATCAAAGAAAAGATATAACTAGTGGAGAATTATTCAGAAGACTTGATATGTTAATGAAAGATGCACCAAATCTAGGGTGGATTTACGTTGACGTTTATACAGGTAATGGATGGAATGCTCATCAATTAGGAGAAAAGATAAATGATTATGGAATTATGATTGCAACAGAAATGAATGGACCATTAGAACAACATGTTCCATGGACTCACTGGGGTGGAGATCCTGCATATCCAAACAAGGGAAATGCAAGTAAAATAATGAGATTTATGAAAAATGATACTCAAGATTCATTCTTGGCAGATCCATTAGTAAAAGGTAATAAACATTTATTATCAGGTGGATGGGGAACTAGACATGATATAGAAGGTGCTTACGGTACAGAGGTATTTTATAATCAAGTATTACCTACTAAGTATTTACAACACTTCCCAATAATTAAGATGAGTGAAAATGAAGTATTATTTGAAAATGGAGTTAAGGCTATTAGAGAAAATTCTAATATAAACTACTATAGAAATAATAGATTAGTTGCTACTACTCCAGAAAGTTCAATTGGAGATACAGGTATTGGAGATACTCAATTATTCTTACCTTGGAATCCTGTTGATGAAGCAAATAGTGAAAAAATTTATCACTGGAATCCATTAGGAACTACTTCAGAATGGACTTTACCAGAAGGATGGACTTCTAATGATAAAGTTTATTTATATGAATTATCAGATTTAGGAAGAACTTTGGTTAAGGAAGTACCAGTTGCAAATGGAAAGGTTAATTTAGAAGTAAAACAAGATACTCCTTATATAGTTACTAAGGAAAAAGTTGAAGAAAAGAGAGTAGCTGATTGGGGATATGGTTCAGAAATAGCTGACCCAGGATTTGACTCACAAACTTTTGATAAGTGGAATAAAGAATCTACTGCTACAAATACAGATCATATAACTATTGAAAATGAAAGTGTTCAAAAGAGATTAGGTAATGATGTTCTTAAAATAAGTGGGAATGAAGGCGCTGATGCTAAAATTTCTCAAAGCATAAATGGATTAGAAGAAGGAGCAACTTATTCAGTATCTGCTTGGGTTAAAAATGATAATAATAGAGAGGTTACATTAGGAGTTAATGTTGGTGGAAAGGATTTTACTAATGTAATAACAAGTGGTGGTAAAGTAAGACAAGGAGAAGGGGTTAAGTATATTGATGATACTTTTGTGAGAATGGAAGTAGAATTTACTGTACCTAAAGGAGTAAACTCAGCTGATGTTTACTTAAAGGCATCAGAGGGAGAAGATAACTCAGTTGTATTAGTTGATGACTTTAGGATTTGGGATCATCCAGGTCACACTAATAGAGATGGATATGTATTCTACGAAGACTTTGAAAATGTAGATGAAGGTATATCACCATTTTATTTAGCTCCAGGAAGAGGACATTCAAATAGATCTCACTTAGCTGAGAAGGATATATCTATAGATGCTAAGCAAAGAATGAACTGGGTACTTGATGGAAGATTTTCATTAAAATCTAACCAACAACCAAATGAAAGAGGTGAAATGTTAACTACAGACGTTTCATCATTCCAATTAGAGCCAAATAAAACTTATGAATTTGGATTCTTATATTCATTAGAAAATGTAGCTCCAGGATATACTGTTAACATTAAGAAGAGAGATGGCGAAAAGGTTGTAAGTATTCCTTTAGAGGCTACTGGTTCAAACTATGCACAAGATATTTTCACTAAAGCTAAATCTGTAACTCACGAGTTTACAACTGGCGATTTTGATGGGGATTACTATATTACTTTAGAGAAAGGTGACGGATTTAAAGAAGTAATCTTAGATAATATTTATGTTAAAGAGATAGATAAGTCAATTGAATCTCCTGAATTAGCTCATGTAAATTTAAATACAGTAGAGCATGATTTGGAAATTGGACAAAGTGTTCCGTTTTCTATAAATGCATTAATGAATAGTGGTGCAAATGTTAATTTAGAAGAAGCTGAAGTTGAATATAAAGTTTCAAAACCAGAAGTTTTAACTATTGAAAATGGAATGATGACTGGTGTTTCTGAAGGATTTGCTGATGTTCAAGTAAATATTACTGTTAATGGTAAGAAAGTTTCTTCAAATACAGTAAAAGTTAAGGTTGGAAATCCAAAAGTTGAGGAAGAAGTTATAGTAAATCCAGTAAGAGATTTTAAGGTTACTGATAAGACTAAGAAAAATGTAACTGTAAGCTGGCAAGCACCAGAAAAAACTTATGGATTAGAAGGGTATGTTCTTTATAAGGATGGTAAAAAAGTTAAAGAAATAAGTGCTGATGAAACTGAATTTAAATTTAAGGGATTAAATAGACATACTATTTATAACTTTAAGATTGCCGCTAAATATTCTAATGGTAAACTTTCAACTAAGCAATCAATAACTGTTAGAACTGAAAGATAATAAGTTTTAATTATTTTAATTAGATTGAAGTAAATTTTAAAAAAGTAGTATAAGATTTTATATAGAGTCTTATACTACTTTTCTTTTAAATTTTATTGACTTTGAAATTACAAAGTGTATAATAAATTTAAAAAAGTTTAGAAATAAATATTT
>NZ_JARHZJ010000103.1 GCF_029258205.1 Clostridium sp.
AATTAAAATGCGGAAGGGAATTACTTCGAAGGGGTTGATTTCAATTATGATGATAAATAAAGTAGAGATATGTGGAGTCAATACAGCTAAATTACCAGTTTTAAAAGAAAAAGAAATGAAAGAATTATTGCTACAAATGCAAAATGGAGATACAAGCGCTAGAGAAAAATTTATCAAGGGGAATCTGAGATTAGTGCTTAGTGTAATCCAAAGGTTTAATAATAGAGGAGAAAACGTAGATGATTTATTTCAAGTTGGTTGTATAGGACTTATGAAATCTATAGATAACTTTGATTTATCACAAAATGTTAAATTTTCAACTTATGCTGTGCCGATGATAATAGGAGAAATAAGAAGATATTTAAGGGATAATAACACTATAAGAGTAAGTAGATCTTTAAGAGATATAGCTTATAAAGCTTTATTGGTAAGAGATAAACTAGTAAACGAAAATAATAAGGAGCCTACTGTATCTCAAATAGCAAAAGAACTTAAAATTCCAAGAGAAGATGTTGTTTTTGCTTTAGATGCAATTCAAGATCCAGTTTCTTTGTTTGAGCCTATTTATCATGATGGTGGAGATGCAATATATGTCATGGATCAGATAAGTGATTCAAAAAATCAAGATGATAGTTGGCTTGAAAATATAGCAATAAAGGAAGCTATGAAGAAATTGAATGATAGAGAAAAACTTATATTGAATTTAAGGTTCTTTAATGGAAGAACTCAAATGGAGGTAGCTGATGAAATTGGTATATCTCAAGCACAAGTTTCAAGGTTGGAAAAAATAGCATTAAAGCATATGAGAAAGTATGTATAGAGCTCTCTTGAGCTCTATTTTTTATGGGAAAATTAAAAATCTTATGTTATTTAGTATTTTTTACTTCTTCTAATTAATAAATATAAAAATTAAACATATAAATTAAATATAAGAATTATATGGTTAGGAGGAGTTTGAATATGGAAGAAAATTTATTTTCTTTAAATAATTTAAGGGCGATGGAAGTGATAGATGTAAGTGAAGGTAAAAAGTTAGGCCTAATAGCTGATGTTAAAATAGATTGTGATGATAATAGAATATTATCTATTATAATACCTGGAGAAAAAACATCATTTTTTAGTAAGTCAGAGGATATAGAAATAGAATGGTCTGATGTATATAAAGTTGGAGTAGATGTTATACTAATAGATTCAAAAGGGAAAAATATATTAGATGTTCAAAAATATATATAGAAATTAAGCAAAAAAGAGGGTATAATATTATTACAACTTAGAGAAAGGCGTGGATTTTAAAATGAGATGTCCTTACTGTTCTTATGAAGAAAGTAAAGTTGTGGATTCTAGATCAGCAGAAGACTACAATGCAATTAGAAGAAGAAGAGAATGTTTAAGATGTTCTAAGAGATACACAACTTATGAAAAGGTAGAAGATATACCAATACTTGTTATAAAAAAGGATTTAAGTAGAGAAAGTTTTAATAAAGAAAAAATTATAAGCGGATTAATTAAAGCATGTCAAAAGAGACCTGTATCTAGGGCGCAAATAGAAGAAATAGCATTTGATATTGAACGAAACATAAGTAATAAAATGATGGTAGAAATAAAGTCTGATTACATAGGTGAAATGATAATGGAGAGACTTAAGGATATAGATGAGGTTTCATACGTAAGATTTGCTTCTGTATATAGACAATTTAAAGATATTAATACCTTTATGGAAGAAATAAAAAGTTTAATGAAATAATTTTAAGCTATCTTAAAGAAAATTCTTTAAGGTAGTTTTTTATTTGTTTTAATTTATCTATATACTTAAATAATATTTAACTTGAATTTAATTTAACAAAAAGTTGAAATATGATAATATGGTAAAATAAGTAGATTATTTGAGGTGAAAGTTATGAATAGAGAAATAATAAATAATAAAGAGTTTATAGTTTTTAATGATGAAAATATAAAAGTTAAATTTTCAACTGCATTAAATAATGTTAATTATAAAAAAGAAGATAAAGATGGAAAGAAAAATTTAAAGAATCTAAAGGAAATATTTTCACTAGATAAGGTAATTTATGTTAATCAAATACATAGTAGTGATTTTATTGATGCAACTGGAGAAGAACTTAAAGGGAATATAGATTGTGATGCTATAGTTACTAAAGATAAAAATACACTTATAGGGGTGTTTACAGCAGATTGTGTACCAGTCATAGCTTATGATAAAGAAAAAGAAGTGATTGCAGCTATTCATAGTGGGTGGAAAGGAACATATAATAAAATAGTTTGGAAAACTTGTGAATACATGAAAGACAAATATGAGTGTGAAAATATTAAAGTAATAATAGGCCCTCATGTAAGACAATGTTGTTATGAAGTAAGTGAAGATTTAGCTAATAAATTCAGTGGAAAATTTGGGGAAAACGTATGTAAGGGAAGAATGCTAAATCTTGAGAAATGTATAGAAATTCAAATTCAGGATATTGTCAAAAAAGAAAATATAACTTCTGTTGGAATTTGTACTTATTGTGAAGAAGAAGTTAAGATGCATAGTTATAGACAAAGTCAAGAAAATTCAGGAAGATTATTTTCATCAATATTTATTGAATAAGGTGGATTAATAAATGAAGAAAAGGATTATTATTTTTACAACACTAATAATAACATTTTTTCTAGCGATAATGACTACTGTGTATTTAGTAATATCCAATCATAAATATTTAGAAGAATCAAAGAATGTTTTAAATGAATATAATAAGGTTATAGCTTTGTTATTAGAGAATGATAATGGAAATATTAAGAGTGAATTAGAAAAAATAGAATCAAGTAATGATATGAAAAATATAAGAATAACATATATCAGTAAGGATGGAAATGTTATTTTTGATACACATAAAAAGTTAATCAATGGTAATGAAAGTTATCTTAAAAGAGAGGAAATAATAAAAGCCACAGAAGGTGGCTTAGGAAGTAGTGTAAGATATAGTAATGATCTTAATCAAAACATGATTTATAGTGCACTCAAACTTAAGGATGGTTCTATTGTTAGAACATCAATAGCTGTTGAAAACGCAAAAATACTAGATAGAATAAATAGTAATTATCTAGTAGTAGGCGGTATATTATCCTTATTAATTGCATTGTTATTAACTGTTAAAATAACCAATATAATATTAAATCCATTAAAGGAACTAGAACAATTGACATCTACTATTGCAAGTGGCAATTTTCATAAGAGAGTAAAAATTAATTCTAAAGATGATGAAATTCAAAGACTAGGAAAAAGCTTTAATTATATGGCAGAACAATTAGAAATAACTATGGAGCAATTTAAGGATAAACAAAATGGTTTAGAAGCGATATTAAAAAGTATGGAAAGTGGAGTAATAGCTTTTGACAGGGATATGAATATTTTAATGATAAATCCTTATGCTAAAAAAATATTTGGGATAAATGGAGAGATTATTGGAAATAAACTTTTGGATTATATAACTGATAAAGAGATAATAGAGGCTTTTTGTAATGGGAAAGATAGAGTAGAAATCGAAGTTAATTATAAGGATGACTACAAAATATTAAAAATAAGAAAAGCAAGTATAATAAATGAACCTGAAATAATAGGTACAGTTGTGGTTATACAAGATATTACAGATATTAAAAAGCTTGAAAACATGAGAAGCCAATTTGTAGCTAATATATCTCATGAACTTAAGACTCCACTTACATCAATTAAAGGTTTTGCAGAAACATTAAGATATGTAGATGATGATGAAACTAGAAATAAATTTTTAAGCATAATAGATGAAGAATCAGATAGATTAGCAAGACTTTTAGAGGATATATTATGTCTTTATGAAATAGAACAAAAAAGAAGTACTGTTTTGGAAGAATTTAATGTTGATGAAGAAATTGATAAAGTTTATATGCTATTAAATGATCAAGCAAAGAAAAAAGGTGTGGAAATTTTTTTAGATACAAATAGTAATTGTGTTCTTATGGGAGATAAGGATAAGTTTAAACAAATGCTATTAAATCTTGTAAGCAATTCTGTTAAATATACTGAAAAAGGTGGAATGGTGAGAGTTAAAAGTTATAATCGTGATATGAATCTTAGTTTAGTTATTGAGGATAATGGACTTGGAATAAGTGCAGAGGATCTTCCAAGGATATTTGAAAGATTTTATAGAGTAGATAAAGCTAGAAGTAGAGAAAGTGGTGGAACTGGGTTAGGTCTTGCTATAGTTAAACATATAGTTATACTTTTTAATGGAGAGATAAATGTAACTAGTGAGTTAGGAGTAGGAACTAAAATAGAAATAACTATACCTATAAATATATAATTTTAGTTAATTAACATTTTAGAATATGTTTAAATTGATACTATTTATTACATTATTAGATATGTATTAAAAATTTTTTTGTTATGATAAAATTAAGATAAAGTTATGAAAAGTAATCTTCAAAATTTTATTTAGAGGATTACTTTTTAATATTTAAATAATATAGTTTAAAGCTTAATGAAAAAGTTAATAATTAAATTAAAAGTTAAGTAAAAAGTTAGTAATTTAAACAAAATATAATATATAGGTATAAAGTTATTTCAGTTGACTACATTATTTAATTAAGGTAATATAACATAGATAGTACTAAAATAGGAGTGAAGCATATGAAAAGTAGAATTGCTGAAGTCTTACCAGGAGGAATTGGTGAGGAATTAGGCTTTGAAAAAGGAGATATACTATTAAGCATAAACGGTACTAAAGTTGAAGATATACTTGATTATAGATTTTTATTAGCAGACGAATACGTTGAAATAGAAATATTAAAACCAAACAAAGAGGTTTGGGAATTTGAGATAGAAAAGGAATATGGAGAAGATTTAGGAGTGGAGTTTGAAGAGGCCATCCTAGACAAAGCTAAGAGTTGTACAAATAAATGTATATTTTGTTTCATAGATCAATTACCAAAGGGAATGAGAAAAACTTTATATTTTAAGGATGATGATTCAAGACTTTCATTTTTACAAGGTAACTTTGTTACTTTAACAAATATGAAGGATGAAGATATTGATAGAATTATAAAATATAGAATAAGTCCTATAAATGTATCAGTTCATACAACAAATCCAGAGTTAAGAAAAAAAATTCTTAATAATAGATTTGCAGGGAATGTATATGAAAGATTACAAAAGTTAGCTGATGCAGGTATAACTGTAAATGCTCAAATAGTTGTTATGCCAGGAATAAACAATGGAGACGAATTAGTTAGAACTGTAGAAGATCTTTATAAATTACGTCCTTCAATTGAGAATGTTGCAGCTGTACCAATTGGAATAACAAAGTTTAGAGAAGGATTAGCTGACCTTGAAATATATAATAAAGAAACAGCTAAAGAAGAGTTAGATAGAATAAGTGTTCTTCAAGAAAAATATATGAAAGAAATAGGAAGTCCATTTATAAGACTATCAGATGAATTCTATGTTATGGCAGAAGAAGACGTTCCAAATGAAGAATTCTATAATGGATATGAGCAAATAGAAGATGGAGTTGGAATGATAAGACTTCTAAGAGAAACTATGGCACAAGATATAAAGAATAAGTTAACTAAAAGTGGAAAAGGTAAATTTACTCTTATTACAGGAACATCTGCATTTAAAGAATTAGATAAGGTTTGTACTGATATAAGAGAAGCAAATAATAATATAGATATTAAGTGTAAGGTTATATTAAATGATTTCTTTGGTCATACAATAACAGTGGCAGGACTTTTAACAGGTCAAGATGTTATTGCTCAACTTAAAGATAACATTGATAGTGAATACTTAATTATGGCAGATAACATGTTTAGAAAAGGTTACGAGCCAGGAGATATAACTCAAAGAATAATGTTAGATGATTTGACAGCAAAGGATATTGAAGAAAGATTGGGAGTTAAAGTTATAGTTTGTAGCTATACAGGGGAAGATCTAATAGACTTAATAAATGAACACTGTGAGGAGGAATAAGAATGAGTAAACCAATAGTTGCTATGGTTGGAAGACCGAATGTAGGTAAGTCGACTCTTTTCAATAAATTAGCAGGAAAAAGAATTTCAATAGTACAAGATACACCAGGAGTTACTAGAGATAGAGTATATGGAGAATCAGAATGGTTAAATAAAAAATTCACAATGATAGATACAGGTGGAATAGAGCCTGAAAGTAGTGATATAATTGTCAAACAAATGAGAAGACAAGCACAGATTGCTATAGAGATGGCTGATGTAATAGTATTCGTTGTTGATGGTAAGGAAGGACTTACTGCTGCTGACCAAGAAGTTGCACAAATGCTTAGAAAAAGTAAAAAACCTGTTGTTTTAGTAGTTAATAAAATAGATAGATTAGCTTTAGAAGAAAATAGTTATGAGTTCTATAATTTAGGGATTGGAGATCCTATAACTATATCAGCATCTCAAGGATTAGGTCTTGGAGATATGTTAGATGAAGTTGTTAAATATTTCAATGATCCTTCAGAGGATGAAGAAGATGATGAATATATTAGAATAGCTATGATAGGTAAACCAAATGTAGGGAAGTCATCACTTATTAATAGGTTATTAGGTGAAGAGAGAGTTATAGTAAGTAATGTTCCAGGAACAACAAGAGATTCTATAGATAGTTACCTAGAAACAGAAGAGGGAAAATTCATTCTTGTTGATACTGCTGGATTAAGAAGGAAAAGCAAAGTAAAAGAAGAAATAGAAAGATATAGTGTAATCAGAACTTATGCTGCTATAGAGAAAGCTGATGTAGCTATACTTGTAATAGATGCTGAGCAAGGAATAACTGAGCAAGATGAAAAAATAATAGGATACGCTCATGAGATGAATAAAGCAATTATGGTTGTTGTTAATAAATGGGATCTTATTGAAAAAGATGATAAAACATTAAGCAATTATCAAAAAGACTTACAACAAAAGCTTAAGTTTATTCCATATGCTAAATATTTATTTATATCAGCTTTAACAGGACAAAGAGTACATAAAATATTATCAACAGCTAAATATTGTTATGACAATTACTCTAAGAGAGTTTCAACTGGCTTATTAAATGATGTTATAAGTAAGGCTGTTTTAATGAAAGAGCCACCAGTTGTAGCTTTAAAGAGATTAAAGATATACTATGCTACTCAAGTTGCTACAAAGCCACCTAAGTTTGTGTTCTTTGTAAATGATCCTAATCTATTACATTTCTCATATGGTAGATATTTAGAAAACCAATTAAGAGAAAGTTTTGATTTTGATGGAACTGGAATAGAAATAGAATATAGAGCTAGAAAGGAGTAATTTTATGAGTAAAGTGGCTTTTTTAGGAGCTGGAAGTTTTGGAACTTCTTTAGGTATATTATTAGCAAATAAAGGTGTTACGGTTTCTCTATGGAGTAGAGATGAAAATGTAATAAATGATATTAACGTAAACAGAAAAAATGATAAATATATAAAAGATGTAACTATTCCTACTAATGTCACTGCTTATAAAGACTTAGATGAAGCTTTAAATGGGGCAGAATATGTAGTTCTTTCAGTACCTTCTCATGTTATAAGAACAACTTGTAGAAATTTAAAAGGCAAAATTAATGATGATGTGATAATTATTAATATAGCTAAAGGAATAGAAGAGGGTACTAATTTGAGACTATCTCAAGTTATAAATGAAGAATTACCAAATAATAAGGTCGTAGTTTTATCTGGGCCAAGTCATGCAGAAGAAGTTTCAAATGGAATTCCAACAACTTTAGTTGCAAGCTCAGAATGTATGGAATGTGCAGAAAAAGTTCAAGACCTATTTATGGATAAAAACTTTAGAATATATACTAATGATGATATCATAGGTGTTGAAATTGGAGGCGCTGTTAAGAATATTATAGCATTAGCGTCAGGTGTTTGTGATGGTATAGGATATGGAGATAATTCTAAGGCAGCATTAATGACTAGAGGAATGGCTGAAATAGCTAGAATAGGAATTAAAATGGGTGGAAAAGCTGAAACTTTCTTTGGGTTAACTGGTATGGGTGATTTAATAGTTACTTGTACAAGTATGCATTCAAGAAACAGAAGAGCTGGAATACTTATAGGACAAGGCAAAACTGCTGAAGAAGCTATAGAAGAAGTAGGAATGGTTGTTGAAGGTATAAAAGCTTGTAAAGCCTTCTATGATTTAAAAGAAAGAGAAGGAGTAACAATGCCTATAACTGATATAGCATATAAAGTTCTTTTTGAAGGAGCAAAGGTAGAAAATGCTGTAAGCCTTTTAATGGAAAGAGATAAGAAAAAAGAAGAAATATAAAATTGACTTTAAAAAGAGATAGAAGCTTTTCTATCTCTTTTTGTATTAATTAAAAGGTATTCGTTTTACAAAAATTTTGTTTTGTATGTGGTTATAAAACTATATTGAGTTTTAGATATTAAAAAAATAAAATTATTTAAAATAAGTAGCATTTATTTAGAGTTATTTGAATAAATAATATTAATACATAATATTAGAAAGAGAAAGTTGAAGTTTAAATCAAATAGTTAAAAATTATATTCCAATTAAAGTAAAAATATATTTTACTAAACAGTATACTTTTTGAAAGTTTCTAATATATATATAGTGTTAATAATATTTATAGGAGGGTGTATCTTGGAAGATTTCAATATATACAAAGATATAGCAGAAAGAACACAGGGAGATATTTATGTTGGAGTTGTTGGGCCAGTAAGAACAGGTAAATCTACATTTATAAAAAGATTTATGGACTTAATGGTAATACCTAAGATTGATAATGCTTATAAAAAGGAAAGAGCAAAGGATGAATTACCACAAAGTGGATCAGGAAAAACTATTCATACAACAGAGCCTAAATTTGTACCTAATGAGGCAGTAGAAATTGTATTAGATGATGGTATTAAGTTTAGTGTTAGAATGGTTGATTGTGTTGGATACATTGTTAAAGGTGCTAATGGTTATTTTGATGAGGGAGAATCTAAAAAAGTTCATACTCCTTGGTTTGATTATGAAATTCCATTTGAAGATGCAGCTGAGATAGGAACTAGAAAAGTAATAACAGACCATTCAACAATAGGATTAGTAGTTACTACAGATGGAAGTATAACTGGTATAGATCGTGATGATTACTTAGAGGCTGAAGAAAGAGTAGTGGCTGAGTTAAAATCAATAGACAAACCTTTTATAATTGTACTTAATTCATTAGATCCAAAGGCAGAAGAGACTTTAGACTTAAAACAAGAATTAGAAATCAGATATGGAGTTCCAGTTCAAATAATGGATGTAGCCAATATGAATGAAAATGACATAAACGATTTATTTACAAAAGTACTTAAAGAATTTCCAGTTAAGGAAATTAATATAGACATGCCACGATGGATTGAAAAATTAGAGCCTTCTCATTGGTTAAAATCTAATTTTATAGACATAGTTAAAGACATGTGTAAAAACATATCAAAAATTAGAGACGTTAAGAATCTACTTAGTACTTATGGAGAAGATTTTTTAGGAGTAGCTGATATAAGTGAGATGAATTTAGGAGATGGAACTGTAAGAGTTAAAATGACTCCTAAAAATGGCATCTTCTATAAAATAATAAGTGAGATGTGTGATGAAGAATTAAATGATGAAAGTGATTTAATATCTTTAATTAAAGATTTGCATAAAGCAAAATCTGAATATGATAAGGTAGCTGAAGCAATAAATAGTGTTAAGGAAACAGGTTATGGATTAGTTGCTCCTCAATTATCAGAAATGAAATTTGAAAAACCTGATATTGATAAGCAAGGTTCAAAATATGTTGTTAAACTTAAGGCTAGTGCTCCTAGTCTACATTTAATAAAAGCAGATATTCAAACAGAAATTTGCCCAATAATGGGAACCGAAAAAGAAACTCAAGAGGTATTTAAAACATTACTTGAGCAATTTGAAAGTGATCCGGAAAAATTATGGCAAAGTAATATGTTTGGTAAGTCATTAGAAACATTAGTTCAAGAAGGTTTAAGAAGTAAACTTTATAAGATGCCAGATGATATTCAAAGTAAGATTCAAAAAACTCTTCAAAGAATTATTAATGAAGGTGAAGGAAACTTAATCTGTATTATTTTCTAAGTCAATTATTATATTTAAAGATCATATCAAAATAAAATTTGATATGATCTTTTAAATTTTACAATACAATTATTAGTTTTATAAAATTTATAAAAAGATTATAATTATTAAGGAAATGATTAAGTTATTATAGTTTATTAGTATTTAATTTAAGTTAAAATTTACAAAGATTGAATACAATTTTTAATTTAATTATAATAAGCAGTGTGGCAAATGATACTTAGTCAAATAAACAAGAAATTAGGAGGTACTCATGAAGAAAATAGCTGTAATTTTTAATGGTGGAACAATATCAATGAAAGTTGATGATAGAATAAAGGCTGCAGTCCCAAGTCTGACAGGAGAGGAAATAATGGCTATGGTAACAGGAATAGAAAGCTTTGCAACAATAGAGTCACATAGCTTTTCTTCATTACCAAGTCCACATGTTACTCCAGAGATAATGCTTGAACTATCAAAATTTATAAATGCTTTAGTAGAGAGAGAGGATATAGATGGGGTTGTAGTAACTCATGGAACAGATACTCTAGAAGAAACATCTTATTTTGTTAATTTAACAACTAAGACAAGTAAACCAATAGTATTTACTGGAGCTATGAGAAGTGGATCAGAGTTAGGATATGATGGACCAGCTAACTTAGCTGCATCAATATGTACAGCTGCATCAGATGAAGCAAAAAATAGAGGTGTTTTAGTTTGTTTTAATGGGGAATTAAATAGTGCTTCAGAGGTAACTAAGGCTAATTCAATGGCTTTAAATGCTTTTAGAACACCTAATTTTGGCCCAATAGGAATAGTTGATAATAATAAGGTAATATTTGATAGAAGAGTTCCACAGGAAGATTTTATACCATTAGAAGTTATTGATAAAAAAGTAGCCATAATAAAATGTGCGGCAGGTATGGATGGAGATTTTATATATCATTGTATAGATAAAAAATATGATGGAATCATAATAGAAGGTTTAGGAAGAGGGAATGTACCACCAACTATGGTTGATTCAATAAAGGATGCTTTAAATAAGGGAATAGTTATAGTACTTACTTCAAGATGCTTTGAAGGAAGAGTAAGTGATAGCTATGGATATCTTGGAGGAGGAAAAAATCTTAAAGAACTTGGAGTTATATTTGGAGAAAGTATGCCAAGTCAAAAAGCTAGAATAAAGCTTTTAACTCTTCTTGGTTTTAATAAAGATTATAGATATATTAAACATAGTTTTGAGAAAGAAAGATACTAAACACATACATTAAAAAAATAATAATAAAAAATATTCGATAATTATTGAATAATAACTCCGAATAGTGTACAATAACATTCGTAGACAGATAAAAAGTTCATTTTGTATAAAAATGTTCGTATTTAGAAGTGGCAAATGTTAATAGTAAACTTTATTAAAGTTATTATTCAATAATTGGATAAAAGCTATTTTAAGTTTACTAAACCTAAAATAGCTTTTTTATATTTATGAACTTAAGAGAAATGTGGAGGTTTTTTATGGAAAATAAAATTCATGTTTTAAAGGAAGAAAGAAATTTACGTGTTTTACCTGAGAATAAAAGTGAATATAAGAGAGAAATCTTAGCAGGAACAACAAGTTTCTTAGCAATGGCTTATATAATAGCTGTCAATCCATCTATATTAAGTGCAGCTGGAATGCCAGCAGGTGCTATAGTAACGGCAACATGTATATCAGCAGTTATTGGATGTTTAATAATGGGATTTTATGCGAAATTACCATTTGGACTAGCTCCTGGAATGGGGTTAAATGCATTCTTTACTTTTTCAGTAGTTATAGGAATGGGAATTTCTTGGGAAGTAGCTCTTACAGCCGTTTTCGTAGAAGGAATAATATTTATACTTTTATCATTATTTAAAGTAAGAGAGGCTGTTGTTGATGCAATTCCAATAAATTTAAAATATGCGGTTACAGCAGGTATAGGTTTATTCATAGCCTTTATAGGATTTAATGGAGCTGGAGTGGTTATTGGAAATCCAGATACAATGGTTGCTATGGGAGAAGTTGGTCCTAAAATGTTAATAGCAATGGTTGGACTTTGTATAATAGTAATTTTAGAAAAGAAAAAAGTTAAAGGTTCAATGTTAGTTGGTATAGTAGTTTCAACTCTTTTAGCTTGGGGATATGCTTTAATAAATACTGAAGCAGCAGCTAGTATGGGAATTTATTTGCCAAATGGAATATTTAAATTTGAATCAATAGCTCCAATAGCAGGTAAAGTTAATTTTTCATATTTAACTTCACCACAGCATGTATTTAATTTCATAACTATAGTTTTCACATTCTTATTCGTTGATTTTTTTGATACAGTAGGAACATTAATAGGGGTAGCTTCAAGAGCTAATATGTTAGATAAAAAAGGAAGAGTTCCTAATGCTGGTAGAGCATTGATGACAGATGCTATAGCAACTACCGCAGGTGCTTTACTTGGAACATCTACTGTAACGGTTTATGTTGAAAGTGCTACTGGAGTTGAAGAAGGTGGTAGAACAGGATTAACAGCTATAACAATAGGAGCTTTATTTTTCATAGCAATGTTCTTCTCACCAATATTTGTAGCGGTACCAGCATGTGCTACTGCACCAGCTTTAATATATGTTGGATATTTAATGCTAACTAGTGTGCTAAAAATAGATTTTAGTGATATTACAGATTCAGTGTCAGCATTCTTAATAATAGCTTTAATGCCTTTAACCTATAGTATAGGTGATGGATTAACGATTGGAGTTTTAGCATATGTAATATTAAATATATTGCATAATATCTTTACTAAAAATAAAGAAGATAAAAAAGAATTATCAATGGTAATGATAGTTTTAGCAATTATATTTATA
This sequence comes from Clostridium sp., assembly GCF_029258205.1. Taxonomy (GTDB): domain Bacteria; phylum Bacillota; class Clostridia; order Clostridiales; family Clostridiaceae; genus Sarcina. Next base: position 12,977 of record NZ_JARHZJ010000103.1, read on the forward strand.
ATAAAACTTTGTCTACCATTAATTACTAAGATGATAGGTTAAAATAAGAATAAATTTTATTTATAATATTTATAATATGTACTTGAAAGACTTTACTTTAAAATTGAGAGTTATTTAATAAAAAATAATTTGAGATTTAAGTAAAGTCTTTTTAGATAGAAGAAATAAGTCTTTATAAAAATAAATGTTAACATTTTGTGAAGAACAGCTTGTTATTATTTGAATTTTATATTAATCTATATTTAGATTATTTTTAAGGAGGCTCTCTTTATGGTTAAAAGTATGACTGGTTTTGGGAGAGCAACTAGTGAAGAGGGAAAAGATAGAGTGTTTTCCATAGAGATAAAGAGTGTAAACCATAGATATTTAGACATGAACATAAGAATGCCAAGAAGTATGGTTTCTTTAGAAGAAAAGATAAGAAATATTATTTCTTCTAAACTTAGCAGAGGAAAAGTTGATATCTTTATAAATTATAAAGATTATGCTAAAACTCAAGGAGTTGCTGTTTTAAATGAAGATTTAGCTAAGAGTTATGTAAATTCTTTAGAACAATTAAAGTCCTTATTTCCTAATATGCAAGACGACTTAAGTTTATCATTAGTTGCTAGATACCCAGATGTAATAACTATAGAAGAAAAATCAGAAGATTTAGAAGCTATATGGGAAGAGATAAACTCACTATTAAATATTGCTGTAGAAAATATGATTTCTATGAGAAAAGTTGAAGGTGAGAAATTAGCTAGTGATATATTAGTTAAGTGCAACTCTATAGAAGAAATAGTAGCTTTTATAGAAGAAAGGGCAGATATCATTGTTGTTGCCTATAAGCAAAAGTTAGAGGATAGACTTAAGAATTTATTAGGAGAAGTTCCAGTAGATGAAAACAGAGTAGCTATGGAAGTAGCAGTTTTTGCTGACAAAGCTTCAATTGATGAAGAGATAATAAGACTTAGAAGTCATATTAATCAATTAAGAAAAACTTTAACTTTAGATGAACCAATAGGTAGAAAGTTAGACTTTATAGTACAAGAAATGAACAGAGAGTCTAATACAATAGCATCAAAGTCAACAGATTTAGAAATAACCAATAAGGTTATAGATATAAAAAATATTATTGAAAAGATTAGAGAACAAGTTCAAAACATAGAATAATAGGAGGTAGCAAATGAGTATAAAATTAATTAATATTGGTTTTGGGAACATAGTTTCAGCTAATAGATTAGTAGCAATAGTAAGTCCTGAATCAGCACCTATAAAGAGAATCATACAAGAAGCTAGAGATAGAGGTATGCTTATAGATGCAACTTATGGTAGAAGAACAAGAGCCGTAATAATTACAGATTCAGATCATGTAATTCTTTCAGCTGTTCAACCTGAGACAGTTGCTCACAGATTATCAACTAAGGAAGAAGTAGTTGTTGAAGATGATGAATAAGATACATAAGGACAATAGAGGTATATTAATAGTGATTTCAGGTCCTTCAGGTGCAGGTAAGGGAACTATTTGTAAAGCTTTATTAGAAAAAAATGATGATATATTTATATCAGTTTCTGCTACAACTAGAAATCCTAGAGTAGGAGAAGTTGATGGTGTAAATTATCATTTCTTAACAAAAGAACAATTTAAACAAAGAATAGCAGAGGATGATTTCCTTGAGCATGCTGAAGTATATGGAAATTATTATGGAACTCCTAAATCAAGTGTTGAAAAAATGCTTGAGGAAGGAAAAAACGTAATATTAGAAATAGATATACAAGGTGCTTTAAAAGTTAAAGAAAAAGCTACTGATGGAGTATTTCTTTTTATATTACCTCCTTCAATGGAAGAGCTTAAGCAAAGAATAATAAAAAGAGGTAGCGAAACACCAGAAAGTTTAATGACTAGATTTAAGTCAGCTTATAAAGAAATTAATTATGTGTCAAAATACAATTATGCAGTAGTTAACGATAATGTAGAAGATGCAGTAAAGAAAATAGAGGCTATATTATTAGCAGAAAAATGTAGAGTAGATAGATTAAAAGAAAATATATTAGAGTCAAAGGAGGACGAAATGCATGAACAACTCTATGATTAATCCATCAATCGTTGATTTATTAAAAAGGGTAGAAGATAGATATTCTTTAGTAATATTAAGTGCTAAGAGAGCAAGACAAATAATTGACGGAGCAGAAACTTTTGTTGATGTTGAGTCAAATAAACCATTAACAATAGCTATAAATGAAATAGATCAAGGATTTGTAAATTACAAAGATACTGAGGAGAAATAAGAGCTATGAAAGATAAGAAATGCGTTGTTGTAGGAGTAAGTGGAGGGGTCGCTGTTTATAAAGCATTAGATGTTATAAGCAGATTAAGAAAAAAAGATGTAGAAGTACATGTAATAATGACTAAATCCGCTACTGAGTTTGTAACACCATTATCTTTTCAATCATTAAGTCAAAACATGGTTATAACAGATATGTTTGCTGAACCAAAGGCTTGGGAAATACAGCATATATCACTAGCGAAAAAAGCAGATTTAATGCTTATTGTACCAGCTACAGCAAACATTATAGGAAAGGTTGCAAATGGCATAGCTGATGATATGTTATCAACAACTATAATGGCAACAAAGGTGCCAGTTGTTTTTTGTCCTGCGATGAATACAAACATGTATGAAAATCCTATAGTTCAAAGGAACATAAATCTTCTAAGGGAGCTTGGTTATGAATTTATAGAACCAGCTAGCGGAAGATTAGCATGTGGTGATGAGGGGAAAGGTAAACTTCAAGATACCCAAATTATTGCAGAAGAAACATTGAGAAGGTTACATTCTACTAATGATTTAGTTGGTAAAAAGGTTGTTGTTACTGCAGGGCCTACTATAGTTCCAATAGATCCAGTAAGAATTTTAACAAATAGATCTTCAGGTAAAATGGGATACTCAATAGCAGAAGAAGCTAGAGATAGAGGAGCAGAAGTTGTTCTTATATCAGGACCTACTTCTTTAAGAAAACCTAATGGAATTAGAGTTATTGATGTAAAAACAAATGAAGAGATGTTTGATGCTATAAAAAATGAATTTGAGGATGCTGATATAGTTATTAAGTCAGCAGCTGTAGCAGATTATAAAGCTAAAAATTTTAGCAATGAAAAGATTAAAAAAACAAGTGATGATTTAAATTTAATTTTTGAGAGAGATAGAGATATTCTAAAAACTCTTGGAGATATGAAAAAAAATCAAATTTTAGTAGGCTTTGCAGCAGAAAGTAGCAATGTAGCAGAAAATGCTAAGGGCAAACTAGAGAGTAAAACTCTAGATTATATTGTTGCAAATGATATAAGTAAGCCGGAAACAGGTTTCGAAAGTGATGAGAATAAAGTTACTATAATAAGCAAATCTGGGAAAGAGGTATCTTTAGAAAAGATGTCTAAAAGAGAAGTTGCAAAGAATATATTTGATATTATAAAAGGGCGCTAATTGCGCCTTTTTATTCTATATGAACAAGGGTGATTATTTTGGAGAAATTTGCTGAAGTAATTGTAAATAGTGAAGCTGTTACAATTGATAAGCCTTTTACATATAAGATTAAAGAAGATTTAGTTCATAATATAAAGGTTGGACATAGAGTTCTTATTCCTTTTGGAAATGGAAATAAAAAAATTGAAGGTTTTGTTTTAAAAATATTAGATAATGTTGAAAATAAAAGTATAAAATATAAATCTATATATAATGTTTGTGATAATGAACCATTATTAAGTAAGGATTCTTTAAAGCTTATTAAATTTTTAAGAGAGAAATATTTATGTAAGTATATAGATGCTATAAGAGTTATGATTCCACCTAAAATAATGAGTGGAAACAAGGAGAAAACAAAACAAGTTATAGTATTTAAAAAGTATATAGAAGAATTAAGTGAGTCACAAAAAAAAGCTTTAGAGTTAATTCAAGAAAATAGTGGTGGTTTCACAAAAGCGGAATTGAATAAAAGTTTTAATATATCAATATATATGATAAATAAATTAATAGAATTAGGTTGTACTTCTAGTGAAGAAGTAAGAGTTTTAAGGGGAAATTTAAGAGAGTTTAAATCTTATCCACCTAAAAGTTTAAATGAAGAACAGATAAGAGCATATGATGATATTTTAGAAAGCGATAAAAATATATTTTTATTAAAGGGTATCACTGGAAGTGGAAAAACAGAAGTATATATGAATTTAGTTAGTTATATGCTTCTTTTTGAAAAGAGTTCATTAATATTGGTACCAGAAATAGCACTAACTCCTCAAATGATTGAAAGATTTAAAGGAAGATTTGGAAAATATGTAGCAGTCTTTCATAGTAGACTTTCAGATGGAGAAAGATATGATGAATGGTATAGGGTTAAAAATAATCAAGTTAAGGTTGTTATAGGAGCAAGATCTGCTATATTTTTACCTTTTAATGATTTGGGGCTAATAGTAGTGGACGAAGAACATGAAAGTAGTTATAAATCAGATATTAATCCTAAATATAATACTATAGAAGTTTGTGAATATTTAAGTTTTCTAAAAAATTGTAAAGTTGTTTTAGGTTCGGCGACTCCTAGTGTTGTTAGTTTTTATAAAGCACTTAAAGGGAATTATGAACTAATTGAACTTAAAAATAGAGTTAATAATGCAGAGCTTCCTAATGTATCTATTGTTGATATGAGGGAAGAACTACGATCAAATAACAAAACAATGTTTAGTAGGAATTTATATTTTAAGATAAAAGATAGATTGGAGAAAAAAGAACAAATAATTTTGTTTTTAAATAGAAGAGGATTTTCATCCTTTGTTTCTTGTAGAAGTTGTGGATTTGTTTTTAAATGTAATAATTGTGACATATCAATGACTTATCATAATAATGGATACTTAGTTTGTCATTATTGTGGAAATACTGCAAGAATGCCTAAAGTTTGTCCTAAGTGTGGTAGTAATTATGTTAAACATTTTGGAGTGGGAACAGAAAAATTGGAGGAAGCTGTACATAATTATTTTCCAGAGGCAAAGGTTTTAAGAATGGATGTAGATACAACAAGAAAGAAAAATTCTCATGAGGAAATTTATAACTCATTTAAAAGTAAAGAAGCAGATATATTAATAGGAACTCAGATGATAGCTAAGGGTCTTGATTTTCCAGATGTAACCTTAGTTGGAGTCATGGCTGCTGATATGTCTTTAAATCTACCAGATTATAAGTCAAGTGAAAAGACGTTTCAACTTATAACTCAGGTAAGTGGTAGAGCAGGTCGTGGTGATAAAAAAGGAGATGTAATAATTCAAAGTTATTCTCCTGAACATTATGCTTTAATCTATGCAAGGGATAATAATTATGAAGAATTCTTTAAAAGAGAAATAAAGATAAGAAAACTTATGGCATATCCACCTTTTGATGATTTGTTTTTAATAAACTTAAGTGCAAAGGGAGAAATAAAAGTAAAGACTTTTGCAAAAAAATTAGAGATGTATTTGCGTAATATATTAAAAGAATATGATAATATATTTATATATGAAGCATGTCCTTGTTCTATAAGTAAAATAAAAAATGTTTATAGATGGCAAATTCTAATTAAGGGAAAATTAGATTTAGAGGTATGTGGTAAAATAAAAAAAGGGGTTTATGAATTATCTAAAGATGTTTATAATGAGATTAAGATTGGTTTAGATATAAATCCTAATAGTTTAATGTAAGGAGGAAGCTATTTTGGCAATAAGAAACTTAAGATTTAATGATGATGAAATATTAAGAAAAAAATGTAGAGTAGTTGATGACATTAATGATAGAATAAAAGTTTTAGTAGAAGATATGATAGAAACTATGTATGAAAATAATGGAGTTGGATTGGCAGCACCACAAGTTGGAATACTAAAGAGGATTTTTGTTGTTGATGCTATGGATGGAGCTGGTTCTAGAGTATTTATAAATCCAGAAATATTAGAAAAAAGTGGAGAACAAACTGATGACGAAGGATGTTTAAGTTTGCCAGGTAGACAGAAACCAGTAAAAAGAGCTAATAAAATAAAGATAAAGGCTTTAGATGTTAATGGAAATGAGTTTGTATTAGATGCAGAAGAATTTTTAGCAAGAGCTATACAACATGAATATGATCATTTAGATGGAATACTTTTTATAGATCATGAACTTTAAGACTAAGGAGGAATATGACATGAAGATAGTATTTATGGGAACACCAGATTTTGCTGTTCCATCATTAAAGAGCTTAATAAATGAATTTGGAGTAGAAGCTGTTTTTACTCAGCCAGATAGACCAAAAGGAAGAGGAAAAAAATTAGGTATGTCACCTGTAAAGGAAGTTGCTTTAGAAAATAACATACCAGTTTATCAACCTTTAAGATTAAAAAATGAACCAGAAACTATAGAAGAATTAAAAAATATGGAGCCAGACTTCATAATAGTAGTAGCTTTTGGTCAAATATTACCTAAAGAGGTTTTAGATATTCCTAAGTATGGATGTATAAATTTACATGCATCATTACTTCCTAAGTTTAGAGGAGCAGCACCTTTAAACTGGAGCATAATCAAAGGAGAAAAGGTAACGGGAAATACAACTATGCTTATGGATGTAGGACTTGATACTGGAGATATGCTTTTAAAAGATGAAGTAGAAATAACTGATAATATGACTACAGGAGAATTACACGATATTTTAAGTGAAAGAGGAGGAGAGTTATTAGTTAGAACTATAAAGGGAATAATTAATAATGAAATAACTCCAGAAAAGCAAAATGAAGAGGAAACATGTTATGCTTCAATGCTTAATAAAGAAATAGCTAAAATTGATTGGTCTATTTCAGCGAAGGATATTCATAATTTAGTTAGAGGATTAAATCCTTGGCCTGTAGCTTTAACTTCATATGATGATACTACAATGAAAGTTTATCAAACTAGAGTTGAAAAAGGGGATAGTAATAAAGAACCTGGAACTATAATAGCTGTAGATAAAACAGGAATTAAGGTTTCGACTGGAAAAGATATACTTGTTATAGAAAAATTACAGTTTCCAAATAGTAAGCAACTATTTGTAGAGCAATTTATAAATGGAAACTCAATAGAAATAGGTAAAGTTTTAAAATAATTTAAGAGGGTGATGGTATGTTTTATCCATATTATATTGATCCAACATATTTAATACTTATACCAGCGATTTTAATATCAGCATTGGCACAATTTAAAGTTTCTAGTACATTTAACAAATATAGTACAGTTAGAAGTATAAATGGATATACTGGTGCACAAGTTGCCAGAATTCTTTTAAATGATGCTGGACTTCAAGATGTAGAAATTCAACAAGTACCAGGAAGATTAAGTGACCATTATGATCCAAGATCTAAGGTTTTAAGGTTATCATCTGATGTTTATGGAAGTACCTCTGTAGCATCTATAGGAGTAGCAGCTCATGAGGTTGGGCATGCTATACAAGATAAAGAATCTTATTCTGCATTAGTTTTTAGAAATGCTATAGTACCTGTAGTAAATTTTTCATCAAGCTTATCATGGATTTTGTTTTTTATTGGAATACTATTTAGTTATAGTACTTTAGTAACTATTGGTATAATATTATTCTCAGTAGTTGTACTTTTTCAACTAGTGACACTACCAGTAGAATTCAATGCATCATCAAGAGCCTTAAAACTTTTAGAGGCAAGAGGAATATTATATGATAAAGAAGTAGATGGAGCTAGAAAGGTATTAAGTGCAGCAGCACTAACTTATGTTGCAGCAACACTTATGGCTATTTTACAATTAGTAAGACTTATAGCTATAAGTAACAGAAATTCAAATGATTAGGGGTTAGAATATGAATGCAAGAAAAATAATAGTTGAAATATTAAACAATGTCTTATTAAATGGAGCATATTCAAATATAGAAATAAATAAGCAATTTGCATCTAATGATATAGATCCAAAAGATAAGGGGTTAATAACAGAAGTTGTTTATGGAACAATAAAATACAAAAAAATGATAGATATAATTCTTTCAAATTTTGTTGCTGATATTGGTAAGATAGATGAAAGTGTAGTAAACATATTAAGAAGTGCTATATATCAAATGAAATTTTTAGACAGAGTTCCTCCATATGCAATAGTTAATGAGGCTGTAAATTTAACTAAAGAAACTGAACCTAATTTAGCTAAGTTCGTAAATGGAGTTCTTAGAAATTATTTAAGAAATGAAAATAAAAACTTTAAAGTTGGTTTAAGAAATAACGAAGCTTTATGCTATGATTTTTCTTTTGATAGATGGATGATAGAAATGTTTATAAAGCAATATGGGAAAGATGATGCTTTAAGAATACTTAGAGGATTAAATACAGTTCCGTATGTAACAGTTAGAGTTAATACATGTAAGAATGATTATGATGAAGTTTATGAAAGACTTGAAGAAGAGGGATATGATATAGAGGAAGGTGCATTTTCACCTGAAGCTATTATAATCAAAAAAGGTAGTGCAATAGAGAAAAATAAACTTTATCAAGAAGGATTAATAACAGTTCAAGATGAAAGTGCTATGTTAGTAGCTCCTTTATTTAATTTAAATGGTGATAAGCAAGTTATGGATTTATGTAGTGCACCAGGAACTAAAGCAACTCATATAGGCGAGTTAATGATGAATAAGGGAAAAGTAGTAGCTTTTGACATTCATGACCATAAGTTAGCTTTAATAAAAGAAAACATAGATAGATTAGGTTTAACTAACGTTGAAGTTGAACTAGGAGATGCTACAAAAATAAATTCTAAGTATATTAACTGGGCTGATAGAATATTATTAGATGTACCTTGCTCAGGACTTGGAATTATAAGAAAGAAACCAGAAATAAAATGGAATAAAAAGAACAATGATTTAACAGAAGTTGTTAAGATTCAAAAAGAAATATTAAAAAATGCTTGGAATTATTTAAGAGAAGATGGAGAATTGGTTTACTCTACTTGTACTTTAAATAAAAAAGAAAATGAAGAAGTTATAGATTGGTTCGTAGAAAGAAATTCAGACTGCGAAGTGGAAAAGGTATTTTTAGGTAAGGCTGATAATGTGGTATATAATGATAACGGAAGTGTTACCATATTACCTAATAAGTACATGGATGGTTTCTTTATTGCTAAGCTTAAGAAAAAAAGAAAGTAAAGAGCGATAAGGATAAAGATGGAAGGTGAGACTGTATGAAAAACATCTTAGATTTTAAATTAGAAGAACTAAAAGAATGGATGAAGGAAAATGGAGAGAGTGCTTTTAGAGCAAAGCAAATTTTTGATTGGATATACAAAAAAGAAGTATTTAACTTTGAAGATATGAAAAATATTCCTAAAAATCTAATAAGCAAGCTTTCAGAAAATTTTTATATAGGTATACCTGAAGTTATAGATTACTTATCATCTAATGAAGATGGTACTAGAAAAATCCTTTTAGGATTAGGTGATGGAAACATAATAGAATGTGTTATTATGAAATATAAGTATGGCAATTCCATTTGTGTTTCCACACAAATAGGATGTAGAATGGGATGCAAATTCTGTGCATCTACTCTAGAAGGAATGGTAAGAAATTTAACTGCAGGAGAAATATTATCAGAAGTTTTAATTGGACAGAAACTTATAGGTGAGAGAATATCTAATATAGTTTTAATGGGAAGTGGAGAACCATTAGATAATTATGATAATGTTATGAAGTTCTTAGAACTTGTCAATGCTGATTATTGTTTAAATATAGGGCAAAGACATATAACATTATCAACATGTGGTCTTGTGCCAAAAATTCGTGAAATGGCCGATAAAGAAATGCAAGTAACTTTAGCAATTTCATTACATGCTGTTTCTGATGAAAAGAGAAAAACAATAATGCCAATAGCTAATAAATATTCAATTAGCGAAATTTTAGATGCTTGTAATTATTATATTGAGAAAACAGGAAGAAGAATAACTTTTGAATATTCTTTAGTTAGTGGAGTTAACGATACTAAAGAAGATGCAAAGAGCTTAGGAAGATTATTAAAAGGCATGCTTTGTCATGTTAATTTAATTCCTGTAAATGAAATAAAGGAAAATGAGTTTAAAAAATCTACTAAGAAGGATATAGAAACATTTTTAAATACTCTTAAAACATATGGAGTAGAAGCTACAGTAAGAAGAGAGATGGGTTCAGATATAAATGCAGCCTGTGGTCAATTGAGAAGAAGTTATATTAAGTCAAAAGGGTTAAAGCTGTAGGGGGGAATTTTATGTTAGGATTTATAACAGATAAAGGAAACGTTAGGGAATTAAACGAAGATTTTTTATCTTATTCTAGAGAAGATGAATTTTCAATATATGTAGTTGGCGACGGAATGGGTGGACATAATGCTGGAGAAGTAGCTAGTAAAAGGGCTGTGGAGAGCATTATTTGTTTTGTTAAAGAAAATTTCGGTATTATATCATTAGACAATCTTTTAAAAGATGCAATTTTACATGCGAATAATAAAATATATAGTATGAGTCAAGAAAGTTCTGGTTTATCTGGTATGGGTACAACAATAACAGCTATATTAGAAGTTGAAAATATGGTTTATATTGCTAATGTAGGTGATAGTGCTTGTTTTGGCATTAATGAAAATGGAATAAAAAAATTAACAAAGGATCATTCCTTAGTTCAAGAACTTGTTGATAGTGGTTGTATTACAGAGGGAGAAGCTAAAAATCATCCAAGAAAAAATGTAATAACCAGAGCTATAGGAACTAATTCAAATGTTGATGTTGATGTATTTAAAGTTGATAGACATGACTATAAGGCATATTTACTTTGCACAGATGGATTAAGTAATGATGTTGACGAGGATGAAATTTGGGAAAAAGTAATTAAATCTAATGATTTTGACAAAACATGCAATGAATTAGTTGAGATGGCTAAAGCAAGAGGAGGAAAAGATAATATTACAGTGTTAGTTTTTGGAGGAGAGGAATAGAATGATAGATAAGATCTTAGGGAATAGGTACGAGTTGCTTCAGTGCGTAGGCGAAGGTGGCATGTCATTTGTATATAAAGCTAGATGTAGAAAATTAAATAGATTCGTAGCTGTTAAAATACTAAAAGACGAATTTAAAAACAATGAAGAAATTGTTAGAAGATTTAAAAAAGAAGCTACAGCTATTGCTAACTTATCTAATCCCAATGTGGTAAATGTATTAGATGTTGGCACTCAAGATGATATTAATTATATTGTTATGGAATATGTTGAAGGTAAAACTTTGAAAGATATAATTAAGGAAAAAGGAGCTTTGTCTTATGAGGTTGCAATAAGCATAGGAATAAAGGTTGCTAAAGCTTTAGAATGTGCTCATAAAAATGGAATTATACATAGAGATGTTAAACCGCAAAACATATTAGTTACAGAAGAAGGCGTTGTTAAAGTAACTGATTTTGGAATAGCTAAATCTATGGATTCTTCAACAATAGCTCATACTAATAGTGTTATGGGATCAGCACATTATTTTTCACCAGAACAAGCTAAAGGAACTTACACTGACTATAGAACGGACTTATATTCTTTAGGAATAGTATTGTATGAAATGGTTACTGGGGTTGTTCCTTTTAATGGTGATTCACCTGTTACCGTAGCTGTAAAACATATACAGGAGAAGGCAATACCTCCTAAGAATATAAATCAAAATATTCCAAATAGTTTAAATGATTTAATAATGAAGGCTATGGAAAAAGATCCAGTTAATAGATATCAAACTGCTAAGGAAATAATAGGTGACTTAGAAAAGATAAAAAAGGATCCAAACATTATAATATCATCAAAATCTTCAAAAGATGAAGACCAATTTACAAGAGTTATGTCTCCAGTTGTTGTTCCAAAGACTGAAATTAATAAATCGGAATCTGATGAGGATGATGAAGAAGATGATTATGAATATTATGAAGATGATGAGAATGAAGAAGAAAATAATATTCAGAATAAGCCTCAAAAAACTCTTAACAAAAATAAAAAGAAATCACCAATATTAATGATACTTGTAACTATTTTAGTTGTTGCATTAGGAATAACTCTTGGTTTCTTTGGTATGAAAAAATTTGTAGAAGGTGGAAAAAGTGTTAAAATACCTAATGTTGTTGGAAAAAATGAAGAAGAGGCTAAAAGTAAGTTAGAATCCTTAGGATTAAAAGTATTAGAGGTTACAGAAGAAAGTGATAAAGATAAAGGAATTGTCTTAAAAGTTGATCCAAGTGTAGATACTACTGTTAAGAGTGGTAGCGAAGTAAAACTTACTGTTAGTGGTGGAGAAAGACAGATAAAAGTTCCAAACTTTGCAGGAATGAATTTAGACAGTGTTAAGAGAACGTTAAAAAGTTTAGGTTTAGAGATAGGGGATGTTAACGAAGAATATAGTGATAGTGTTCATAAAGGTGAAATTATATATCAAAGCCCTAATCCTAATGAATCTGTAGATAAAGGATCTAAAGTAAATGTTACTATAAGTAAAGGTAAAGAAATAAAAACAATAACTTTAAATATTCCTGATGTATCAGGTAAAAGTGTAGATGAAGCTAAATCAATATTGGATAATGCTGGTGTTAAGGCTAATGCTGTTAAAGGTGACCATGCTAAAAATGAAGGAGAAGCTGGTAAGGTTTATAGCCAAAGTCAAAAAGGATCTCTTACAATTAAGGAAGGAGAAAAGTTAACTATAACAATTAATTACTATGATGATTATGTTAAGCCTGAAAAAACAGTTCCAGGAGTAACTGGTAAATCTGTAGATGAGGCTAAATCAGAGTTAACTAATGCTGGATTTAAAGTAAATGCTGTAAAAGGTGAAGCAGCTAAAAGTCCTGATCAATCTGGAAAAGTTTATAGTCAAGACGGAGGAACAAGTGCTAA
>NZ_JARHZJ010000024.1 GCF_029258205.1 Clostridium sp.
GGCTTGAGTTCCATTAACATGCTGAGTACCAGCAGAAGTTATGTTAGATACATTTGTTTTATTTAAAGCGTTAAGATCATTAATATAGTTATTTATATATTGAAGCTCATCATTTCTGATATCTAAATCAATTCCACCAATAGAGTCAATTATTTTAGGTAATGATGAGAAGTTAACTGTAGCAAAATCTTTGAGATTTAAATCAAAGTTTTCATTTAAAGTTTTTAAGGCTAATTCATGTCCTCCAAAAGCATATGCATGGTTGATTTTATCTTTTCCATGTCCTTGAATGTCTACATAAGAATCTCTCATTATTGAAGTTAATTTAAGTTTATTATGTACCTTGTCAACTGTAGCGATCATTATAGCATCTGATCTACCTGTATTACCATCGGTTGCATCAATTCCGAATAAAGCTATATTAGTTATTCCATCATATTTAGAAAGCTTTTCATCGATATTTTTATCAATTCCTAAATTTTCTTCATTTAAATCAACTTTATTGATTTTTCCAAGCATAGTTAATCCATAAGTAGCAACACCACCAACTAATCCAACTATTAAAAGTCCAATGATTGAAAGAGTTATTATTAATTTGCGACTCTTAGTAGACTTTTTTGAACTCATTTTTTTATTAATTTTTCTTGCCAATATAAGCATCCTCCCTTTTTTTAATTATAAAATAATTTTATCATTCTATTGTATAAGTTGTAAAGTTATGGATAAGATTATTAGAATTTAAAAAATAATACCAATATTAATTATAAGAATATTAAAGTGAAAGAAAGGATATTTTGTTTAAAATATAGTTTAAAACAGAAATATTTATACATAAAAAAAGAATATTTATCAAATATGATTTTTGATAAATATTCTTATATTTTATAATCTAAGCTGTAGCAGTTTCTCTTTTAGGAATAATTACTGTTATTATAAATCCTACTAAAGCAGGTAATATCCAACCAAATCCTTTAGAGTATAGTGGAAGAAGAGAAACTAAGTTTGTTACTCCAGGTATAAAATTACCTATTGTTATTAATATACTAACTATTAAAGTAACATATACAGTAACTTTATGAGTAAGTGGATTAGTTATTCTCTTATGGAATAAATTTAATAATATAAGAACTATTGTTACTGGGTAGATTACTCCAAGTAAAGTAGCTGATAATGATATTATCTTATCTAATCCCATACTAGCAACTAATATACTAGTTACTGTCATTACTAAAACATTAAATTTATATGGTAATTTACCATTAGAAACTCTTTCAAAGAAGCTTCCACCAGCAGAAAGCAGTCCTATTGAAGTTGTTAAACAAGCTAATGCCATTGATACACCTATTAATATTGCACCTGCATGTCCTAGAATACTTTCAGCAATAAAAAGTAATAATTGAGAATTTGATAAACCTAAAGCTTGATCTCCAGTATGAGCACCAAGGAAGATTAATCCACCATAAATTATTGCTAGTCCTCCAATTGCAATAACTGCGGCTTTAATAAGTAATTTAAAGCTATCTTTACCAGTATATCCTTTAGCTTTTATTGAACCTAATATTATTGAAGAGAATATTACAGCTGCAATTGCATCCATTGTTTGATATCCTTCAAGTAATGATGTAAAAAGAGCATCAGGAGTATATGATTTTGTTAAAGAATCTATTGGACTAATAACTCCTTTAGCTATTAAGAAGAATAATATTGCTAATAATACAGGAGTTAAAAATTTACCTAAAACATCTATAACTTTTGATGGCTTTAATACAAAGATTAAATTAACTAAAAAGTAAACAACTATTACTGCGAAGTAATTTATATTAGCAAAGTTAGGAGCAAATGCTAATTCAAATGTAGTAGCTGCTGTTCTAGGAATAGCTAATAATGGTCCGATAAGTATAAATAATGCTATTGAATATATTAATGAGAATTTTTTACCTACTTTATCTCCGAATAATTCAAATTTACCATTAACTCTCATTGAAGATAATATACCAAGTAGTGGCACTCCAACTCCAGTTATTATAAATCCTATAATTCCTAAATAGTAATCTGCACCTAAATTTCTTCCTAATAAAGGTGGGAAAATAAGGTTACCAGCCCCCAAAAACATTGAAAATAGTGCAAAGCCGATTACTAAAAAATCTGATTTTTTGTTATTCATAATATACACCCCATCTTTCTTAAACAATCAAATTAACATTTTAATTTTAAGTTATTATTTAATTTATAATGCATAAATAATCTTAAAAACATATGAATTATAATTTGATTTTATAAAATTTTATATAGTATTTTGTTAATATTCTTTGATTAAAATTTTTATTTTATTTTTTAAAGTTATACTACTATATTATCATAGTGTTAAGAAAAATCAACAAAAATATTTTACATATAAAATTATAAAAATATAAAATTGATAATTTAATAAAAAAATAGGGTTAATATTAAAACAATGTTAAAATTGGGGTGGTGTGAACATTTATAAATTTCATCTTGTTAATAATTAGAAAAATAAATAATCTTGACTAAAGGTTAAAAAATGATAAAATAACATTAAAGTTTAATATAAAATATCAATGACAAGAATTAGTAAACTTAAAAACAAACTTTAAGAGAGTCATATGTTTGCTGGAAGTATGATAGTTATGCTTAAGTTGAATGGATCTTTGAGATGTTTAGATGAAGTTTAGTATTCTAAATCGTAATTCTTACGTTACAAGAAAGAGATATAAAGAATTTTCTTTGTAATATTAGGTGGTACCGCGATATATTCGTCCTATAAGTCTTATGACTTATAGGACTTTTTTACTTAAAAATATAATTTAAAGTTTTAATTAAGAGATGAAATTTAATTAATATATTATTAAAACAAGGGAGGTGAATCTGATGCTTAATTTTTAGGAAGCATCAGAAAAACTAATGGAAGATAATAAAAAAATTATTTTTAGTGGAATAAAGCCATCAGGTGATTTAACATTAGGAAACTACTTGGGTGCTATAAAAAATTGGACTAAATTACAAGATGAATATGATTGTTATTTCTGCGTTGTTGATTTACATGCCATAACAGTAAAACAATTACCAGCAGATTTAAGAAGAAGAACTTTAGAAGTTTTAGCCATATATATAGCATCAGGAATAAATCCTGAAAAAAATACATTGTTTATACAATCACATGTACCAGCTCATTCAGAAGCTTCATGGCTTTTAACATGTAATTCATATATGGGTGAATTAAGCAGAATGACTCAATATAAAGATAAATCAAAGAAAATGGGAGATTCAATAGGAGCAGGATTATTTAATTATCCAGTTCTTATGGCTGCTGATATACTTTTATATAATGCAAATCTTGTTCCAGTTGGAAAAGATCAAATGCAACATTTAGAGCTTGCTAGGGACATTGGTACTAGATTTAACAATTCTTATAGCCCAACATTCACTATACCAGAGGGATATGTTCCAAAAGAGGGTGCAAAGATAATGGATTTACAAGATCCAAGTAAAAAGATGTCTAAGTCAGATTCTAATCCAAATGGTTTCATATTAATAATGGATGAACCTAATGTTATAAGAAAGAAAATTTCAAGAGCCGTAACAGATAGTATTGGTGTTGTAAATTATACTGATGAACAGCCAGGAGTTAAAAATTTAATAAATATTCTTTGTGCAATAAAAGGATATACTCCAGAGGAAGTTGTAAAAATGTACAATGGTAAAGGATATGCTGAATTTAAAAATGATGTGGCAGAAGCTATAGTCGAAGAATTAGCTCCAGTACAAGAAAAAGTTAAAGCTTTATTAGGAGATAAAAAAGCTTTAGAGGAAATATACAAAAAGGGTGCAGAAAAAGCAAATTATGTTGCAATGAAAACTCTTAGAAAGATGCAAAAGAAAATAGGATTAATTCCAAGATAGGAATTAAAAACTCTATTAAGTAAAGTTCACTATATATAGCTTAGTAATTATTGAAATTCTAATCACTTATTCAAATATTACTTCGCTTATATCTAGTGAACTTTTTTATATAATAAAGTTATTATTTCCTTTAATTTGTAAAAATGATATAATAAAGAAAATGAATAATTTGTTAAGTGGTTTGAGGAAACTTTATTTTTAGCAGGAAGAACAAAGTAAGATTTATGGTTATTAGATTGATTTTATATATTTTGATATTAGGTAGTTTAATTATTGTAGGAATAATAAATTAAAAACTATTAAGTTAGATGGAAAGGTAAGAGGGGGAATTGGGATGCCACCATTAAGTTTGCTTATTAAGCCAGCTTCAAGTGGATGTAATTTAAAATGCAATTATTGTTTTTATCATTCTTTAAGTGATAATAGAAATGTTAAGAACTATGGCATTATGAGAGATGAAGTTTTAGAAAGTATGGTAAAAAGAGTTTTGAATGAAGCTGATGGACATTGTAGTTTTGCTTTTCAAGGAGGAGAACCTACTTTAGCAGGATTGGAATTTTTTGAAAAGCTAATTGAGTTTCAGAAAAAATATAATTATAAAAATTTAAAAATATATAATAGTTTGCAAACAAATGGAACTTTAATAGATGAAAATTGGGCAAAATTTTTAAGTGAAAATAAATTTCTTGTAGGTCTATCTATGGATGGACCTAAGAAAATACATAATTTAAATAGAAAAGATTTTCATGGTTTAGATACATTTAGTAAAGTAGAAAGAGCAGTAGAGTTATTTAAAAAGTATAAGGTTGAATTTAATATATTATGCGTTGTAACCTCTAATACAGCTAGGCATGTAAAGAAAGTATATAGATATTTTAAGGAAAAAGATTTTAAATTTATTCAATTTATAAATTGTCTTGATCCATTGTATGAAGAAAAAGGTAAATATAATTATTCTTTAAAGCCACAGGATTATACTAAATTTTTAAAGGATTTATTTGACTTGTGGCATAAAGATTTTATAAATGGAAATAAGATAAGTATTAGATATTTTGATGGTTTACTAGAAACAATTTTATTAGGAAAGTCATCATCTTGTGGAATGAATGGGACATGTACCTGTCAATTTGTTGTAGAAAGTGATGGAAGTGTTTATCCTTGTGACTTTTATGTTTTAGACAAATGGAGGTTAGGCAATATACAAAAGATGACAATGAAAGAATTATTTGAAACCGATAAAAATCATGATTTTATAAAATCATCCTTTAAAGTTCATGAAGAATGCCAAAAATGTAAGTGGTTTAGTATTTGTAAAGGTGGGTGTAGAAGATGCAGAGATTCAAAGGAAGATTCAGCTTTAGATCTAAACTACTATTGTCAAAGCTATAAAGAATTCTTTGAATATGCATTTCTAAGGCTTGTAAATATAGCTAAAATTATTAAATAATAATTAAGTTAGTATTTTAGCACTTAATTCATAACTTTTATTATAAGTGTTAATAGTCCTGAAAGGATAAAATGGATTTTAAATCTATTTTATCCTTTATTTTTTTATTAACATGTACTTAACCTTGGCATAATTTCCTTTTAACATTGGAAAGATAATATAAGAGTGTACTAAATATCAAATATTAACTGAGATTTTGGAGGGAATTTAAATATGTTTAAAAAGAGATTAATAGCAATTATAGGTACTATATTTGTAGGTACCACAGCCATGGTAGGATGTAATTTAGGAGGAAGTGAAACAAAATCTACAAATACAGTTAGTATATCTGGATCAACTTCTGTAGGACCTGTTATGGAAATTGAGGCAGAGGCTTTTAAGACTAAGAAACCAGATATATCTATAGAAATAAATCAAATAGGATCATCAGCAGGTATTAAAAATGTCATAGATGGAATTTCAGAAATAGGAATGTCTTCTCGTGACCTCAAAGGAGAAGAAAAACAATCTGGGCTTAAAGAAGTAGAAATAGCTTATGATGGAATAGCTTTAATAACACATAAAAATAATCCAGTAAAGGATTTAACATTAGCTAAAATAAAAGATATATATACAGGTAAGATAACGAACTGGAAAGAACTTGGAGGAAATGATGCTCCTATAGTGATCGTTTCTAGAGAAGATGGCTCAGGAACAAGAGATGCTTTTCAAGAAATAGTAGGATTTAAAGCAGAAAATTTAACTGTTAATTCTCAGATATCAGATGGATCAGGAAATATTAAGTCATTAGTTCAAGGCAATGAAAATGCAATAGGATATATATCATTTAGTTACATTGATGATAGTGTAAATGCATTAAAAGTTGATGGAGTTGAAGCAACACCAGAAGATGTTTTAAATAAATCTTACAAACTCTCAAGACCTTTCTTAGTAGTCTATAAGGAAGATAATTTAACAGAATCAGGTAAGAGTTTTATAGATTTCATATTAAGTGAGGAAGGGCAAGATATAGTAGCTAAGGAGCACTTAATAAAAGTAAAATAGTTCGTTTATATATTTAATATACATTTAATCCTAAGAATAATATATTTGTATTCTTAGGATTTTTTTACATAGATTTAACATAGAAATAATATTCACTTAACCTAAGAGAAATAAGATTAATCTTGTAAGAAAAATAAAAATATAAAATTAAATAAAAATAAATTATTAGATTTTAAATGTATATTAAATTTATATATAAGCGGAGGGAAAAATGAATAGGAGAAAAGTAGTAATTGCATTAAGTAGTATTTTAGCAATGGGCTTTTTATTAACAGGATGTGGAGGAGGAAGAGATAATATAATAAAAATTTCAGGCTCAAGCTCAGTTGGTCCATTAATAGAGACTGAGGCAGAGGTTTTTAAAAAAGAGATGCCAAGTATTACTGTTGAAGTAAATCAATTAGGATCATCAGCAGGAATAAAAGATGCTATAAATGGAACTGTAGAGATAGGAATTTCTTCAAGAGATTTAAAGGACAAGGAATTAGAATCTGGAATTAAAGAAAAATCTATTGCCTATGATGGAATGTCAGTAATAATTAATAATGAAAATTCAGTACAAAATCTTACAATGGAGCAGATTAAAGATATATATACAGGAAAAGTAACAAACTGGAAAGAGGTTGGTGGAGAGGAAGCTCCAATAGTATTAGTGTCAAGAGAAGATGGCTCAGGAACAAGAGATTCATTCCAAGAAACTGTTGGATTTAATTCAGAGGAAATAAGCCCACAGGCTCAGATATCAGATGGTTCTGGAAGTATTAAAACAATGGTAGCAGGAAATAAGAATGCAATAGGATATATATCTTTTAGTTATGTAGATAATTCAGTTCATGCAGTTAGTGTTGATGGAGTAAAACCTACAGCTGAAAATGTAAAAAATAAAATTTACAAGCTATCAAGACCTTTTTTATTAGTATATAAAGAGGAAAGTTTAAATGAAAATTCAAAGAAATTTATAGATTTCATAATGAGTAAAGAAGGGCAAGAAATAGTTGAAGAAGATGGATTAATAAGTGTAACTTAAGGCTTACTTGTTAAAGAGAATTAATTTAAGAAAAAATGCTAAAGATATATTTATTGGAGATTATTTTAAGGTGGAGGTAAATATGGAAGCTAAAAATCAGAATAATAAAAGTAAATATTTCATAGAAAGCTTAACTGAAAAGATATTTTTAATTAGTGCTTCAGTAGCTGTAATAAGTTTACTTTTAATAATAGGATTTGTTTTTTACAAGGGGTTAAGACCATTCATAGTAGAAGGATATTCTTTCTGGGATTTTATATTTGGTACAAAATGGATACCGAGTGCAAATAAATATGGAATATTATCTATGATTGTAGCTTCTTTAGGTGCTACAGTAGGAGCTTTATTAATAGGTGTTCCTGTAGGAATATTAACATCAATATTTATAGCAGAGATAGCGCCAAAGAAGATAGCAAAGATTATGTCAGGGGCAGTAGAACTTTTAGCTGGAATACCTTCTGTTTTATATGGAGTATTTGGATTAGCAATAATAGTTCCTACTATACAAGATGTGTTTAATTTACCTAAAGGACAAAGTTTGTTAGCTGTAATAATAGTATTAGCAATAATGATGTTACCAACGGTAATAACAGTATCAGAGACTGCTATAAGGGCTGTTCCTAATGCATATAAAGAAGGATCATTAGCTTTAGGAGCATCAAAGACTGAAACAATATTTAAAGTTATTGTACCAGCTGCAAAATCAGGAATAATGACAGGAGTAGTATTAGGAATAGGTAGAGCAATTGGAGAGACGATGGCAGTTATATTAGTAGCAGGGAATACTCCTGTTATTCCAAGTTCAATAATGGATAGTGTAAGACCACTTACAACTAATATAGCCTTAGAAATGGGGTATGCATTTGGAACTCATCAAGAAATGCTATTTGCAACAGGAGTAGTATTATTTACATTCATATTAATATTAAACTTAGTGCTTAGTAAACTTTCTAACAAGGGCGGTAAATAAATATGAGAAAAGTTAAAGATAATATATTAAATTGCTTAGTTTGGATATCAGCGGCTTTTACTATAGGAATTCTTGTAATTATTTTAGGATTCATATTTGTAAAGGGCATAGAAAAAATAAATTTAACATTCTTAACAAGTAATTATTCAGCTAGTGGCGGTGGAATATTACCAATGATAGTAACAACATTATGGACTATTTTACTTTCATTATTAGTTGCTACTCCAATAGGAGTTTTAGGAGCTGTGTATTTGCAAGAATATGCTAAACAAGGAAAATTGGTTAAGTTTATAAGATTTGCTACTGAAAGTTTAGCAGGTATTCCTTCAATAGTTTATGGATTATTTGGAGGTATATTCTTTGTAGTGGCTTTAAAAATGGGATATTCAATTTTAGCAGGTTCATTAACAGTATCAATAATAATATTACCTGTAATAATTAGAACAACAGAAGAGGCTTTAAAAACTGTGCCAGGATCATATAGGGAAGCATCTTTAGGATTAGGTGCTACAAAGTTTCAAACTTTATATAAAGTAATATTACCAAGTGCAATGCCTGGAATACTTTCAGGAATAATATTATCAATAGGACGTATAATAGGAGAATCAGCAGCTATATTACTTACCGCTGGAACTGTTGCACAAATGCCAAAAGGAATTTTTTCAAGTGCAAGAACGCTTACAGTTCAAGCTTACCTTGTAACAAAGGAAAAAGGAGATATAGAAACAGCAGCTGCAGTTGGAATAGTTCTTATAGTTATAATACTAGCATTAAATATTTCAGCTAAGTTAATAGCTAGAAAATTTAATAAGGCAAACTATTAATTTAAGGTGGTATTAATATGAGTGATAAGAAAACAAAAATTCAAGTAAAAGATTTAGATTTATTTTATGCAAGCAATCATGCGTTAAAGAAAATTAATATAGATATAAAAGAAAATGAAGTTACAGCATTAATTGGGCCTTCAGGATGTGGTAAATCAACTTTTCTTCGTACTTTAAATAGAATGAATGATTTGATTCCTATAGTTAGAATTGAAGGAGAAATAAAGATTGATGGAAAAGATATATATAAGGACGATGATGTTATAGCACTTCGTACTAAAGTAGGTATGGTATTCCAAAAGCCTAATCTTTTTCCAATGAGTATATACGATAATGTTGCTTATGGACCAAGAATACATGGGATAAAAGATAAAAAGGTTTTAGATAAAATTGTTGAAGAGAGTTTAAGAAATGCTGCTATTTGGGATGAGGTTAAGAATAGATTAAAATCCTCTGCCTTAGGTCTTTCAGGAGGTCAACAACAAAGAATATGTATTGCTAGAGCTATAGCTATGAATCCAGAAATAATTCTTATGGATGAACCAACATCAGCTTTAGATCCAATATCAACATTAAAAGTAGAAGAACTTATAAGAAAGCTTGAGGATAAATATACTATAGTAATAGTAACACATAATATGCAGCAGGCAGCACGTATATCAGATAAAACAGCATTTTTCTTAAATGGAGAACTTGTAGAATTTAGTGATACTAATACAATATTTACAAATCCAAGAGATAAGAGAACAGAAGATTATATAACAGGAAGATTTGGTTAAAACTATAAGAGGTGATTTTAGTAAATGAGTATAGAGGATTTAAGAATAAGTATAAAAGAATTAAAAACTGAAACTAAAGAAATGATGGAACTATGCGAATTAGCTATAGAAAAATCAGTAGATTCAATAGTTAATAAAGATTTAGAAGTTGCTAGAGAAGTTATAAAAATGGATGATGACATAGATAATTTAAGAAATAAAATCATTGAAAAATCTATTGAACTTACTGCTTTAAAACAGCCTATGGCGAAAGACTTAAGAAATATATATGCCTTATCAACTATAGCTATGGAGCTTGAGAGAGTAGGAGATTATTCAGTTAATATAGCTATGGAAACAATAAAAATAGATAACGAAGATCATATTGCAGGAATGGTAGGAATACCTAAAATGAAATCAGTATGTTTAAATATGCTAAAAGTTGCTAAAAATGCATTAGATAGTAATGAAACAAAATTAGCTTATGATGCAGCATTAGAGGATAATATAGTTGACGACTTATATAATGATGTTTATGTAAATTTATTAGCCTCAATGCATAAAGATTCTAACAATATAAATCAAGGTGTTAAATTGATATTTGTTGCTAGATATTTAGAGAGAATAGGTGATCATATAACTAATGTTTGTGAAAATATAGTTTATGCTATAAAAGGTGATATGACTGAACTAGGATAATAGCATAAAATATAAGTAAGATAAAATTTGCCTTATTAGGTCTGACTTAATTCGTATAATAATTTAAAGATATATCTATAAGTGGTATATCTTTTTTTGTTTTCAATATTGTGATAAGCTATAAAATATGGGAGTGTTTTAGATAAAGGAGAGACAAATATGACAAATAAAAAAGTCCTAATAGTAGATGATGAGGAACATATTAGAGAACTTATAAAATTTAATTTAAAAAAAGAAGGTTATGATACAGAAGTTGCTGTTAATGGAACTGAAGCTCTAAATATTATAAAAGAAGTTAAGTTTGATTTAA
Source organism: Clostridium sp. (assembly GCF_029258205.1). Taxonomy (GTDB): domain Bacteria; phylum Bacillota; class Clostridia; order Clostridiales; family Clostridiaceae; genus Sarcina. Next base: position 11,001 of record NZ_JARHZJ010000024.1, read on the forward strand.
TACTTTTAGATTTAATGCTTCCAGAAATAGACGGGTTGGAAGTATGCAAAGAAATTAGAAGAAATGAAGAAACTTCAGATGTTCCAGTAATGATAATTACAGCAAAGGGTGAAGAGTTTGATAAAGTATTAGGCTTAGAACTTGGAGCAGATGATTATATAACAAAGCCATTTTCAATAAGAGAACTTATGGCTAGAGTAAAAGCTTTACTTAGAAGAAGTAATATTAAAAAAGAAGAAAATATAATTAAATTTGGTAATGTAGTAGTTAATTTTAAAACTAGGGAAGTAATAAAAGGAAATGAAAATGTAGAATTAACATTAAAAGAATTTGAGTTATTAAAGCTTCTTATAAAAAATAAAGGAAATATATTAACTAGGGAACTTTTACTTGATAAAATTTGGGGATATGAATATATAGGAGAAACAAGAACAGTAGATGTTCATATTAGACATTTACGTAAAAAGGTTGAAAGTGATGATAAAAATCCTCAATATATACAAACTATAAGAGGAGTTGGATATAAGTTTACAAGTAATTAGTAATTACAATCTAAAAAATAAATTTATAATTAGTTATTAGAGTATTATATGAGGAAATAAATTGATTATATGAAAAACAAGTTGAATTTGTGATGGTAGTAAAAATAATACAAAAATAAAACCACTCAAATAATGGCAGAAATCTGAGTGGTTTGTTAGCAATGAGAGTTAAATATTAAATTTATATACATTATTTGTTAAGTTATAAACTTCCTTTAAATCCTTACCAGAAAGTAAGTGATTCATTATTATTTCTTTTGAACTATCATAAAGTTCGAAAATTTCTTTGGCTTTTTTCTCTTCTTCATATACTTTCCAATATCCACAAAGAAGGCATTTGCTTTGGGTACATTCCATAAAGCATTCTACATCTTTAACTGGAATTCCGAGAAAAATACCTAATTCATGAGGACAATGAAATGAATCATATCTATTAATTAAATGAGATAATATATCATTTATGCTCATATTTAATCTATATCCTAATTTTTCTAAAAAATTCATGGAAGATTTTTTATATACAGTATTCATTAAATTTATTTCATCATAAATTAATATTACCTTAGAATTTAAGGTTTCTCTAAGCAATATATACTTTAGATTAAGATCTTTTAAGAAATCTTCACCATATATATTCCAAAGATTATATAAGTTATGACCTTGCTTTGAAAGAGTAATGGTGGAAGAAGGCTTAATCCCTGTTATTACAGGAGAAATTAAATATGATATAAAAGATCTCATATATTTTTCGTTGTTAAGAGTTTCTAAGAGATTAAGGAAATCATTATTCATTTTAGCTTCTTCCACCTTTCTTTCAAATAAATTAAAGTGCTTTACCAGCAGCTTTACAATTTTCTATATCTTCTCCTTCTGGAGCATTATTAACTATTAATGTATTTACTACATGTGCACCATAGTCTTCCATTCTATCTTTCCAAGTATCCATCCACTCACCAGTTCCCCAATCATATGAACCGAATAATAGAGTTGGTTTTGAAGATACAAGTCCTGAAATTTCTTCAACAAATGGATCCATTTCTCCTTCTTCTATAGCTTCGCATCCCATAGCAGGAGAACCTAAAGCTAATACGTCACATTCTTCAACATCATTTGTAGAAGCATCTGAAACATTTAAAAGTTTTACTTCTAATCCATTTTCTTTAGCTCCTTCAGCTATTAAATTAGCCATAGTTTCTGTATTACCAGAACCTGACCAATAAATAATACTTAATTTTTTCATATATATCACCTCGTAAATTTATTTCTTATTATAAATGAAAATCAATTTCAATTAGTTTATGTCATTATAATACAATAGTAAGATGATAATGTCAATAGTAAATGATAATAATTTTCAATAAGAGTGAAGTTTTTTTTATGAATTAGAGTTAAAAGAAATAAATTGTATTAGAATTCTTTGATAATTAACATTAATGTAGAATATTTAACTCAAAATAGAGAATTTAAATAATTAAAAGTAAAATTTTATAAATTAAAGGAAATATTATAAATAGATTAAAATAAGAAAAAGGCATTATCAAATATTAATAATAAAACTTAAAAACAGTATAAATAGAGTAGACTGTAGGTTTTATTAGAAAATATTTTGATATATGCCCTTAAATGTTAATGTTTATTATTTTAATTTAAATGAACTCTTTAATGAAACTATTCTGTTGAATACTAAATTATCATCACTTGTGAAATTAGGATCAACATTAAAGTAACCATGTCTAAATAATTGATATTTATCTTGAGGTCTAGCATCTTTAGCGCTTGGTTCAATGTATCCCTTACATATAGTTAAAGAGTTAGGATTTATTTGGTCAAGGAAGTGCTTTCCTTCATTTTCTTCACAATCATCTAAGATTAATGGTTCATATAATCTAAATTCAGCTGGAATACAGTTATTAGCATCAACCCAGTGTATTGTTCCTTTAACTTTTCTTCCAGTAAATCCAGTTCCACTCTTAGTTTCAGGATCATAAGTACAGTGGATTTCTGTAACTTCACCATTTTCATCTTTTATTACTTCATTGCATTTTACAAAATAAGCACCTTTTAATCTTACTTCATTTCCTGGGAATAATCTGAAATATTTCTTTGGTGGATTTTCCATGAAATCTTCTCTTTCAATATAAACTTCCCTTGAGAATGTAACAGCTCTTTTACCTGCTGATTCATCTTTAGGATTATTTTCTATTTCAAGAATTTCTGATTCTCCTTCAGGATAGTTTGTTATAACTAATTTAAGTGGATTTATAACAGCCATAGCTCTTGGAGCTGTTTCTTGAAGGTCTTCTCTTATGAAATGCTCAAGCATTTGAGAATCAACAGTAGAATCTGCTTTAGCAACACCTATTGCTTTACAGAAGTTTCTTATTGATTTAGGAGTATAACCTCTTCTTCTAAGTCCAGCAACAGTAGGCATTCTTGGATCATCCCAACCATCAACTATGCCTTCATCAACTAATTGCTTTAATTTTCTTTTACTCATAACAGTATTTGTAATGTTAAGTCTTGCAAACTCAATTTGTCTTGGAACATTTTCCATTTCACATTCTTTAACGAACCAATCATATAATGGTCTGTGATCAGCAAATTCTAAAGTACAAATAGAGTGTGTTATTCCTTCAATAGCATCTTCTAATGGATGAGCAAAGTCATACATAGGGTAGATACACCATTTATCACCTGTATTATGGTGACTAGCATGAGCAATTCTATAAATTATAGGGTCTCTAAAGTTTATATTAGGTGAGCTCATATCTATTTTAGCTCTTAAAACTTTTGAACCATCTTCGAATTCACCTTTTCTCATTCTTTCAAATAAATCTAAGTTTTCCTCAACTGATCTATTTCTATATGGACTTTCCTTACCAGGCTCAGTAAGAGTACCTCTATATTCTTTAATTTCCTCTGGAGTTAAATCACAAACATAAGCTTTTCCTTTTTTTATTAAAAGTATAGCTCTTTTATACATTTCATCAAAGTAGTTTGATGCAAAATGTAATTCGCTCCAGTTATAACCTAACCAATTAACATCTTCTTTAATAGATTGAACGTACTCAGTATCCTCTTTAGTTGGATTTGTATCATCAAATCTTAGGTTAGTTCTTCCGTTAAACTCTTTTCCTAATTCAAAGTTTAAAACTATAGACTTTGCATGACCTATATGTAAATATCCATTAGGTTCAGGTGGAAAACGAGTTATTATTGTATCATGTTTTTTGCTATCTAAATCATCTATTATTATATTTCTTATAAAGTTTGATGAGTGCTCAGCATTTGACATTGTTTATCATTCCTTTTCTCTCATTTTTATATACTCATAAATATATCATAAAAAGCAAAATCTATCCATAATATATTAAAAAATGAGTATATAGTTTAAATAAAATTATATTTAATTATGTATAAAAATCATAAGTTAGATTGCTCTATATAATATCTCCAAATAAGATTAATTTTATCAAATAGAAATGAAAAAAGTTCTGCAAAGTGCAGAACTTTTAATTTATGAATAAACTTGCGTTAATTATCAATTATCTATTCATTTTTTGTGCTTTTCTTGCTTTTCTGCAAGCTGGGCATCTAACTGGATCGTTTTCAAATCCTTTTTCTTTGAAGAATTCTTGCTCCCCTACAGTGAATACGAATTCTTTTCCACAGTCTTTACAAACTAAATTTTTATCTTCCATTTATTTTACCTCCTGTAAAATTTACTAGGTACGTTTGAAATCTATACTATAAAACTAATAAAATAAATTTTACAGGACAGAAATAAAGTACATATCTACTAAATTTTGTTTTATATAATGATTATATCATATAGAAAAAAGAATACAATACTTTTACTTTAAATATTTAAATTTCTGACGCTTAAAATAAGCTAGTATATATATGATTATAGGGAATATAAATAGCACTATTAAAAGTATGTATTGATAGTATTTTAATAGTATAAAAAGGGTGTATACATTCTTAGCAGCTAAGTAAGAAAAGGTATATACTATTACTGAAATTAATGCTATAAAATTACGTTTATATTTTATCCTATCTTTCCAAAGTGTATACAATGAAAAAATAGTTATTAGATATTTTACAACCCAAGAAAGAGTAGACGAAATCATTACAAAAATATTTCCATTCTCTACAAAACCACCAAAATAAATTCTTTGAGTTTGAACAAATTGAGGATAGAATACATTTGCAGATCTCAAAGAACCTAGAGTTGATATTAATATAATAACACACAAAGCACAAAATATGGATGTTAAAAGTATTGTGTTTATTGAGATTTTTTTTAAGTTTTTTTTATCATCTATTCTTGGAATAATAGGCAAAACTATAGCTAAGCTTGATAAGGATCCTAATTGAGTTAAAGCACAAAGAATATATTCTGAAATTCTTCTATCCTTAAATATAGGAAGAAGAAGTGTGTAATCTATATATTTAATGTTTAATAATGCTAATAGTAAATTAATTGCTAGTACAATGCTTACAGAAACTATACATATTATAAGTATGCTATTAAATCTATTTTTACCTATTAAAAATACAGTTATTACAAAGAATAACAAACAATACCATATTGGAGTTTGAGCAAAAATATTAACGTTTATAGAAGATGAACTTACAGAAGCTGATTCTATACAAATTAATACTAGAGTTAGTGAAAATATTAATATATAAATATTTCCTAAAGTTTTACCAAGAACTATATAGCAAGTTTCTTTAAAGTCATAGTAGTCTATTTTGGAGATTACACTAAAAATAAAGGAAGTTACAAAGAAAAATATAATTCCAGAGATTATAGTGAAAATCCAAGTATCTCTTCCACCTATTTTTATGAATAAGGATGTATAGTTAACTAAAGATGTACTTATGGCAGCAATGATAAAAAATATAAAATGTCTTGCAGTTAGCTTTCCCAAAGACATCACCTCATTTCTTTTATAATTTCAAATTTTAGTATTCTCAAAAAAATGAATATTAAACATAATACTAGCGGATAATATTTTTGGGTGATAAATCAATGCAAAAACAATTAGATTTTTTAAAAGACAAATTAAAAGATAGTTTTGATGTTAAGTATAGGGAGGTGGATACAGCTTTAGGATCGGCTACTATTGTTTTCATGGATGTTTTATGTTCTACTCAGTTCATCAGCGAGTATATAGTAAAACCATTAACCTTAGTTAAGGATGGAATAAAAGATGAAAATGACATTATGACTAAGGTTATAGATATAAACATAACAAATTGGTCAAAGGATAAAAATGATACATTACTTCATGTATTATCAGGAGATGTAGTAATAATTTTTGATAAGTTTGATAAGGTAATTTATTGCGAAACCAAAGGTTATACAAGAAGAGGGGTTGGAATTCCAATAACAGAGTCGGTAATAAAGGGGCCTAGAGAAGGATTTAATGAGGCATTTGTTGATAATGTTACATTACTAAGAAGAAGAATAAAGAATCATAATTTAAAATTCGAGCCTTTATATGTAGGAGAAGATACTCAAACTGTAGTATGCATATCTTATATAAAAAATAAAGCTCCAAGGGAATTAATTGATGAAATTAGAGAAAAGATAAAAAATTTAGATTATAAATTTATATTAGATACTAATTATATTGAGGCTAAACTTAGAGAGGACAGAACTTTATTTGATACTGTTGGATACACAGAAAAAGCAGATGAGGTTGCAGCAAAACTATTAGAAGGAAGAGTTGCAATAATAGTAGATGGTACACCTTTTGTTCTTACAGTACCATTCTTTTTTATAGAAAATTTTCAGACACCAGATGATTATTATTTAAATAGATATTTTACTAGTTTTACTAGAATTTTAAGATGGATGGCATTTTTTATTGCTATGTTTTTACCAGGAATATATGTTGCATTAGTTACTCATCATTTTTCAGTTTTACCTAGTTTATTTGTTTTTAGGTTAGCAGTTGCTAGGGCTGGAGTTCCATTTCCAATAGTAGCAGAGGTCATAATAATGATGTTATTATTCCAAATAATAAAAGAAGCAGGATTGAGATTGCCTCAACCTATAGGGACTTCAATGAGTTTGGTTTCAGGGCTTATTTTAGGAGAGGCTGCTGTAGGTGCTGGTATTGCTTCAAGGATAACTATTGTAGTAGTTGCTTTAAGTGCCGTTTGTTATTTCTTAATTCCTAAGCTTTATGGTGCAGTATCAATTTGGAGTATAGCAATAGTAATTATATCTGCCTTTTTTGGAATTCCTGGTGTGATTTTAATAAGCGTTGTATTATTATCTCACTTAGCACATTTAAGAAGTTGCGAATATCAATATTTATTCCCGTTAGGGACTTTAAATAGATATAAATTTAAAGACATTATTATGAGAGGAAGATTAGACGAAATATCAAAAGATATAGTCGGTAAGGATGGTAAAAATGAACCTAAAGAAAGTTATAGCTAGTTTATTAAGCATAATATTTATGTCAACCATACTTATTGGTTGCTATGATTATAAAGATATAAATAGAGTTACCTTTGTAACAAGTATAATATTTGATGAAAATGAAATGGGAAATATAGATATATATTTAGATTGTGTAAAACCTTATAGAAGTTCAAATGAAAGTTCTGATAAAGGAAGAAGAGTATTATATAAAGGTACTGGGAAGACAGTTTTAGAAGCTATGAAAGATATAAATATGTATTCTAGTAGCAAGTTAGACTTTACTCAATGCAAAGGATATATATTTACAGAAAAGGCAGCTAAAAATGGTATAAGAAAGTACATAGATATTATAAATAAAAATCAAGAATTCATGATTAGACCTTATATGTTTGTTTTATTTGGTTCTCCAGAAGAACTTTTAAATGATGTAACTGTTGATGAAGAATATTTAGGTGTTTTTATTGATGATTTAGTTCAAAGAATGAATAAAAGTCCTAGGGTTATAGCTATTGATGCTAATGATTATTTAGAACTTAGAACCAATTATGGAAATCTATTGGTTCTAGGAGCATTAAGTATAAGAGATGATATGGAAGAAAAAAGATTAGAGTTAAGCGGAGGAGCTTTGTTAAAAAATGAAGTTTTAGTTAGAAGAATAACTGCAGAGGAAGGCATGAGTTATAATCTTTTAATGGGATACTTAAAAAGAGGAACTTTAGAAGTTATGAATCCTCAAGATCCAAATACTTTCATAACTTTAGATATATCCAATGCAAAAACAAAGACATCAATAAGTTATGATGGAGAAAATATAACTCTTTATAAAGATATAAAAGTTAAATGTTTAATTGGAGAATCACAATCAAGACTTATTGTTGATGAAAAACTTTTAAAGATTTTAGAGTTAGAAGAAGAGGCAGTAATAAAGCAATATCTAGAACTTTTTTTTGAAAGCTTTAAAAAAAGTGATATAGACATTGTGAATGTTGGTAATTTTTTTTATAGAAAATATCCAGATGAGGTATTGGAAAAGGATCCTATAAGCATTACAAATTTAAATATTAATGTTGATGTTGAAATTGATGGCACAACAGTTACAGGAAATACACTTTAAACCAAAATAATTATAAATATATAATCAATTAAAAAAAGCTCATGGAATATAATATTATTCTATGGGTTTTTAATTTATTTTATATTTTATTTTGTGATTAAAAATTTGTGATTAAAAATAAGAAATTTATTAGGTTAATAACAGTAGTTTATAATAACAGGTAGTTTATATAGCAAATATGTTAAATTAATTACAATTTAGGGAGAAAAAATTCAAGGAGATATTTACTAACAAGGTGAAGATTATAATAATTAATAAAGAGAATATAACTAAATTTATATTTAATAAATTTAGAATAATAGGTTAATATTTGGTGGTTATTGAGAATATTATATATAAAGTAAGTTTTTACCTTATAAAATTATTACTAAGGGGTGGTAAAGATGATTCAATTACTCTTTAACCAAAGAGGTGCTGGAAAAAGCCAAAATTTAGTTAAACTAGCTAATGAAGAAATTGAAAAGTCTAAAGGAAGTATTATTTTTATTGATGATGATAATAAAAGAATGCTTCAGTTAAATAAAAAGGTTAGACTTATACCTATGAACAATTACTGTGTAAGTAGTTATGAGCAATTTTATGGATTTTTACAAGGGATAATTTCTAGAGATTATGATGTAGAGAGTATATATATTAATAGTATAGCAAATATTTTGGAGGACATAGAATTAGAGGATTTAGAAAGCTATTTGAGAAAAATAGAACTTATGAGTAAAAAGTTGGATGTAAACGTATTTGTAACTATTCATGGAGATGTAAAAGTAATGCCTGAAAATATTAAAAAATATGTGGCTTAATTTTTAGCTAGTTTAGAAGATAAATTGTTTTATATAGATTTTTGTAGTGTTTATCATATTTAATACTATGGTTATAATAAGAAACTATAATTAAAAGTTATAGTTCTTATTTTTTATCTATGTTTATTTAATTTATAGCACATTAAATAAACATAGATTTTTTAAAAAAATCAATTGAGAATTAATATAATAAAGGATATACTATATACTATATGATATGCTAAATATAGCACCAGCAAGTGAGCTGGATGAAAATTTTTGGAGGGATAAACGAATGGCTAATGTATTAGATACGTTAATGGAACGTGGGTACATAAAACAGTTTACTCATGAAGCTGAAACAAGAGAACTTTTAGAAAAGGAAAAAGTTACTTTTTATATAGGATTTGACCCAACGGCTGATAGTTTACATGTAGGACACTTCATTGCAATGATGTTTATGGCTCATATGCAAAGGGCTGGACATAGACCAATAGCTTTAATTGGTGGAGGTACAGCTACAATTGGAGATCCAAGTGGTAAGACTGATATGAGAAAGATGATGACAAATGAGACTATAGCTCATAATGTTGATTGTATTAAAAAGCAAATGGAGAAATTCATAGATTTTTCAGATGATAAAGCCATACTTGTTAATAATGCAGATTGGTTATTAAACCAAAACTATGTTGAATTCTTAAGAGAGGTTGGAGTTCACTTCTCAGTTAACAGAATGCTTTCAGCAGAATGTTTTAAACAAAGACTTGAAAGAGGTCTTTCATTCTTAGAATTCAATTACATGTTAATGCAAGGATATGACTTCTATGTTTTAAATAAAAAATACAATTGTAAAATGGAGCTAGGTGGAGATGATCAATGGTCAAACATGATAGCTGGTGTTGAACTTGTAAGAAAGAAATCACAAGATAGTGCATATGCCATGACTTGTACATTATTAACTAATTCAGAAGGACAAAAAATGGGTAAAACAGTTAATGGTGCATTATGGTTAGATCCAGAGAAAACTTCTCCATACGAGTTCTACCAATACTGGAGAAATGTCAATGATGCAGATGTTGAAAAATGTTTAAAATTATTAACATTTGTTCCAATGGATGAAGTTATAAGACTTTCTAGTTTAGAAGGTTCTCAAATAAATGAAGCTAAAAAAGTTTTAGCATTTGAGGTAACTAAACTTATACATGGGGAAGAAGAAGCTAAAAAGGCTGAGCAAGCTGCTGAAGCTTTATTTGGAAAAGGTGGAGATATGAGTAATGTTCCAACTTATGAAATGGGAAAAGATAAGTTAGGATCTGAACTTTTAGATGTTTTAGTTGAAGCTCAAATAGTTCCATCAAAAGCTGAAGGAAAAAGACTTGTTAAGCAAGGTGGATTATCATTAAATGGAGAAAAAGTTTCTGATTTTAAAAAGACATTAGAAGAGGCTGACTTTGAAAATGCTGAAGCTTTAATTAAAAGAGGTAAGAAAAATTACAATAAAATAGTTTTAGTATAATTCTTTTTGGGGAAGAGTGTATTAGAATATATTAGATAATTATTATTAAGAGTAATATATTCTATGTACACTCTTTTTATTTTTAATGCACTGTTTTTATTAGGCTATTTCTATTACTTTGAAACTTGTATATATAATTAATAAAAGTGTATAATAAATTACTGACAAAATGTAGATTAGTTTAGATGATTTATTTTAGTGTACTAAAGAAATTTTTTCTCTAATAATTACATGCAAAATTAAATAGAAATATGAAAGGTGATGAAATATGGCGTTATATGCTATCTCTGATTTGCATTTAGCACTTAATACAGATAAGCCAATGGATATATTTGGTGAGAAGTGGCGTAATCATCATGAGAAGATAAAAGAAAATTGGAATAATAAAATTACTGAGGAAGACACTGTTTTAATAGCAGGGGATATTTCTTGGTCAATGAAATCAGATGAAAGTAAAGATGATTTAGATTGGATAGATTCACTTCCGGGTAAAAAGATAATAATTAAAGGGAATCATGATTATTGGTGGGGAAGTATTTCTAAGTTAAATAAAATGTATGAAAATACAAAGTTCATACAAAATAATTTTTTTACATATAAAGATTGGGCTATATGTGGAAGTAGAGGATGGATTTGTGAAGGATCTGATAAATTCACACAAAAGGACAAAAAGATTTTTGATAGGGAACAAATAAGATTAAGATTATCTTTAGAAGGTGCTAAAAAGGCAGGACATGAAAATATAATATGCATGGTACATTATCCACCTACAAATGAGAAATTTGAGGATTCAGCTTTTATCAATATTTTTAAAGAATTTGGCGTTGATAAAGTTATTTACGGACATCTTCATGGGATGGCACTTAAGGGTAAAGTATTAAATGAAGAGAGAGATGGAATAGAGTATAAGCTTACAAGTTGTGATTTTATAAATTTTGATCCAATGAAAATTTTAGATTAATAGAGTGTTTAATGTAAAATTAAGATTTTGGAATATTTAGTTTTAATATTTTTTTTGGTATAATGAGCGAGGAGAGTTAAATAAATCTCTCTAAGAGAGTTAGGAAATAGGTGGTTCTATGGCTATACAAAATTGGAAAGACTTTTTAACTCCTTATGATCAAGCGGTAAGTGAATTAAAGGTAAAGTTAAGAAGTATTAGAAAAGAATTTAGAAGAAAAAATGAATATTCTCCAATCGAGTTTGTAACTGGAAGGGTAAAAGAGGTATCTAGTATATTAGAAAAGGCAAATAAATATAGTATTCCTGTAGATAGAATCCAATATGAGATGGAGGATATTGCAGGTATAAGAATAATGTGCCAATTTGTTGATGATATAGATACTGTTGTCAATATTATAAGGAATAGAAAAGATATGCAAGTTCTTTATGAAAAGGATTATGTTAGCAATGTAAAACCAAGTGGCTATAGAAGCTATCATGTGGTTATAAAATATCCTATAAATATGGCAGATGGACAAAAAGATATACTTGCTGAATTCCAAATAAGAACTTTAGCAATGAATTTCTGGGCTACAATAGAACATTCTTTAAATTATAAATATAAAAAGAATCTGCCAAAGGACATACAATTTAAATTAAAACGAGCAGCTGATGCAGCATTTACTTTAGATGAAGAAATGCTTGAAATAAAAGATGAAATAAAGGATGCTCAAACATTATTTGAGGTTAAATCAGATATTATAAGCAGTATAATGAATAGTATATTAAATCTTATTTCAATAGGAAAAGTTGCTGAGGCTTCAAGATATCAAATAAGTTTAAATAAACTTATTGAAGATGGAGAAGTTTGGGAACTTAATAATTTATTAAGAGCTGTACAAAGAGATATAGATAAGTATAATTTATAATATTTAAATAAAAGTAGTTTTTAATGCCACCTTATTTAAAGGTGGTGTTTTTATTTTTTTAAACTTTATTTTAAGTTAAAGTTGATTTCAATATAGATATTCAGACATAAATTAATTTATTAAAGAATTTTTATTGTTTATTTTAAAATATTATTTTATGTCTTTATGTTTAATAATAATTGTTATATAATAATAAATATAATTTGAAATTAATAGGATTACTCAACTTTAACGGAGAAACACATTATTTGGTTTTTAAAATGATTGAGCATTTATTGAGAGAAAAATAAAATTAAGGATGTGTAATTTATGAATGCTATGGATAATTTAGAATTAAAAAAGATTAAGGAAAACCCCTTATATATAAAAGAAATAGAAAATCCATCAGAAGAGATGCAGTTAGAGGCTATCAAGAAAAATCCGTTTACAATTCAATATGTTGAGAATCAATGTGAAAAATGTAAAGAGGAAGCAGTAAGAAGAAATCCAACTACAATAGAGTATATTAAAAATCCATCAGAGGAAATATGTATATTAGCAGTTAAATCTTTATGGAATGCCTTAAAGCTTATTAAGGAACCTTCAGAAAGGGTAGTTGAAGAGGCTGTTAAAACTAAGGGATGGGCTATACAATTTGTAAAAAATCCTTCAGAAAAGTTAAAACAAATAGCTGTTTCTAGGGATTATGATGCAATAAAGTATATAGAAGATCCATCACCAGAAGTTCAGCTTATATCTGTTAAAAATCATTGGTCAGCAATTAAATTTATAAAAAATCCTACTTTAGAAGCAATGAGAACTTCAGTTAAGGAAGATGCTGAAGCGATAAACTTCTTACCAAACTATACTTATGAAGATTTAGAAATTTTCATAGGAGATAATATAAATGTTGTTAAATATCTTTATGAAAGTATAGAAGTTGACATGGTTATTGATATACTTATAAAAAAGGTTGCAGAAGATGATATTGATGAAAATTATCTTTTAGATTTTATTGATTTAGAAGTTTTAGAGATGAATAAAGTAGAATTTATCAAAGAATATGGAAGCAAAAGAGCAAAAGTAATATTAGTAGACAGCATGTTATCAATATAAAATATAGAATGATTTTTAAATTATGTTAGATGCTTTTATGAGAGGCTATAAGGTAAGTTTCATGGTGGAGATTTATAGAAAGAAGGGACACTAAAGTGGATTTTAAAGAAGCGTTAAGTACAGTTAATTTAGTTCTTATGACAGGAGAAGTACCTCTTTTAATAGGAGAAAGTGGTATAGGAAAAACTTCTTTAGCAAAGGAACTTAGTAGAATAAATAATTATCATTTAGTTACTATAGATGGAAATCTTCTTAAGGAGGGAGAAATAGGTGGTCTCCCAATGGTAGAGAAGAAAGAAATTGTCTTTAAAGGTGACGTAGTAAAAAGAAGTATAACAAAATATGCTACACATGTAAAACTTATGGAGATTGATGATCATATTGAAAAGGGAGAAAAGGTTCTTTTATTTATTGATGAATTAAATAGATGTGAGCATGCAGTTCAACAAGAACTTATGAATCTTATATTAAATAAGGAGATAAATGGATATAAATTAAATGAGAATGTGTATATATTAGCAGCTATGAATCCATCAAATAAATATGATAACTATGAAGATAGTGATTATCAGGTTATTGAAATGGATCCAGCCCAAGAAGATAGATTTGTTTGGATAGATATTAGTTCAAATCTTAAAGAATGGATGAGTTGGGCAATGGGAGAAGGAAATATCCATGAACATATAATAGAGTTTTTATCAACATTTCCTGAATATTTTCATACTCCTAATTCACTAGAAACAATAAAAGCCACTCCAAGAAGTTGGGAAAGGGTTTCTAAGGCTTATAGAGTGTATTTATTAAATAAAAAGAACTTTTCTAAAGAAATATTATATAATGCTTTAAAGGGAAATGTAGGTTCAACAATAGCGCAAGAATTTATAGCATATATAAGCAATCTTAATAAGCCTATAATTTCAAATGAAGAAATTTTTGAAAGTGATGTTTTAGGATTTAATATTAGAGAAAGAATAATGAGTGAAAATCATTCAAGAATGTATATAATAGCTAAGAGTGCTTTATATTATCTTGAAGGATTAAAGGATTATAATAAAGAATTAGAAGTATTCTCAGATTTATTATCTTGTTATCCAAAGGATTTAAGATTAGGAATAATGAAGGAAATAAAAAGTGATCACTCAGAAAAATTATATAGAAATTTATTAAATGAGGATAAATTCTTAGAAGCATTCTTTGATATATATAACTAGGTGGTGAAATCTTATGGATTTTGAAAGAACTAGAAGAAAACTTCTTAATATAGTAATAGAAGCTGAAGAGGAGAATAAACCTTTAAAAGATGATTTTAAGAGGGAATTTTGGAGTTTAATAGAGAATGTAATAATATCTCTTTATGATAAAGAAAATTCATTTTTTGGTCAGTTTTTGATTCATGTAAAGAGAGAGATAAGAATTGATATTAAATGGCCCATAGCCACTAAACCAGAAATGGGATATTTCACAATGGTATTTAATCCAAGAATAATATTAGAATGTGATTTAAAAGAGGTTCAGGCTCTTTTAAAGCATGAAGTTTATCATATAATGATGTCTCATTATTCTAGGGAAAAGGCTTTAAGTCAAAAATATTCAAAACTTGCTGTTAGTATAGCTATGGATATAGCAATAAATCAGTATATAAAGAATTTGCCTCCTTATAGTAAAAGGTTAGATTATGTAAATTTAGAATATAACCTAGAGTTAAAACCAGATATGCCTATGGAAAAATATGCAGAAGAAATTCAAAAATCAATTGAAAGAAGAAAAAAATATGGTATTACTGGTGATAATAAAAATGCTGGTGATTTGGTAAGTCAAGAAAAATCTCATGAAGTATGGGAAGAGGTTTCTATAAGTTTAGATAGTTTAGAGGGAACAACTAAGAAAACAGCGATAAATGCATATAAGGGAAAGGCTCCTAAAGATTTAGAAAAAATAATCTTACTAATGAAAGAAAAACCAGAAATAAATTGGAGTGAATTTTTAAAGGATATAATTCCTACAACAAGAGGAAGTTATAGAAAAACCATAACAAGAAAAGATAGACGTCTTCCAGAAAGATTAGATCTTAGAGGAAAATTACCAAATTCTATTCCTAAAATATTAATAGCAATAGATGTTTCAGCATCAATCTCTGATAAAGAATTTGAAAATATAATAATAGAAGTTTTAGGTATAGTAAAAAATAAAAATGCTGAAATAAAAGTTATTGAATGTGATGATGAAATAAGAAGAGTATATGATTTAAAAGGAATAAAAGATATAAAGCCAAGAAGTAAAAAGAATGGCTCAACGAGATTTTCTCCAGTATTTAGGTATATAAAAGAAAATAATATGAGAAATCATATTCTTGTGTATTTTACAGATGGAGTTGGGGAAAAAGATTTAGAAGTTAAACCTATAAATTATAGAACTCTTTGGGTTTTAACAGATAAAGAACAGTTAAGTTTAAATAAACCTTTTGGAATTGTTAAACATTTAGAAAAAGAAAAAGGGGATGGATATACCCTTATGGATGGCTTACAAGAAATGAAGGATAATCTTCATGAGTGGGCTAGATAAAATAAAAATATAGCACATATTGATTTAATTGAAAATCAATATGTGCTATATTGTTTTTATATAGTTAAAAATATAACTTAATTAAACAGCAAATTTTTAGTTTAATTTATAAGATGTATTTTAATAAAAATTTATAAGGAGGAATTTGGTGAAAAAAAATATCAAGAATATAGTTTTAGCATTATTAATAATTTTTTTTGTTGCTTTAATTGTTATAACATTTAAAATAATTAAATTTAGAAAAAATACTATAACAGATATAAAAGCTTGTGGCAATAAAATAACATTTAATTCTAATGTTAAAAGAGAAGAAATAAAATATTTAAAAGTAGATGGGGAGAAGAATAGAGCTATAAACAGGGTTGAAGGATTAAATTTATTTATTAATAATAACCAAATTAATTTAAATGATAAAATTTATGAAAAGAATTTAAGGTATTATATTTCTGTAGACGATTTAGAGAAAAATGGACAAGTATCAATTGAGGAAAATAAGATTTTAAGCAAGATAAATAAAAACTACATAGATTTAGATAAAAAAGAGATTATAAAAGAAAAAGATAAATTAGATTTAAGAGGAGAAGTTTTAGATTTAGATAATAAAAAATATATTTCTATAAATGACTTTAAAGAACTTATTGAAGCAAGAGATGATTGGTATGAAAATGAAAACTCAATTTATATGTTTGAGGGAAAAACTAATAATATAAATTGTAATTATAAAGTTAATGAAGGAAAAGCTGCTTTAATAAGATTAGAAGATGTTAGTGCAGGGGGAGTTTTTTCTAAAGATGATAACATGGAAAAAATGAAATACTTAAGTGATTATTTTAAAGCTAATAATATAGTATTTCATATAGCTTGGATACCTAGATACATAAATCCCAAGGAAAACATAGATAATGATTTGCTTAAAAATAATAATTTTGAAAATGTACATTTTATAAATATGTTAGATCATTTAATAAATAGAGGTGGTATAATTGGTCTTCATGGATATACTCATCAACATAATAAGCAAATAAGTGGTGTTGGGGTAGAGCTAAAATGGAGTGTTAATAGTAATAAAAATAAAGTTGTGGAAATAGTTGAATCATCATTAAAAACAGCTAAGACCTTAAATATACCTATAGGTTTCTTTGAAAGTCCCCATTACAAAGCAGATAGAAATCAGCAAAAAATAATAGAAAAATACTTTCCAATTATGTTTGAACCTTATGCTGGATATTGGAACTTAAACCCATTAATAAGCTTTAGTAACAAGTCTACATTATATGTACCTGCTCCCTTAGGATATGTTAAGGATAATGGAGATACAGTAGCTATAAGAATTAAAAATTATAGCAATGAAATTTTAACAGCATTTTTCATACATCCATATATGTTTTTAGGTAGTATAGAGAATAAAAATAATAGTATAAGTAATGAGAAAATATATGAGTTTAATGAAAATTCTCCTATATTAAAGATAATTTCTGCTTTAAAAGAAAGAGGATGCAAAACTATAACTGTTAATGAATTAAATAACCAAGTTAAATAGCAAAAATTCTTCTGTGAGTAAGATGGGCAAAATATATTTAAACACATCACCAAAACACAATATTAATCATATTATAAAAATTGAGGTGATATAATGAAAAAAATATTGTTCATTACTTGGAGTGTATCATATGGATATGGAACTGAAAAATCTTTGGCAGATGTTTTAAATAGATTTGACAACACAAAATATGATATAAGTATTTTGCCTTTATTTAAGTATTCAAATAATTCAATATTTAATAATAATATCAAATTATTAGAACCTATTATTGATTATACAGATGAAAAATTAGATGAAGTTAAAGCTCTAAAAAATTATTATAAGTTACTTTCAAATCCGAGTCTTTTTAACAAGTGGCTTCGTAAAAAATATGATTGTATCATAGCATGTAATCATAATGCTCCTTCATATTTGGCTTCATATATAGTTGGAGGTAAAAAAATTATTTGGATTAGAGGAGATATGTGTGAGCTTGATTATACTATTCTTGATAAAACCACAAATGAATATAAAATAGTAAAACAGGAATATGAAATGCAAGCAAATGTATTGAAAGTTTTTGATAAAATTGTAGTTATTTCTGAAGTAACAAAAAATACACTTAAAGAACTATTTGGAATAACAAAAAATGTAGTTAAAATTTCAAATTCAGTTGATGGTGAGAAGATAAAACTTTTAAGTGAAAAAGCAGTTGATCTTCCAGATAAAATGATTTTTACAACATTAGGAAGACTTGATTATAATAAAAATCAAATTTTACTTTTAAAAGCAGCAAAAGAATTAAAAGAATATCGTGATGATTTTATAATTTATATCCTTGGAGATGGAGATGATCGTTTAAAACTTGAAAGATATATAAATGATAACAAACTCAATGAAAATGTTAGAATACTTGGATTTGTTGAAAACCCATACCCTTATATAAAAAATAGTGTTGCAACTATTTTAACTTCATTAAGCGAGGGATTTAGCCTTGCTCTTGTTGAAAGTGTTATGCTTAATACACCTATAATTTCAACGGATGTGGGAGTGGCAAGAGAATTGATTGAAAAGTATAACTGTGGAACAATAATTGATTATAATGAAAAAGAATTAGCTCAGGTATTAATTAGATATTTGAATAAATATGATGGATGTAAAAAAGTTTTTAGTATAGGTGATGAGTATGATATTAATACAGAAGTAGAAAAAACTAGCTCTTTAATTGAAAATGTATTGGGAACAGCAAGTGTTAATTCAAAAATTGAAAAGTTGCCGTATCCAGAGTATACAATAAAATATTGTGATCTTAATAATATAAGTATAGAAAATGATAATATATATGTACTAAGAGTCTTAAAAGATGATGTTCCTTATGAATATTTAATCAATAGAAAAAGTAATAGTGATAAATTGATAGTTTTTAATAATGGTGCTATTGCTGGTGGAAATGTAAATGTACCTGTGTTTCAAAGGCATAGCTGGGCTAATCAAATAAAAACATCATCTGTTTTCTGTATGGATCCTACTATTTATATAGATGATTATTTACAGATTGGATGGGGCATAGGAAAAAATGAAAATTATTATCTTGAAAATAGTAGTTTAATACTCAAAACAATAATAGAAAAGATGAATATAAGCCTTGATAATACGGTTATTTATGGAACTTCAGCAGGAGGTTATCTATCAATTATTATGGGAATATATTTAAAAGGTGCAAAGGTTGTTGCAGACAATGCACAACTAGATACTACAAGGTGGATTTTCAAAGAAGCATTAGATAGTGTGATAACGTTTTGTTTTGATAATGTAAGTGATTCTCTAAAGTATAAAGAAAGATTCAGTATCATGGAGGCATTTAAAAAAAGTGGTTATGTTCCTAAAATTTATTTGCATGTAAATTTATGTTCTGTAGCAGACAACTCTACACAATTAATACCATTTTTGTATAGTATGGAAGAAAGTAATGATATTTTAGGTTATAATGATATTGAAGTTATACTACATTACGAAAAAGAAAAAGGTCATAATGGATTAAGTTATAATGATGCAATTGATTTTTTATATAAAGTATTAGATCAAAAGTAGAAAATCTGTTATTATATTATGAAAAAAATATATTAATTATTTTAATATCAAAAAAACCTGCAATATGATTTAATCTTTTGCAGGTTAATAAAATTTCTTAGTAAAAGAATGATTTATTTAGAAAAATTATTTACAGGAATGTTTGGAGTAGTAGAGTTAGCTGATGCTGTAAATATTTTGCTAGGTATAAGAGAAATAAAGTGATAGATTTGGGGAGTCAGAAAAAGCTAATGGACTTGGACTAAAAATAATTTTCATGCCTTTGAAAGCAAGGTTAGAAAGTAAGTGATATTATGGATTTAATAAATAAGATAATTGAATTTTCTTGTGTTGATGGACGAGGAAATAGTATGGTTATATTTTTGAGAGGTGTAATTTTGAATGTTTATATTGCCACAATCCTGAGACTATAAATAAATGTATAACTTGTGGAAAAATGTGAAGTAGGTTCCTTGTAAATTAGTGATGGAAAAGTTATTTGGTATGAGGAAAAATGTATTTATTGTGATAGATGCATAAAGTTATGTGAATATATGTTTTCTCATATAAAATATAGAACTTTTGGAGTTAGAGAAATTGGTATAGAAGTTCATGGTATGACAAGTCCAAGAGATACTTATATGAATGCATTAAAAGAAAAATCTATATTAAAAATGGATGTATTGACACAATAATAACTTAATAGTTTATGTATTAAAATTAGATAATGAAAGAATACAAACTATTTTATGAAAGTTTTATAAAAATATATAGTTATATAAGTAAAAAAGATAAAAGTAATTAATTTGCTCTTATCTTTTTTACTTAATTTTTTAAAAATTTAATAAGAAATAATATTGAAATATTATGAGAATAGTATTTTTACTCCTTTTTCTCTTAATTTTTCAAGTTCATCATTATCATTTTCTATTTTATTTGTGATTAAATAATTAACCTTAGAAATATCTCCGCTAGAAAAGTTATGATGTATACCTATTTTTGAATTGTCTGCTAATATAAAAGTTGGACCATTACAATTTTCTAGCATCTTCATATTTACTGTAGTTTCCTGGAGAATAGATGTACTAAGGCCAGAATTGGCATTTATACCACTAACTCCAATAAAGCATTTAGTTGCAGTTATTTTAGAGATTATCTGAGTAGCCATATCACCAACCATAGATTGTTTTCTTCCGTATACTTCACCGCCTGTAAGTATTATCTCTACATTAGGTGATAAATTCATACCTAAGATTTTACCATTGTTTGTAATTACCATAACTCTCTTATTTTCTATATATTCTAAGAGCTTTATTGCAGTTGAACTAGAATTTATGAATATACTATCTCCGTCTTTTATAAATTCAGCAGCTTTTTTAGCTATAGAATCTTTAATTTTTTCTGTTTTAACGTAACTATGATTTAAATAAGGTTCTTCACTTGAAGCTCCTTTACTTAAAGATTCTTCAATAAGTTCAGCACCCCCATATTTTCTTCTTATAAAACCTTCTTTTTCTAGGTTTTGAAAATCTCTTCTTATTGTTATATTAGATGTTTTTAATAAAGTAGCTAATTCTTCTGTTTTAGCGAATTTATTTTCTTTTAAATATTCTAATATGGCTTGCTGCCTTTTAAAAACAAAGCTTTTTGCATTTTTCATTATAAATTCCTCCTAACTAATATTATTTAGCGATATTTCTCAAAATATTCCAATAATTATTATAAATTTAAAATTAAATTATACATAGATATTTAAAGAAGTATTAAAATCTATAGATATTAATTCTATGAAATATGAAGTTATATTTAGCTTTGATGATTAAATACTTAAGTTTATTATAAAGTATATATTTATTATTAAACTTGGCATTAATCTTTATAATAATTGTACATAAAAGAACAGTATAAATCAATTTAAACATAGCATAAAAATGAGCAAAACGAACATTAAAATTAAAACGATTTGAAATATAGCGCAAAAAAACATAAAAAATAAAAAAATACTTGCGAAGAAAACAATTTCAATATATAATTAAATCATAAAGTGATTGAATGAATTTAAAAACGATCAAAATAATCAAAAAATAAAATAATCAAGGGGCGGAGGTATAATTATGAGTCAAGTAAATGAAATAACAAGAGAATCATGGATCTTAAATACATTCCCAGAGTGGGGAACTTGGTTAAATGAAGAAATAGAAAATGAAGTAGTTAAACCAGGAACATTTTCTATGTGGTGGCTTGGATGCACAGGAATATGGCTTAAAACTCAAGGAAATACAAACATATGTATAGATTTTTGGTGTGGAAGTGGAAAAAGAACAAAGAAGAATCCTTACATAAATCCAGAGCATCAAATGGCAAGAATGTGTGGAGGTAAGAAGTTACAACCTAATTTAAGAGTTGCACCTTTTGTATTAGATCCATTTGCAATAAAGAATGTTGATGCAATAATATCAACACATGATCATAACGATCATATAGATATAAATGTTGCAGCAGCAGTTTTGAAAAATTGTTCAGAAGATGTTCCATTTATAGGACCACAAGCATGTGTTGATAAATGGATAGGATGGGGAGTTCCAAAGGAAAGATGTATAGTTGTTAAACCAGGAGATGTAATAAAAATAAAAGATATAGAGTTACATGCTTTAGAATCTTTTGATAGAACAGCTTTAATAACAGCTCCTCCAGAAGGAGATTTAAGAGGAAAAATGCCAGTAGATATGGATTATAAGGCTGTTAACTATTTAATAGAAACTCCAGGAGGAAATCTTTATCATAGTGGAGATTCACATTATTCAAATTATTATGCTAAGCATGGAAATGATTATAAAATAGATGTTGCTCTTGGATCATATGGAGAAAATCCAAGAGGAATTACAGATAAAATGACATCAGTAGATATTTTAAGAATGGCTGAAGCGTTAAATACTCAAGTAGTAATACCATTCCATCATGATATATGGTCAAACTTCCAAGCTGATACAAATGAAATCTTAGCATTATATGATATGAAAAAATATAGATTACAATATAAATTTATACCATTCATATGGCAAGTAGGTGGAAAGTTTACATTCCCAGAAGATAAGGATAAGAGAGAATATCATTATCCAAGGGGATTTGATGATTGTTTCTCTGTAGATATAAACTTACCATATAACTCATTCCTATAAGATTTAAGAGTGGAGGAAATTATCATGTTAAAAGAATTAATAGAAAAAGGTAGATATTCTTTTCATGATGGCTTTGATAATTGGGAGGATGCAGTTAAGGCTGCATGTGCTCCCTTAGAAAAAGAAAAAGTTATCGAAAAAGAATATGCGGATTTAATAATAAAGAGTATTAAAAAACATGGACCATATATAGTAATTGCACCAAAGATAGCTATACCTCATGCACAAGAAGGACATGGAGTTAATGAAACAGCTATATGTTTTATGAAAACTAATACTCCTGTAAGTTTTGGTGAAGGTGAAGAGTATGATGCTCAATTGTTCTTTGTTTTAGCTTCAGTAGATAATGAGGTACATTTAAAAAATTTAACTAAAATGGTTGATTTAATTTCAGATGAAGAAACTGTAGAAAAGCTTCTAGAAGCTCAATCAGTTGAGGATCTTAAAAAATTAGCATAAAAGACTTTGAAAAACAAGTTTTAAAGTTTCTACAGTGCTTTAGGTAGGTTTTAAACTAAAGTACTGTAGAAATTATAGTAAATATGTAAGACTAAATTCATTTAGTTTTTAAGTTATAAATTAAAACAGTTTAAATAATATTGGAACAAGTTAAGAAAAGGGATATGGGAGGAGAAGTATTATGGATTTTATAATCTACATTTGGGAGTTTTTCCAAAATAACATTCTGACAAAGCCTGCATTTTTCATTGGATTTATAGTTCTTATTGGTTACTTGTTACTTAAGAGGCCTTTTTATGATGCTTTGGCAGGATTTATAAAGGCAACAGTTGGTTATTTAATTTTAAATGTTGCAGCAGGTGGACTTGTTAGTAACTTCCGTCCAATTCTTGCAGGACTTAAGGATAGATTTAATTTACAGGCGGCAGTTATAGATCCTTATTTTGGACAAACAGCAGCTCAAGAGGCTATAGGAAATATAGGAAAATCTTTTTCTATGATGATGGTAGTTTTACTTATAGCATTCTTATTTAACTTAGTACTTGTATTGCTTAGAAAATTTACAAAGGTTCGTACAGTATTTATTACAGGTCATGTAATGGTACAACAATCAGCTACAGCTTTATGGTTAGTATTTTTCTGTTTCCCAAATTTAAGTAATATGGGAGTAGTAGTAATGTTAGGATTACTTCTTGGAACATACTGGGCAGTATTTTCTAATCTTACAGTTGAGCCATGTCAAGATCTTACTGAAGGTGGTGGATTTGCTATAGGACATCAACAAATGTTAGGTGTTTGGATAACTGATAAAATAGCTGGAAAAATAGGAAATAGTAAAAAGAGTATTGAAGATTTAGAACTTCCAGGATTCTTATCTATATTTAGTGATAACGTTGTAGCAACTGGTATATTAATGACTATTTTCTTCGGAATAATTATGGGAATATTAGGACCAGATTTAATGCATACAATTGATAAGGGATTTAATCAAAATACAAATTTCTTATTTTACATATTAGAAAAATCACTTAACTTTGCAGTTTACTTAAGTATATTACAACTAGGTGTTAGAATGTTCGTTTCAGAACTTACTGAATCATTCCAAGGTATTTCAAATAAAATACTTCCAGGATCAGTACCAGCTGTAGATTGTGCAGCAACTTATGGATTTGGACATCCAAATGCAGTTACTATTGGATTCTTATTCGGAGCTATAGGTCAATTTATAGCAATAATAGGACTTGTAGTTTTCAAAAGTCCAGTACTTATAATAAGTGGATTTGTACCATTATTCTTCGATAATGCTACATTTGCAGTATTTGCTAATAGAAAAGGTGGATTAAAAGCTGCAATGATAATTCCATTCGTTTCAGGAGTTATACAGGTTTTAGGTGGAGCTTTTGCAGCGTACTATTTCGGATTAGCTCAATTTGGAGGATGGCATGGAAACTTTGACTGGGATACATTATGGCCAGTAGTTGGAGTTCTTATGAACAAGTTTGCTTATATAGGGGTTGGAATAGCAGTAGTAGGAATGCTTTTAATACCTCAAATTCAATATTTTAAAAATAAAAAAGGTTACTTCAAGTTAGTTGAAGATTATGAAGGATATTTAGAAGACAAAGAAAAGGAAAAAGCACAAAATTAGCTTTAAATTAATTGATAGTTAATTTTAGTACTAACTATCAAAATAAAATAGATAGAAATTTAAATATATAGAAATAATTGGTGTTAATTTAGGAGGAGATATTTATGTTAAAAGTAATAGCAGCATGTGGAAATGGAATGGGATCAAGTCAAATTATAAAAATGAAAATAGAGAAAATATTTAAAAAGTTAAATATTCCTGTATCAATTCATCATACAAGTGTAGGAGCAGCAAAAACAGAAGCTTCAAGCTATGATGTAGTATTCTGCTCAGATGCATTAAAAGGAAATTTTGATAAAGCTAAGGCTTCAGGAACTATCGTTATAGGACTTAAAAATCTTTTGTCAGAAAAAGAAATTGAAGAAAAGATTGTAGAAAATATAGTAAATAAATAAATATAAAAGTTATGATATAGTACTTATTTCTTAGAGAGTTAAGAGATAGGTACTATGTTATAAATAAGGATTTATTTTAATTATTTATAATCTAGGAGGAATATAAGATGAAAATAGAAAAGAAGTTTTTAACTAACTTACATAGATGTTATGCAACAAGTAGTACTATTATTGATGGAGATAGAAAAATACTTATAGCAACTGAAGGAGAAGGTTCTTGTTTCATGTATGAGGGGGATGATTTTAAACAATCAACTGTTTGGGATGGACCAGGAGGAACAATGTCTATAGTTTCTATTCCAGGAAAAAATGGCGATTTTCTAGCAGTTCAAAGATTTTTCCCTACATTTCAATCAGAAGATGCTGAGATAGTATGGGGAAGATATGAAAATGGAAAATGGGAAATAAAAACATTATTTAAGCTACCATACGTACATCGTTTCGATATTTTAGAAGCTAATGGAAAATTATATTTCTTAGGATCAGTTTTATGTAATAGTAAGCAATTTAAAGATGATTGGAGTGATCCAGGTAAGATATATGTAGGAGAACTTCCAGAAGATTTAAATAATCCTATTGAGCTTAAGGTTATAAAAGAAGGATTAACTAAAAACCATGGATATTGTAGAGCATATCATGATGGCAAAATGGTTGGTTTAGTAACATCTCAAGAAGGAATATTTAGAGTAACACCACCTCAAAGTGGTGATGAGGAATGGATTATTGAAAAAATAATGGATAGACCTACAAGTGATGTAGCTGTTATAGATATAGATGAAGATGGTGAAGAAGAATTAGTTACTATTGAAGAATTCCATGGTAAACATTTTAGAATAAATAAAAAGTATGGAGATGAATATAAAATTATTTATGAATATCCAAAAGAAATGGATTTTGGACATGTCGTTTGGGGTGGTAAGTTAAGAGGAGTTCCAACTATAATAGGTGGTTATAGAAGATGCGATAAAGATTTATTTTATATTCAATGTACTGATAAAGAAAAATTAGAATTTGAAACTGTAGTTATTGAGTCAGGAGTTGGACCAAGTAATGTTGCTGTTTTAAATGAAGATGATAGAGATATAATAATATCTGCAAACAGAGAGTTAGGACAAGCTGCATTATATATTGTTACTGATTAATCAAATTTGTTATAAGGGTTGATATTAAGAGTCTAAGGAGGGTATTTTATATGTTAGAGAACTTAAAAAAAGAAGTTTACGAAGCTAATATGCTTCTTCCAAAATATAATTTGGTAACTTTTACATGGGGTAATGTTTCTGCTATAGATAGAGAAAAAGGACTTGTTGTAATTAAACCATCAGGAGTTGAGTATGACACAATGAAACCAGAAGATATGGTTGTGGTTGATTTGGAAGGAAATATTGTTGAAGGAAAATATAAACCTTCGTCAGATACAGATACTCATTTAAAACTTTACAAGGAGTTTAAGAATATAGGAGGAATAGTTCATACTCATTCTAGATGGGCGACAATATTTGCACAAGCAGGAAGAGGAATAAAACCATATGGAACAACTCAGGCTGACTATTTTGCTGATGAAATCCCTTGTACAAGAGATATGACTAGAGAAGAGATTGAAGAAAATTATGAATATAATACAGGGGTTGTGATTGTTGAAAGATTCAAAGATATGAATCCAGAGAATATTCCGGCAGTACTTGTTAAAAATCATGGTCCTTTTACTTGGGGAAAGGATGCTAAAGATGCTGTTCATAATGCTGTTGTTCTAGAAGAAGTAGCAATGATGGCATATAATACAGAAATATTAGCAAATAAAAATGTAGATAGCATGTCTGATGACTTATTAAATAAACACTTTTCAAGAAAGCATGGTCCAAATGCTTACTATGGACAAACAGGAGCTTAAGAAAAGGAGCTGATTAAGATGAAAGAATATTTTATTGGATTATATGAAAAAGCTATGCCTAATACACTTACTTGGAGAGAAAAACTTCAATGTGCAAAAGAGAATAATTTTGATTTTTTAGAGATAAGTATAGATGAAACTGATGAAAAATTAAAAAGACTTGATATGACAAAAGAAGAAAGACAGGTTTTAGTAGATCTTATGTATGAAGTTGGTCTTCCAATAAGAACTATGTGTCTTAGTGGACATAGAAAATATCCTATAGGAAGTACAGATGAAACAACTAGAAATCGTGGTATGAGAATAATGGAGAAGGCCATAGAGTTAGCTGATGACTTAGGAATTAGGATAATTCAATTAGCAGGGTATGATGTTTATTATGAAGAGAGTAGTGAAGAAACAATAAAATTATTCTATGAAAATCTAAAAAAAGCTGTTGAAATGGCTTCTAGATCAGGAATAATTTTAGCTTTTGAAACTATGGAAACTGAGTTTATGAACACAGTTGAAAAAGCTATGAGTTATGTTGAAAAGATTGATTCGCCATACTTAGGTGTTTATCCTGACTGTGGAAATATAACTAATACTGCTACTAAATATAATAAAAGTGTTATTGAAGATTTAAGAAGTGGTAAAGGTCACATAATGGCTGTTCATCTTAAAGAAACAAAACCAGGCAAGTTTAGGGAAATTCCATTTGGAACTGGACATGTTGATTTTGAAAGTATAATAAAAGAATCATATAACATGGGAGTAAGAAGATTTGTTACTGAGTTCTGGTATACAGGAATTGGTGACTATAGAGTTGAGATAAAAAATTCAAGAAAATTTATAGAAGAAAAATTTAATAAAGCTTTAGAAAAATAAAATTAAGAAGGTCTGTATAAAAATAACTTTTTACAAAACTTACAAACAGTATGAAGCGAAATCTAGTAATTCTCTTCATACTGTTTGTAAGTTTTATTATTATATTTTTTATACATCAAATTTTTACTATATGTTTAATTCTGATATAGCATCTCTAATCTTATCTTTATTAAGAGCTGAAAGATATGACTCTCTTTTAGTTAATGCTTTATCGAAAGACTCTAAAGCTCCGTTAGTATCTCCTTCATCTCTTAGTATTAAGCCATAATAATAATATGGTTCTGGTATTCCAGGATCTTGTTCTAAAAGTTTAGTATATACTTCCTTAGCTTTTTCTATATTTCCAGTGAAATAATAAGATTGAGCTAAATTATCCATTATAACTTTATTATCTTGATCATATTCATAAGCTAAAAGATTGTATTTTAAGGCTTCTTCATATCTTTTATCTAATATTAAGAAATATCCTAAAGTTTCATAAACAGTTGTGTGTTCATATTGTGTGTGAAGATTTTTTAAGTTTTCAATAGCTTTTTTTAAATCACCATTTTTCCAAATTATAAGAGAATCTGTCATTGTATAAGAAGCTCTTAATCTTTCAGGCAGTTTATCATAATCAATAGCATTTAGAAGCTTAGTGGCTTCTTTTAAATTACCTAAGTAAAGAGTAAGATATGCATATTGAAGTTTTATGCTATCACTAGCATTTTTATATGTACAAGCTTTTTTATAAAGTTCTAGAGCTTTTTCTCTTTCACCATTTCTAAAGGAAATATTACCTTTATAAGCTAAAATATAAGGTTTTTTTTTATTATATTTGTATAAAGCATAGATTATTATAATAAGTAATGCAAAAATATATTGTTTCATCATTACTAATACAAATGCTAATATTAAAGTAATTATAAAGTCATAAGCTGTATTCATTTTTTGCACCTCCAGTAATTACAAAATATTGAAATTATATTATAAGAATAATTTTAATGGAATTTTATTATTAATACAACTTTACTTAATTATATTTACAAAAAAATTATTTTAATTTAACAGTAAAATAAAAGCGAGTTATACCAAAACAAAGATCAATAAAACTAATAAAAATATAAAGAGAATATATTTATAAGTTTTAATTATAAGTTTTAATTATAAGTTTTGATACAACTCTTTTTTAAAAGCATAAACTTTATTAAGTATAGTTTTAAGGAGTTACTTACTACATTTATTTTTTTATTTTATAGAACATTATTTATTAAAATTATCCCAAATATGCACCAATATGATTAATCATAGGTGGATTTTTATATTTAGTAAATGAAATCTTAATTTTATTAGTTTTGATATTATTAAGTTTTGCTATATGTCTATATCCTATAGAAGTACCATTATAAAGCTCAAACCAACCATTATTATATGCATAAACTTTAAATTCTTCTACGTTTTGACCTTCAGCAATCCACTCTCTAATTTCTAAAATATTAAATTCAGTGATAGTTTTGAAATTTATTTCTATATAAGGGTTAACAGCATTTTTATTAGCTATCCAATAAGATTTCTTATAGTCATCAATTAAATTATAGCTATCGCTAGAAGATGAATTTGTAGCTAATATAGAGGATCCCTTAATAAGATTATTAGAAAAAGTTTCTTTTATATATTTAGAAAAATTAGAAAGTAGACTTAATTCATTATCATTTAATAATCCATAAGTATTAGGAGATAAAACTAATACTAAATTTGTGTTTCTTCCTAATGAATTATTATACACATGTTTTAGCTTTGATAATGAATCTTTATTATGTTTTAAACATTGAGATAGAGAGTAAATACTTTCACCGACAATCCAAGTGTCTCCATAAATATTTCCTTTTTTAATATTTTCATTGCTAAAATCTTCTTTTAAAAAATCTAAATTTACAGAAGAGTAGAAATAGTTTTTAGATGACTCTATATTAGAATAATATGTCCAACGAACATCAGGTCCAATAGGACTAGATATCATACATTGAGGATTTATATCTTTAATAGTCCTAAAGTATTTTTCAAAATCAAGGGATTCATAATATTGATCTAAAGAGGTTATATCCATAATGACTTCACTTACCTGTGAATAATTAGTCATAAGTTCTTTTAATTGAGATATATAGTAATTATCGTATTCTTCAGGAGTTAAGTTTAAAGTGAGATAATCTTTTAAAGTAAGATGAATACCAAATTTAAGTCCAAACTTTTTACAAGATTTACTAACTTTTTTTACTAAATCATCATAATTATCTTTCAAAGAAAAATTAGTTATATTAACTTTTGAACAATTGCTTTGCCATAAACAAATACCATTATTAAGCTTAGCAGTTAAAATAACTTTCTTAAATCCAAATTTAAATAAGTTTTCTATCCATATATCTGTGTTAAATGAAGTCTCTTTTTTAAATAAAGAAGGAGCCTCATCATTGTTTTCAGAATTAGCTGTAAATGTATTCATTTGAAGGTCTAAAAAAGCTATTAGTTCATCTTCTTGGTATTTTCTTTGTTCTTTAGTTGGAGTTAAGTTTACTAGAGTTGTATTCATTATCTCTCCTCCTTGAAAATAAAGCATTTATTAAATTATAATACTAAAATTAAACAGAAACAACCGTATTAGTAAAAATATTGAAATTAATTCAATTTAAAAATTTTAATGAATAAAGTTAAAAAGAGTAAATTCAAATTTAATTATTATTTTAAGTAATATAAATTAATTTTAAAATACTTAAATAAAATTTATATTTTTATTATAGTTTTAATTTAAAAAAATATAAAAAAATAGAGATGGAATAAAATCCATCTCTATATGTAAAATTAGTGACAGCTTGAGCAAGAAGAGCATCCGCCTTCACTTTCTTTAATTGGTTTTAAAGATAATCCTCTACCACCATTTTCATCTGAAGAAAGTAGAGTGAATCCTTCAAAATCTTTAACAAGTTCTTTATCAACGAAGAATGTTATATCTTCGATTTTAACAACTTCATCATTATCTGATTGTTCATCCAGAACAATATTAAATACTGGGCCTCCTCAGCCAACTCCTGCTAGATTTATTCTTATGTCAAATTTTTCTATGCCGTTTTCTTGTAGAAAAGATTTGAACTCAGTATAAGCTTCATTGCTCATTTTAACAACTGACATATCTATTTCCTCCTAAATTTTAATTTAAAGCAAAATTGCTTTATATAGTTTATTATTAATATATTTTAAAATAATATCACACTAAAATTTTAATTAGTGACAGCTGCCGCAGCTACCACAATTTCCACTGCAACCACTACCTTCATAATCACTCATTAATGGATCAAGAGTTAATCCTTCACCAAAATTTTCTTCATCAGAAAGTATTGAGAAACCTAAAAATAAATCGATTAAAGAAGAATCAATAACAAAAGTTAAGTCTTTTATTACTTCAACTTCATCACCTTCATTTTTTTCTCCGGCAGATACATAGAACATAGGGCCCATAGGTCCGTTCCCACCAAAGTTTATTCTAATAACATCACTATCTATATCATTGGCTTTTAGGAACTCTTTAAATTCAATATAAGCATCATCGCTCATTGCTACCTTTTTCATTTGATCACCTACTTAATTTCAATTAATTAATAATTAATATTAATTGATTAAATTATATAATTTTAAACAAAATAAATCAAGACTATTCTAGTAGGAATTTAAATATGAAGTTTTTATTCCATATATAAATAGTAAAAAGTAGAAATTAATTATAATATTTTTGTAATAATATAAAGATTTTTATAAAAAATATGTTGAGAACTTTATTATATCAAATTAAAATAAAATAGTTAAATAAAATATGAAAGTATACTAAAAATATAATTATTATGAGTTTTAAGCTTTAACATTTCAATAAAAGTTTATATTTAAAATAAATGTTTATTTTAAATATATATTTAGAGAGAACTTAATTTAGTAATGAAGTTTAATAAGGTTGTTTTTATCTATATTTAGAAATCAGAATTAGTTTAAACTATAGAGTATTAAAAATAAATTGTTTTAGGAAAGTTGGGAAAGAAAAATTATGATACCGTATAATATAGATTATTGTGAAGAAAAAATAAAAGAATATAAAAATAAAATAAAAGAGAATAAAAAAGGTAATTTTACTATTAGATATAGTGAGAGAAAAGAATTTGCTGGCTATTTATATGAGCATAAGCAGCAATTAAAAGAAAGTCCTATAGAACTATATGAAGGAGCGAAGCTTTGGATGAGAATTGCACCACATGAGATTCAAGGAGCTTTTGAAAGTATAAAGAGAGCAAAAGGTAAAGTAGGAGTTCTAGGTTTAGGATTAGGATACTTTGTTCAGGAAATAGCAAAAAATGATGAGGTAAAAGAAATAGTTGTCTATGAAATGAGTGAAGAAATAATCGGTTTATATTTAGAAAATTTTGGAGAAAATCCTAAGATAAGAATAGTAAAAGGTGATGGGTTTAAAGCAGAAGGAGAAAAGTTTGACTTTTTCTATGTTGATATATATGAATATAAATTAACAACCAAAGTTGTTAAAGATTATGTAAAATTAACAAAACTTCATGATATTGGAGAGTATAGCTTTTTTGGAGTAGAGTCATTTATATTAAGTTGTCCAACTAGTGAAATAATATGGGTTTACATATTAGAAGAATGGATGGATATGTCAAAGGACTTATTTACAAGATTTAATCATAGTAAGTATATTGAGTATTTTTCACCTATAGATGAGAATAAGGTATTAGAGATACTTAAAGAATTTGGAAAAGTTCTTTAATATTTATTATTTCATAAAGATATATGTTTTAAATATTTATTAATTTATTTATTAATAAATTAGAAAATTTAAATTGATAATTTTTCAATTTGGTTATAATATGATTTATTATGAAATTATTATATTAATTGTAATAATGATATTAATTTATAAAACATATTATAACCTTTTTGTATTTAGATTTTAATTTTCTAAATTACAATAGAATATATAATTTAGACTAGTATATATATTTTAATAAAGTTAAAAAAATCTATGATATGTAAAAAAAATCTATAATTTATCTTTTGAAAACCTATACAAAAAATGATATAATTAGTTCATAATAAAAATAATAAGAAGAGGTGAGTTTAGTATGGCACATAAAAAAGTGGCAAAAATAATAGCAACTGCTATAGTAGTAAATAACCTCTCCAGTAGCGTAGTTTTAGGCAAAGAAGTAAATTTAATAGAGAAAAACAAAGATAATTCAGTTATAAATCAAAGCTTAAGTGACAGTAAAAGATATGGTTATATTTTTAGAATAGAAAAAACAGTAGGAGATACAGAACAATTCTTAAAAATAATAAATAATGGGAACTTAGAAGAGATAAAATTATCAAGAGATATTGATCTGAGTAATTTAATTTCTAATGGAGTAGATATAATGACTTCAAATGTTGTAATAGATGGTCAAGGATACAGTCTCTATGTTCCTAAACTAGCTAAAAATCTTAATAGAGATTTTTTTACACTACAGGGAGATGGAATTGTGCTAAAAAATTTAAATATAGTATGCAAAGATAATAATGAGGTGTTAAATAATAAGAATAACCTTATTACTATATCAGGAGATAACATAACTTTAGAAAACGTTTTTATAAAATCTACTTTTAATAGAGCAGTAAATATTTTAGAGGGAAAGAATATTCACATTAATGATTGTAGAATAGTAAATAATCAAGAAAGGGGTAATGGATTAAAAGTTGAAAATGGAGTAGTAACCTTAGATAATCTTGATTTAAAAAATAAATCTGGAGTTGGTATTGATATTTTAGGGAAAGATTCAAAGGTTTACCTAAAAGGAGATATAAAAATAAATTCTCCAATTGAAGTAAGAGGACAATTTAGAGATGGTGGAATTTTAAATTGTGATAATAATCAGTTAATTAATGAAAAAAGAGTCTTTGGATATACTTATTATGATGTTGCAAAAGAAACAGAATTAGTTAGAAATAAAGATGAGTTTTTAGAAGCAATAGATAATAATATAGTTGAGAATATAAAATTAATGGATAACATTGATTTAAGAGGACATGAGTCAGAATATTATAAAGTTTTTGAGAAAGAAATAAAAGTTGATAAAAATAATTATCATATAACAATGTAAAATTTAAAGGTATCTAAACGGAGTTAAATCTCAGCGTTTAGATACCTTTTCATAGTATAATATATAATTTGTTATTTAAAAGTGTTAATTATTAAGATTAGTATTAACTTTAATCCATTAAAAAATTTGCAACGTTAATATTATATTACTTAACAACTATATTCACAAGTCTACCTTTTATAACTATTACTTTTACAACTGTTTTTCCTTCTGTTGAAGCTATGATTTTTTCATCAGCTAAAGCAGCAGCTTTTATGCCTTCTTCATCTAAATCAGAAGAAACCATTATTTTATTTTTGATTTTTCCATTAACTTGGATAGCTATTTCAACTTCATCTTTAACTAAAGCTTTAGGGTCAAATTTTGGCCATGCTTCATTGAAGATTGAGTATGAATTTCCAAGTAAGCTCCATTGTTCTTCACTAAAGTGAGGTGCAAATGGTGCTAATAATCTTAGATAATCAGAAACTACATCTTTTAAGAAATCAAGGTTCATTTCTTTCTCTTGAGTATATTTAGATAAAGCATTTATGAACTCCATCATTCTAGCTATTGCTGTATTAAATTGAAGCTTATCTGTATCATCAGTAACAGATTTTATAGTATTATGTCTCCAATAATTAAGCTCTTTTTCAGCCTTATCCATTGTAGTTTTATTATTTTCACCTTTTGATATTGCTTCTCTAGCAGTATCTATGATTCTTTCAATTCTTTCAACGAATCTATTTACAGATTTGATTCCATCATCACTCCAAGCTCCGCCTTCAGTGTAAGCAAAACCAAACATTAGATACATTCTAAATACGTCAGCACCATATTCTTTTATATAATCATCAGGAGATATTGTATTTCCTTTTGATTTACTCATTTTTAATCCGTCTGGTCCTAAGATTAATCCTTGGTGAGTTAATGAAGTAAATGGTTCATCAAAGTTTAGGTATCCCATGTCTCTTAAAGCTTTAGTTATGAATCTTGCGTAAAGAAGATGCATACAAGCATGTTCAGGACCACCAACATATTTATCAACTGGTAAAATTTTATTGATTATCTCAGGATTAAATGGAGCCTCAGTATTTTTATTATCAGGATATCTTAAGTAATACCATGATGAACATACGAAAGTATCTAAAGTATCAGTTTCTCTTTTAGCTGGTTTTCCACAATGTGGGCAAGTTGTATTAACAAATGCTTCACTCTTAGCTAGTGGAGATTTTCCATCTGGAGCAAACTCAACATCATATGGTAATTCAACTGGTAATTGACTTTCAGGTACAGGAACTATACCACATTCTTCACAGTAAACTACAGGAATTGGAGCTCCCCAGTATCTTTGTCTTGAAACTAACCAGTCTCTTAATCTAAAGTTAACTTTCTTTTCTCCAAGACCAAGTGAAGATAGTTTTTCAACTATTTTTTCTTTAGCTTCAGCTGTAGTTAATCCATCAAATTCACCTGAGTTAACTAATATACCTTGTTCACAGAATGGAAGTGTAGTTTCACCACCATCTTTAGCCTCTATAACTCTATTTATTGGAAGATTGAATTTTTCAGCAAAAGCAAAATCTCTTTCATCATGAGCGGGAACTGCCATAACAGCTCCAGTTCCGTAAGTTGATAGAACGTAATCACCAACCCATATAGGAACTTCTTTACCTGTTAATGGGTGAATAGCATATGCACCAGTGAACACACCAGTTTTTTCCCTTGAAATAGATTGTCTTTCTATATCAGATTGTTTTTTAGCTTCTTCTTTGTAATTTTCAATTGCTTCTTTTTGTTCAGCTGAAACTATTTTATCTACTAATGGATTTTCAGGAGCTAAAACAACATAACTAACTCCGTATAAAGTATCAACCCTTGTTGTGAATACATCAAAGTTTAAATCACTATCTTTAACTTTAAAGTTAACCTGAGAACCAGTTGATCTTCCTATCCAGTGTTTTTGCATAGCAACTGTTTTTTCTGGCCAATCTAAACCATCTAATTTATCTAATAATTCATCAGCATAGTTAGTTATTTTAAAGAACCATTGAGTAAGATCTTTTTTAGTAACTTCTGTTGAACATCTTTCACAAGCTCCATCAACTACTTGCTCGTTAGCAAGAACTGTTTGACATGATGGACACCAGTTTACAGGAGCTTTTTTTCTATAAGCTAATCCTTTTTCGTATAATTTTAGGAATAGCCATTGAGTCCATTTATAATATTCAGGTGAGCAAGTTACAACTTCATTTTCCCAGTTAAACATAGCGCCCATTGCTTTTAATTGTTCTTCCATTTTAGCTATATTTTTTATTGTAGAATCTTGAGGGTGTATTCCTGTTTTTATAGCAAAGTTTTCAGCTGGTAAACCGAAAGCATCAAATCCCATTGGTTGGAATACATTGTATCCTTGCATTCTTTTAAATCTAGCCCAAGAATCAACTGGTCCATAGTTAAACCAGTGACCTGCATGTAATTGGCTACCTGAAGGGTATGAGAACATTTCTAAAACGTAAAGTTTCTCACCTTCTTTATTTGGATCAAATTTATAAAGGCCTGATTCAGCCCATTTGTCTTGCCATTTCTTATCTATGGCAGTACTATAGTTACCCATTAACTAATCCTCCTCTAAGTTTATATAATTAATATTATTTGCTAGAATTAAATAAAAACAAATAAAAAACCTTCCATCTCTTAACATTTAAGAGACGAAAGGATATTCGCGGTACCACTCTTATTAGGAAAATTTCTTTTCCTCACTTGATTTTATAACGGGTTTTTCCCGTATGTGCTTTTTTTCACACATATGCTCATAGGTAAGTTCATATTTTCATACCATTGTGTCACAGCAAACCACAACTCTCTTTAGGCTATGAGATAATATTACTACTCCTAATCAAAGCTTTTAATGATTTAGTTTTTATATATTATATATCAAAAGTTTAAAATAAGTCAATTAAAGTTTCTAATAAATACCTAGGATGAAAAAAATATAATTACAAAAAATAAGTTTGAAAAAATTTTAATAAAAAAATAGAAAGAGGTAATTATTCATGGGAAAAAAATTAAAATCAGCAACAAATAATCAATGGGTATCAACAACTGTAGACCCTAATATGGTTCCAGCAAAAGATAGACAGCCTAAAACTGCAGGAGATAATCAATGGACATCAACTTCTAAAAATCCAATGAAATAGAAATTAATATATGCACTTAGTTTAGAGAGAGTAACTTTTTAAACTAAGTGTATATTTTTTTATTTTATTAGTTTTTAATTTATACAAGTTTTATTTTATAGAGTTAAGTTTTTTTATTAACTTTTCATAAATTGGAATCATATGAGCTTCATTACAATAGTTACTTATTTCATTAAAAGGAATCCACATAACACCACTATTTTCATCCTCTTTAAGTATAAGTGTTTCATCTTCTGAGCATTCTATTAGATAAGTAAGATTTAAATGAAGATGAGATGAAACATATTTTTCTCTTTTTATGTGACCATTTACTGTTAACACATCTAATGCGAAAGCTTTATCTAAAAGAGGGATAGGATTTTTAACTCCAGTTTCTTCTTTCAATTCCTTAATTGCAACTTTAAGTTGATCTTCTTCATTATCTGAATGACCACCAGTCCATGCCCAAGAATTATATATGTTGTGATGAATCATCAAAAATTTATTTCTTTCTTTATTTACAGCAAAGGCTGAACTGGTTAAATGAGCAATTGTATTATTTCTTGTTAATATATCATCAAAATTATTTAGACATCTTAAAAATAAATCTTTATCTTTTTCTTCTTGTTCGTTAAAAGGAACATAATTTTTTATATCTTCAATATAATTCACCTTAAACACCACCTAATTATTTTTATTTTAGGTTCCATACATTCATATAATATTGAAACAAATTGATTTTTTAGAAAAATAATCAATAATTTCATCTACAAATTCATGTGGGGTTGTAATTGGATTTTTAGGTTCAAAATATAAATTATAATTAAATAAAGTTACATTTGGGTAAATATTTTGGACACAAAAATTTGAACTTATTTATGCTATATTCAAAGCCTTAAATTCTATCTCAGTTATAACCTCATCTTTAGATATTTTTATTTCTTTATTAGCTTTTATCCATCAATTTATAGTTGATTTTACTATGCCATATTAACTACTTATTTAAGAAATTATCATTCCAGACTTATATAAATCTCCTGATATCATTTCCTTGTAATCTTCTGTATATTTTTTCTACTACTCATATTAGAAACACATACTTTCTCTAACTAAATATTATTTTAATTAGTTAGATAAAACGTGTCCACTATTTTATACTAACA